>CAYPCG010000021.1:0-25423 GCA_964409175.1 uncultured Burkholderiaceae bacterium
GTGCGCCCATGGTCTCGAACGTGTCTTTCAGGTCGATTTCTGTGGCACCGGACACACCATCTTTGGTCACGGTGGGGGAGCCGAAGGAGCGCTCCAGAACAACGTTACGACCTTTGGGGCCGAGGGTGACCTTGACCGCATTGGCCAGAATATTTACACCTGCCACCATCTTGTGGCGGGCATCATCACTAAAGAGGACTTGCTTGGCAGCCATTTTTTGGACTCCGTAAAAAATTCGTTAGAAAAAAATTAGGCGATGACAGCCATCACGTCGTCTTCGCGCAGCACCAGCAGTTCCTCGCCGTCGACCTTCACGGTCTGGCCGGAGTACTTGCCGAAGAGCACCTTGTCGCCGACTTTCACATCAAGCGCACGGACTTTGCCGTCTTCGAGGATCTTTCCGTTGCCAACAGCCAGAACCTCACCCTGATCGGGCTTCTCAGCGGCGTTGTCGGGGATCACGATGCCCGAGGCGGTTTTGCGCTCGTTGTCGAGGCGTTTGACCACGAGGCGGTCGTGTAAGGGACGCAGTTTCATACCAAAAGCTCCATTCCGTTAAAGACAGGTTAGTTACGGGTTTCGAGCGGTCGGCGTTATTAGCACTCACCACTCTTGAGTGCTAATAATAGGGTCAAAGAGGGCCTCTTTCAAGGGTGACCCCGGAAAAATTAAGGGTTAACCCTGATTTTTAGGCTATCGGAGTGGGGCGGGGCTAGCCGCCGAAGAACTTGGTTTTCTGCTCTTTCAGGGACTGGCACTCAATACAGCGGATCTTGCTCAGCTTCAGGCGAGCGGCGGGGATCTTCTCCCCACACTCGATACAGTGCTTGCCATCGAAATCGGGGCTAGTTTCCGGCGCGGTCCGGCGGCGGGCCTCTTCCAGCGCGTCTTCGTTGAACTGGGCTTCAATGGCAGACGCACGATCAGAGTCGTCCGTGAGCTCAAAGTAGTTCTCGTTTTTTTCTAACGCCATGTTCCTGAGTCCCCTAATTCCGTTTATGAGCTTCCGAAGCGACAATGTCCCCAACGCTTGGATTCCCTGTTTGACCAAAATATCTCACGAAGTGATTAAGAACGCACGTCTCCTGCTGTTTTTACTGATCGGGTTTCACCCGGTGTTGCCATCGGCTCAGGCGGCGCCCTCCCTTAAGATCGGGGCTCTTCCCCAAGAGGCGAAGCAGCTGATCGCTGGATCTGGGCTCGCAGAGTCTGCATGGAGCGTCGCTGTCGTGCCGCTGCCGCCGATTGTCTTGCTGGGCCCCGTCGTGCAGGGGGTGGGCCTGAATGTGGAGCGACCATTTAACCCGGCCTCGGTGATGAAACTGGTGACCACGCGTGCGGCGCTGGGGATTCTGGGGCCGAACTACCGGCATCAGACTCGGATCGCGACCACCGGCCAGTTGCAGGGCGGGGTACTAAAGGGCGATCTTTATTTCCAGGGGGGTGGGGATCCCAAGCTAGTGGTGGAGGATCTGGAAGAGATTGCCCGGCGGCTTCGGGCCATTGGGATTGACCGGATTGAAGGGAAGTTGATTGTTGACGGCACACGATTTGATGAGCCAGAGACGGATCCCGGGCAGTTCGATCAACGGCCGTATTCCACCTACAACGTTGGGCCGCATGCGGCGATGGTGAATTTTAAGTCGGTGCGTATTTCGGTATGGCCGGAGATGGGCAGAAAGGTGCGGGTCATGACCCAGCCGAGCCTATCCGCGTCTGATCTGACGACGCGCGTCCAATTGGTTGAGGGCAGTTGTCTCCGATCGAAGGTCTCAGCGCAGATGGATCGCAGCGGCAAGGTACTGGTGTCGGGACAGCTGGGAAAGCGGTGTGATGGGGTTGATTTTTATGTGAGTGTCTTTGACCACGCACGATTTGCCTTCAACGCATTTCGCGCGGCGTGGGAGTCAGTGGGCGGTGAGATCAAGGTCGATCTCTTATCGGGTGCGACACCGAGTCATGCACGGACACTCGTGCAGTGGGAGTCACCGCGCCCGTTGATTGAGCTGGTTTCAGACATCAACAAGATGAGTAACAACCCGATGACACGGCAGTTATTTCTGAACCTATCTGCAAACGAGGGTCAGGCAGCGACACGAGACCGTTCTCGAAAGATTGTTCGCGAGTACCTTGCATCTCGGGGCATGGATTTTCCTGAGCTGGTGATGGATAACGGATCGGGCCTAAGTAGAGCGGAGCGGATTTCTGCTGCAAGTCTTGCGCGGCTACTGGCGGATGCCTTGCTTGGGTCTGATGCGGAAGCGTGGGTTAACACACTGCCAATGATGGGGATCGAGGGCACCGTTCGGCATCGCATGCGTAACAGTGTCCTGGAGGGACGCGCCTGGCTAAAAACAGGGACGCTGAACGATGTTCGGGCGCTGGCGGGCTATGTCCGGTCTGCGGAGGGCCGATGGGTTGTATTTGTGGCGATGGTGAATCACCCCGAGGCGAGTCGGTCAAAAATGGCTATGGATGGGCTACTGAAGTGGGCTTACACTAGCCACTGACATGACCGATCCCAATCACACCAGCCCCACTGTCATGCAGGGCTGGGAATCCCTGAAGCAGCGGACCACCACGTTTATCGTGATTGGCCTGCTTGCCCTATCGACCCTGCTCACCCCGGCTGGGCGTGAGCGCCTGGGCGCATGGGCGGGGCTGGCTGCCGAGGCGTTGGCACCACGGGAATTGAACTCGGTCTACACAGTACTTCCGACAAACTTGACGGTGGAACAGCGACGGGTTGCCCGTTGGATTGCCAATCGGCATCGCGTCGCGATGGGGGCGGTGGAACAGCTGGTGGGTGCAAGTTTTGAGACAGCCGGGAGCTATCGTCTGGACCCCTATCTTTTGCTCGCTGTGATCTCCATTGAGTCGGGGTTTAATCCCCTCGCGGAGAGCGCGATGGGGGCCTTGGGGCTGATGCAGATCATGCCGAATATCCATGCAGAAAAACTCAAGTCTTTCGGGGGTGCGCGCCAGGCGCTAGATCCCTGGGTGAACATGCAGGTTGGCGCTCAGATTCTTCGCGAGTATCTTGATCGTTTCGGTTCCGAGCCTGCTGCGCTTCGCGCCTATGTCGGCGTAGCGGCGGATCAGCCCACCGATTACCCCGAGCGCGTTTTGCAGATTCGAGATCGGTTGTTGGCGGTTGCAATTGGTCGGGTACTCGCCTAAGTCGGTCAGCCGGCGCGCGTTCTTATCCGGTGGTCTAAAGCCGTCAGCTCCTCGCAGTCCGCTTGAATCGCGTCTTCGTCAAGAGATGCGCGGTGATGTCTTGGTGGACTTCGCAGCCAAGCAGGCTTACTCGTTCGATGCCGCTCGGCATCAGGCAGCCCCAATCGCAGTGGCGGTGCCGGAGTCTTCCCTGGATCAGCGGATCGCTTTGGAGGTCGCTCGCGATCTGAAGGTGCCCGTGATTTCTCGGGGATCTGGAACGTCTCTGTCCGGTCAGTCGGTAGGGGAGGCGATGATTATCGATACCCGTCGGCACCTGCGATCGGTGCTTCAGCTAGATCTCGACACGATGCGGGTGACGGTGGAACCTGGTGTCTCGCTAATCGAGCTCAATGACGCATTAGCGCGTCACGGGGTCTGGGTTGCTGCGGAATTTCCAGCCGCTGTCCAGAGCACCCTTGGGGGCATGGTCGCTACGAACGCAGCGGGTCTGAGCGCGCTTCGCTATGGGGAGATTGGCGCTGCTGTTCATGCGATGGATGTCGTTTTGGCCGATGGCACTAGGGCCCAATTTGGGGCGTTCGGTGACGGTGGCGAGATGGTCTTAGCGAACGCGAGACTTAATCGACTTATTCCGCAGTTATTTCAGATTGCAGATAGCGATCGCATTACAAACCGAGGGTCAGGGGGCCACCGATCAATGTACCGCGGAGGCTACAACCTTGCGGTCTTCTCGTCACCGCAAGGTCCATCAGGAGGGTCTACGTCTTCGGTCTCGCGTCTCGTGAACTTTGCGCAGCTGCTTGCGGGCTCAGAGGGAACGCTCGCGACTATTCAGTCAGTAACCCTGCGGCTCATGCAACGTCCTGCACATCGAGCACAGGTACAGCTGGCCTTTACTGATCTCAATCATCTGATGACTCAGCATGCTGAGATTCGTGCGCTATCCCCCGTAACAATTGCGTTTCGGGATCTCGATCTCAAAGGCCGTGTCCTGGTGTCGGTTGACTTTCACGGCGACGATGCACGGACCCTTCAGCAGCGTGTTGATGCACTCGAGACGCTTGCTGCTGACCTTGGGATCGTGCAGGTCCTCTCATCAGGCGTGGCTACTTCAGTGCTTGGGGCTGCGCAAGAGGCGGAGAAGGTTGAGGTCTGCTTGGACGACTGCCTTGTTCCGACCCCTCTTGTGACCGACTTCATTACTCAGATCGATCAGATCTTCATCCGCCATGGGGTAAAGGGGGGGTGGTGTGGTCATGCCGTCTCACATGGGTTCTATCTGCGACCCGTGATCAGTCAGGTGGATCTCGAGCCGACTCGACTGCAAGACATACAAGCCGCGATAAGCAATGTGATTACCCGATTTAAGGCAGAAGGTTACCGCCGTGATCTGTGCGCGAAGATCAAGGCCGCATTTGATCCGGAGTACCTACTGAACCCGGGCAAGATCGCACCCCAAACGCGGTAAAACCCCATCCACTTGTCTGGTTCAGGCGTGTGATAATTTCGGCTTCTCTCTCCTTTGAGGCCATTCATGGACCCGCAATTCCGAAAGCAGGCGTTGGACTACCACGAGAAGGGAAGTCCAGGAAAGATCTCTGTGACTCCGACCAAGCAGCTCGTGAACCAGCGCGATCTTGCGCTGGCGTACTCCCCCGGAGTCGCAGCGGCCTGTGAAGAGATTGTTGCGGATCCGGTGAATGCCTATCGATATACCGCGCGCGGCAATCTGGTTGCCGTGATCACGAATGGCACGGCCGTCTTGGGACTGGGCAATATCGGTCCGTTGGCCGCGAAGCCGGTCATGGAAGGCAAGGCGGTGCTCTTTAAAAAGTTTGCGGGCATCGATGTCTTTGATATTGAAGTCAACGAGCTTGATGTGGATCGGCTGGTCGAAGTGATTGCCGCCTTAGAGCCCACGTTTGGCGGGATCAACTTAGAGGATATCAAGGCACCGGATTGTTTCTATGTTGAGCGTAAGCTGCGCGACCGCATGAAGATTCCGGTCTTTCATGATGATCAGCACGGCACTGCGATCGTGGTAGGTGCGGCCTTGGTCAATGGGCTGACGGTCGTTGGAAAAGACATCAAGAAGATCAAGATGGTGGTCTCGGGCGCTGGGGCTGCAGCCCTCGCCTGCCTGGATCTGTTGTTGGATCTTGGGCTGCCGAAAGAAAACATCTGGGTGACCGACTTAGAGGGCGTCGTCTATGAAGGCCGCAAAGAGTTAATGGATCCAGAAAAGGAGCGGTTTGCGCAGAAGACAAATGCCCGAAAGCTGTCGGAGGTGATTGACGGTGCTGATGTGTTTCTCGGACTTTCAGCAGGCGGTGTGCTCAAGCAAGACATGGTGGCCAAGATGGCAGCAAAGCCATTGATTTTCGCCTTGGCCAACCCTAATCCAGAGATCCTGCCCGAGGATGTCAAGGCCGTACGTGACGATGCGATTGTGGCCACCGGGCGCACGGACTATCCGAACCAGGTCAATAACGTTTTGTGTTTCCCCTTCATTTTCCGTGGCGCTCTCGATTCGGGGGCCACAACGATTACGCGCGAGATGGAGCTTGCTGCGGTTCATGCCGTTGCCGAGCTTGCGCGTGCTGAGCAAAGTGAGGTCGTCTCAGCAGCCTATGGTTCGGGCAGTTTGTCATTTGGCCCTGAGTACCTAATTCCGAAGCCTTTTGATCCTAGGCTGATCGTGAAGATTGCGCCTGCGGTGGCGCGTGCCGCGATGGAGAGTGGTGTCGCTACTCGTCCCATTCAAGACTTTGACGCCTACGTCGATCGGTTACAGGAATTTGTCTATCACTCTGGCAACTTCATGAAGCCGATTTTCGCGGCAGCCAAGCGAGCAGCCCCGCGTCGTATCGTCTACGCAGAAGGTGAAGAAGAGCGCGTCCTGCGTGCTGTTCAGGTCGTGGTAGACGAGCACCTTGCGATTCCTATTCTCATTGGACGCCCTGCCGTCTTGGAGCAGCGTATTGAACGGTATGGTCTACGGCTTCGGCCCGGCGTTGATTTCGAAGTGGTGAACCCAGAGTCCGATTCTCGATACCGACATTACTGGGAGACCTACCATCGCATGATGGAGCGTAAAGGTGTGACGGAGCAGTATGCCAAGCTTGAGATGCGCAGACGTCATACGTTGATTGGTTCCATGATGATCCATTTCGGTGAGGCCGATGGCATGGTCTGCGGTACGTTTGGCAGCCATGGACTACATCTGCACTACGTCGATCAGATCCTTGGCCGTCAGCCGGGGATCAATACTTACGCGGCGATGAACCTGCTCATGCTGCCCAATCGATCGGTCGCGCTGGTGGATACCCACGTGAATCCGGATCCCACCGCAGAACAGATTGCAGAGATCACGCTCATGGCTGCTGATGAGATGCGACGGATTGGCCTTGAGCCACGCGTTGCGCTGCTGTCGCATTCGAACTTTGGGGGAAGTAATTCGGCGTCCGCTGAGAAGATGCGGCAGGCGCTGGGCATGATCCGCGAGCGTCGGCCCGAGCTGAACATTGACGGCGAGATGCATGGTGATGTCGCTCTTGATCCCGAGCTGCGCAAGTCCATCATGCCGCGCTCAACCCTGGTCGGAGAAGCGAACCTCTTGGTCTTGCCGACGATTGATGCGGCTAACATTTCGTACAACTTGTTGAAGGTTGCGGCGGGTCATGGCATTGCGATCGGACCAATTCTGCTGGGATGCAAAGGCTCCGTTGCAATTCTGACCTCGTCTGCGACAGTGCGTCGCATTGTGAATATGACCGCGCTCACCGTGTTGGATGCGAATGCAAAAAAGTAATCAGCAGGGCTTGTGACGTTTGATGCAGTCGGCTGAAGAAACTTCGCGGGCGCCTGGCCCGCGGTCCAACTGGGATCTGTTCTGGACCTTTAATCGCATGGCCCTACGTGGTTTTGGTGGGGTGCTTCCGGTCGTGGAGCGGTCGCTTGTGCATGAGCGGCAGTGGCTCTCACCGAAAGAGTTCGTGGAGTCGCTGGCGATTGCCCAGGCGCTTCCCGGCCCGAACGTGATGAATATGGCGGTGATGGTCGGGGATCGTTACAGCGGCCTTAAGGGCTCACTGGCTGCAGTCGCCGGCATGATCACGATTCCAATGCTTATCGTGTTGACGCTGACGTCGGTCTATCAGTATTACGCAGCGCTTGCGGTGACGCAGGGCATTCTTCGCGGCATGACCGCCGTCTCGGTTGGACTGATCATTGGGATTGGTCTTCGACTCGCCCAGACGCAAGGGGGCTACCGGATTGGCTGGATATTCGGTCTATTAGTTTTTGTGCTGATAGGCTTTCTGCATGCGCCATTGGCGGTCGTTATTCTGGGGCTGGGGCTTCCGGCCTGTCTGATCCGGTGGTTTCAGATTGCAAGGAAGTCTCGTGATTGAATGGATTGTTCCATCGGTTTCGCTCTGGGTGCTGGGCGACATCTTTCTTGAGTTTTTGATGCTGTCGCTTCTGGCGACTGGTGGAGTCTTATCGCTTGCGCCAGCAATGCACCAGTATTTCGTGGTGGAGATGGCCTTGTTGACGGATGCGCAGTTCACGACGGCCTTTGCGATTGCGCAGTCAGCACCCGGGCCGAATATCTTGATCGTGACCGTCTTAGGCTGGCAGGTTGCGGGAGTCTGGGGCGCGATGGCGACGACCGTTGGCGTTGCGCTTCCCTCAGCGGTATTGGCGCTGACCGTGTTTCGAATCAGTCATCGTCGCGCGAACCTTGCCTGGGTGCGAGCGATTCGGGAGGGGCTCGCGCCCGTGGTGATTGGTCTGATGCTGGCCACGGCCTGGATTTTGTCGGAGCCCTGGTTTGGCGATATCAAGATTCTTGCCTTGGTGGTCATCACAGGCTTGATCAGTGGGTTCACTCGCGTGACGCCGGTCGCGCTGATTGCAGCCGGTGCGCTCATCGGGGGGTTGGGTCTGCTGCGCTAAAACTCGCCGAGCTTCACTGCAACCGCAGCGAGTAAGGCCGCAGCAGCGGTCTCGGTGCGCAGGATTCTGGGGCCGCATCGAACACTGGTAAAACCGGCGGCTTTGGCCTGCGCCTCCTCTTCATCCGTCCACCCTGCCTCTGGACCGACCAGAATCACGAGCGGCCCGTCAATCGCGGCATCGCCTAGGGACACCGATGCAAATGGATCCAGGCACCAGCCCGTGATCGGCTTTGGCTGAGCACGCCACCATTGGGTCATCTCGGCAAAAGACTGCACTGCTGTGACCTCTGGCCGCCGGGTTCTGCCGCATTGTGCGGTGGAGGATTCGGCGATGGCGCGCCAATGCGCGACTCGCTTTTCCATGCGGCTTCCATCAAGTCGTAACACGCTTCGATGGGCTGATAAGGGAACAATTCTTGCGGCGCCGAGCTCCGTCGCTTTTTGAATGACCCAGTCCATTTTGTCCCCGGTGCACAGCGACTGCACGACGGTGATCTCCACTGGGGATTCGCGGTTGATCGCCACTGGCGCAGACGCCATCACTTGAACGAGATCCTTATTCACAGACGTCACGACTGCCTGCGCCTCGTGGCCCTTGCCGTCAAAAAGGGTCAGTGGTTCCCCGGGCCGAACACGGAGCACCTTGGACAGGTGATGACTGGCGTCGGGGTCTAGATCGAGGGGCCCTGAGACGAGTCCCGGCGCATGGATGCGAGGTTGCATGAGTCGGTCTTGAAAACGGAGCTGAGGGCGGTTCTAAGGGCGGGTCTGCAGGTTCGTTTGGGGGTTAAAATCAGAGTTTCCCCGATCTGGGCCTGCGTGTCGTGTTTTCGCCGGTTTTAGGGATTTTGTTAAGTACGACTTATGCGTTGAATCAAGAATAGTGACTTTAACTTAAGAATCAATAACCCTAGAGTAAGTTGGGTGTTTCTTCCCGATTGATCTCATAAGCGGACAAATCTCTATGCAATACCAAGCGACCGAACTCTCCCCCCAGATTACTCAAATGGCCAATGCGATCCGCGCCCTCTCGATGGACGCGGTACAGCGTGCGAACTCAGGTCATCCCGGAATGCCGATGGGCATGGCGGATATGGCCGCGGCGCTCTGGTCGTCGCATTTGAAGCACAACCCGAGCGATCCGAGTTGGGCTGATCGTGATCGATTTGTGGTGTCAAACGGTCATGGCTCGATGCTGCTGTACAGTCTGTTGCACCTGACGGGCTACGACCTGTCGATCGACGAGCTGAAGAACTTTCGTCAGATGCACTCGAAAACACCGGGTCATCCGGAGTACGGAATGACACCTGGTGTGGAGACGACGACGGGTCCGCTCGGGCAGGGCATCTCAAACGCGGTGGGCCTCGCCCTCGCTGAGCGTCTGTTGGCGGCGGAGTTTAATCGCCCCGGTCTGGAGATCGTCGACCACAACACGTATGTTTTCTTGGGAGATGGCTGCCTGATGGAAGGGGTCTCTCACGAAGCCTGCGCACTGGCCGGTGTCTGGGGCCTCTCCAAGCTGATTGCGCTCTATGACGACAACGGTATTTCAATTGATGGACAGGTGGATGCCTGGTTCAGAGATGACACGCGTCGCCGCTTTGAGGCATACGGCTGGCATGTCATCGGTCCGGTCAATGGCCATGACGCCAAGGCGGTGTCGAAGGCGGTCGCCCAGGCGCGTGACTGGTCGGTCAATGGACATCAGGGGCGATTCGCGCCCACGATGATCATTTGTAAGACAGAAATTGGTAAAGGATCGCCGAATCGTGCGGGCACTGCGAAGGCGCATGGCGAGGCGCTTGGTTCGGAAGAGATCGCACTGACGCGTCAGGCGATCGATTGGCCGTACGAACCGTTTGAGATTCCTTCAGATGTTCAATCCGCGTGGGATGCACGCGGTCAGGGCGCTGCGCGACAGTCCCAGTGGGATGCCTTGTTTGCCAAGTATGCGAAGGCGCATCCGCACGAGGCGGCGGAGTTTACCCGACGCATGAAAGGCGATCTGCCCACTGACTTTGCTGAGAAGACCCAGGCACTGATCGCACGACTCGCGTCGGAAGCCCCGCAGGTCGCAAGCCGTAAGGCATCGCAGATGGTGCTTGATGACCTGGGTCCGCGAGTACCGGGACTGCTGGGAGGCTCTGCAGATCTAACGGGATCGAACCTAACCAATTGGAAGGGGGTTGCATCGCTTCGTGTGAGTGCGAAAGGCGAGCTCACCCCAGGGGCTCATATTAATTATGGCGTTCGTGAGTTCGGCATGGCTGCGGTCATGAACGGTCTGGCGTTACACGGTGGGTTTATCCCTTACGGTGGCACGTTTCTGACGTTTTCCGACTACAGCCGCAATGCGATACGCATGGCCGCACTCATGAAGATCCGTGTCGTCCATGTCTTTACTCATGACTCGATTGGACTGGGTGAAGATGGTCCCACCCATCAGCCGATTGAGCATCCCGCGTCGCTTCGGTTAATTCCGAATCTACATGTTTGGCGCCCTGCGGATGCCGTCGAGACGGCGGTGGCATGGCAGGCTGGACTGGAGCGTCGTGATGGGCCGACCGCATTGCTGCTCTCGCGACAGAACCTGCCGCCACAGATCTGTCATGCGAAGATGGCCAAAGATGTGCGCAAAGGTGGCTATGTCCTTCACACTGATGCCAACCCCGAGGTGGTGTTGATGGCAACAGGTTCAGAGGTGGCATTAGCGATGCAGGCGGCAAAGGTCCTGCAGTCTGAAGGCACTCGCGTTCGGGTGGTGTCGATACCGTCGACGACGGTATTTGATCAGCAGACCGCTGCCTACAAGACAAGTGTCCTTCCCGACGGCGTGCCGCGCGTTGCCGTCGAGGCAGGCGTGACTGATTTCTGGTGGAAGTATCAGCCAGATGCTGTGCTCGGTCTGGATCGCTACGGGGAATCCGCACCGGCAGCAGCATTGTTTGAGCACTTTGGAATTACCTCTGACCAGCTGGTAGCCACGGTCAGAGCGATCCTTCATTGAAATAACCCTTGGGAGATTCTGAGCATGACAATTAAGGTTGCTATTAACGGATATGGCCGCATCGGTCGCAATGTGCTTCGTGCCCATTACGAGGGCGGCAAAAAACACGATATTCAGATCGTTGCGATTAATGATCTTGGCGACCCAAACACCAATGCTCATCTGACTCAGTACGACACCGCGCATGGTCGTTTCCCGGGAACCGTTTCGGTGGAAGGGCAAGACATGGTGGTCAATGGCGATCGGATTCGGGTCTTGGCAAACCGCAACCCTGCTGAGCTTCCTTGGGGGGAGCTTGGCGTGGACGTTGTTCTGGAGTGCACGGGATTTTTTACGAGCAAAGAGAAAGCTTCTGCCCACCTGAAAGGCGGCGCGAAGAAAGTGATCATCTCGGCGCCTGGCGGTAAGGATGTCGATGCGACGGTCGTTTATGGCGTGAACCAAGGTGTACTCAAGGCAGGCCATACGGTGATCTCGAATGCCTCGTGTACGACCAACTGTCTTGCACCGGTGGCGAAAGTGCTGCATGAAAAAATCGGTATCGAAACCGGATTAATGACCACCATTCATGCCTACACGAATGATCAAGTGCTGACCGACGTCTATCACGAGGATCTTCGTCGTGCGCGTTCCGCCACGATGTCGATGATTCCGACGAAGACAGGTGCGGCTGCAGCAGTCGGATTAGTATTGCCAGAGCTCAACGGCAAGCTTGATGGATTCGCGATGCGGGTACCGACGATTAATGTCTCGGTGGTAGACCTGACCTTTACGGCCAAGCGTGCAACAACTGTTGACGAGATCAATGCCTTTCTGAAACAGGCCAGCGAGAGCGAGTTAAAAGGAGTGCTGGGGTACAACACCGCGCCGTTGGTCTCGATCGACTTTAACCACAACCCTCATTCCAGCATTTTTGATGCCACGCAGACGCGTGTCTCGTCCGATGGAAAGCTGGTCAAGATTCTCTCCTGGTACGACAACGAGTGGGGTTTCTCCAATCGCATGCTCGATACCACGATCGCCTTGATGGCGGCGAAATAATGTCTCTGGTCACGAAGGAGCCACAGTGAGCCTGCCGCGCGCCACGAAGATCGTGGCGACGCTGGGTCCGGCGTCATCCACACCCGAGATGATCGGGCGTCTGATTGATGCCGGGGTCAATGTGGTTCGATTGAATTTTTCTCACGGCACCGCAGAGGACCATCGCAGTCGTGCTGAGTTGGTACGTGCCGAGGCCAAGCGTCGTGGGCTGGATATCGGCATTCTGGTCGATCTGCAGGGTCCGAAGATCCGGGTGGGTAAGTTTGACGGTGGTCAGGTTGACCTTGTCCCCGGCGCGACCTTTACCTTTGATATTGAATGTGCGCTTGGTAACCAAGAGCGCGTTGGGCTGGATTACAAAGAACTGGTCGGCGATGTCGCGGCGGGAGACACCCTGTTGCTAAACGATGGTCAGATCTCGATGCGGGTCAATACAGTGACTGCGACGACGATCGTCTGTACCGTCTTAGAAGGTGGTGTGCTGTCCGATCGCAAAGGGATTAATCGACTTGGTGGTGGGCTCTCTGCCCCCGCGTTGACTGAGAAAGACATCTCGGACATCTCGATTGCCGCTGCCTTGCAGGCGGATTTTCTGGCAGTCTCTTTTCCCAAAGATGCGGCAGATATGCTCCAGGCGCGCGAGCTGTTGCGTCGCGCAGGCGGGCATGCGGCGACGGTGGCGAAGATCGAGCGGGTCGAGGCGATTGATAACTTGCAAGAGATTATTGATGCGTCTGATGCCATCATGGTCGCTCGGGGAGATCTGGCGGTCGAGGTCGGCGACGCTGCGGTACCCGCGTTGCAGAAGCGAATGATTCGGATGGCGCGTGAGTCGAACCGCGTCACGATTACAGCGACCCAGATGATGGAGTCGATGATCCAGTCACCTGTTCCGACACGGGCCGAGGTCTCGGATGTCGCCAATGCGGTGATCGATGGATCCGATGCGGTCATGCTCTCGGCAGAGACTGCGTCGGGAAAGTACCCCGTTCAGACCGTGGCGGCCATGCATCGTATCTGTCTCGAAGCTGAAAAAGCTGCGCAGATCACTTTAGAAACAGACTTTCTGAATCGGCGGTTTGACCGTGTGGATCAATCGATTGCGATGGCATCTCTGTTCACAGCGCGTCACCTGCCGGTTAAGGCCATTGCCGCGTTAACGGAATCCGGATCTACGGCGCTCTGGATGTCGCGACTGAATGCAGGTGTCCCGGTTTATGCGCTGACACCCGTGCAGGCCAGTCGTTGTCGGATGGCCTTGTACCGCGATGTGACGCCGGTGTTATTCGATTACAACTCTCGCAAGCGCGAAGAGGTGTTATTGGAAGCAGAGCAGCGCCTGGTCGATGAGGGCATTGTGTCCGAGGGCGATCTGCTGGTGATCACGATCGGCGAGCCGATTGGACAATCCGGGGGCACGAACACGATGAAGATTGTCTGCGTCACGGCACGGCCGCGTTCCGGATCCAAAGCACAATTAAAAGTCACCCAGTCAGTAACGCATTTGTAAGACGAAACAAAAAAGGAGACAGTTATGCCCTTAGTATCGATGCGACAGCTCTTGGACCATGCCGCAGAAAACGGCTACGGTATCCCCGCATTCAACGTGAACAACCTAGAGCAGGTTCAGGCGATTATGGAGGCGGCCGCAGAGGTGGATGCGCCCGTGATCATGCAGGGTTCTGCAGGCGCGCGGAAGTATGCGGGCGAACCCTTTCTAAAGCATCTGATTCAGGCAGCGATCGAGGCCTATCCCCATATCCCTATCGTGATGCACCAGGATCATGGTCAGAGCCCAGATGTCTGTAAGGGGGCGATCGCACTTGGATTTTCAAGCGTCATGATGGACGGCTCGCTGGAAGCCGACGGCAAGACGATCGCGAGTTATGACTATAACGTGCAGGTCACCAAGGCAGTCGTCGAGATGGCTCATGCGACAGGGGTGACCGTAGAGGGTGAGCTGGGCTGCCTGGGGTCGCTTGAGACAATGAAGGGCGATAAGGAAGACGGCCACGGCACGGACTCCACCATGACCCGTGAGCAGCTCTTGACGGATCCAGAGCAGGCGGCAGATTTCGTGAAGCGCACGCAGCTTGATGCGTTGGCGATTGCGATTGGGACGAGTCACGGTGCGTATAAGTTCACGCGTAAGCCCACGGGCGATATCCTGGCGATTGATCGCATTAAAGAAATTAACCGCCGTATTCCTAACACCCATCTGGTGATGCACGGATCCTCATCGGTTCCCCAAGATATTTTGCAAGAGATCCGTAAGTACGGAGGTCAGATCAAAGAGACCTACGGGGTGCCGGTCGAAGAGATTCAAGAGGCGATTAAGTACGGCGTACGCAAAGTGAATATTGATACCGATATTCGTCTCGCGATGACTGCAGCCATTCGCCGCACGATGGCGGAGGATCCCTCGAAGTTCGATCCGCGAGACTTCCTAAAGCCTGCACGTGCCGCCGCGAAAAAGATTTGTATGGACCGTTACCAGCAGTTCGGTGCGGCAGGTCAGGCGAGCAAGATCAAGGCGGTTGCCTTAGATGAGATTGCGCGTCGTTATCAATCCGGGGCTCTGGCCCAGATGGTCAATTAATGTCAGCACTGCTCCAGTCTTCTCTTCGATCCTTGCCCTTGATTGCCAGGGGTAAGGTGCGTGATATCTATGCTGTGGGTGACGATAAGCTGTTGATGATCGCGACCGACCGGCTGTCCGCCTTTGATGTGATTATGGGAGAGCCCATTCCCGAGAAAGGGGTGGTGCTCAACCGCATGTCGGACTTCTGGTTTTCGCGGCTCAGTCATATCGTTCCTAACCATCTCACGGGAATTGACCCTGAGTCAGTGGTTGATGAATCCGAAGTCGACCAGGTGCGGGGACGTGCGGTGGTGGCGAAACGGCTCAAACCGATTCCCGTTGAGGCCGTGGTGCGTGGCTATCTGATTGGATCAGGCTGGAAAGATTATCAAGAGACGGGCGCCGTCTGCGGCATTACCCTCCCGAAGGGGCTTAAGCAGGCGGCAAAGCTTCCTGAGCCTATTTTTACGCCAGCGCATAAGGCGGAGATGGGCCTGCACGATGAGAACATTAGCTTCGATCAGGTCTGCCAGACGATTGGTGTTCCGTTGGCGGAGAAAATTCGTGAGATCAGTATTTGTCTCTACCAAGAGGCGAGCGACTATGCGGCCACCCAGGGCATCATCATTGCCGATACAAAGTTTGAGTTTGGTCTTGATGACGCCGGTGTCCTACATCTCATGGACGAGGTGCTCACAGCGGACTCGTCGCGGTTCTGGCCAAGAGATGGCTACCAAGAGGGTATGAGCCCACCAAGCTTTGATAAACAGTTCGTCCGAGACTATCTCGAGACCTTAGACTGGGGTAAGACGCCACCGGCCCCGCCATTGCCTGCAGAAGTGATTGAGAAGACTGCGGAGAAGTATCGCGAGGCGCTGTTTCGAATTGCTGGGGTGAGACTTCCTGTGGTGGGGGTGGTGATGGGTTCTCAGTCAGACTGGGATGTCATGCGGCATGCCGTTGCCATCCTTGACCAATTTGGGATTCCGCATGAGGCCCGAGTCGTCTCAGCCCATCGCATGCCCGATACGTTGTATGCCTATGCAGAGGCTGCGCAGGCGCGCGGACTTCGCGGCATCATTGCCGGTGCAGGGGGTGCTGCCCATCTTCCGGGCATGTTGGCGGCGAAGACGACAGTTCCTGTATTTGGTGTGCCCGTCCCCTCAAAGTACCTGCGTGGTGAGGACTCGTTGTATTCCATCGTTCAGATGCCGAAGGGGATTCCTGTGGCGACTTTTGCGATTGGTGAGGCAGGGGCAGCGAATGCAGCATTGCACTTCATCGCAACCTTGGCGGCAACGGATGCTGTGCTTCGTCAGCGGCTCAGTGCCTATCGACTGGCGCAGACTGAGGCGGCGCACTCGATGAATGCCACGCTCGGTGTTAAGCCCGAATAGGACGTTGATGATCGGGCTGTTAGGGGGTGGTCAGTTAGGTCGAATGCTGATTCAGGCCGCGCATGCGCTCGATCTGAAAGTGGCGGTCTTAGACCCCGATGCGAAGGGCCCGTCTGCGCAGATTGCCGACCTAGTGATTGCTGCGGACTACTCTGATTTTGACGCGCTGGGTCAACTCGCAACCCATGCGCGTGTGTTTACGACGGAGTTTGAGAACGTACCAGCGGAATCGCTGCGCTTTCTAGCGAAGTCCGGTGTCACCATGCCGGATGCGGCGAGTGTGGCAATCGCCCAGGATCGAATCGATGAGAAACGATTTATTGCGTCGACAGGTGTCGAGGTTGCACCACATGCGGTACTGACGCGACTGGAAGAATTTGATGATCTTTCGCCAACGCTATTTCCGGGGATTCTGAAGTCTGCCCGCCTGGGCTATGACGGGAAGGGGCAGGCCAGCGTTCATGATGTGGCGTCGGCACGCGCCGCCTGGCTAGCGATGGGATCAGTGGCCTGTGTCTTAGAAAAGCGCATGCCTTTGGAGCGTGAAATTTCAGTGATCTGCGCAAGAGATGCGCGGGGCGAGATTCGTATTTTTCCGGTTGGCGAGAACACCCACTGTCATGGAATTCTCGCGGTGACGCAGGTGCCTGCACGGATTGCCCCTGAGATTGAGCGTCGTGCCCAAGAGGCGGCGCGGGCGATTATCGATGCCTTAAATTACGTCGGTGTACTCTGCGTTGAGTTTTTCGTGCTGTCGGGTGGTCGACTGGTGGCCAATGAGATGGCCCCTCGACCCCATAACAGTGGACACTATTCGATCGAAGCATGTGTCACCAGTCAGTTCTCGCAGCAAGCGCGAATCTGTGCTGGACTTCCCTTAGGGAACCCTGACCTTGTCTCGCCTGCGGTCATGCTCAATGTCCTGGGGGACGCCTGGTTCCGAGGGAGTGATCAGGCGATAGAACCCGATTGGGATGCGGTACGACGTGTTCCTCAGACGACGGTACATCTTTACGGGAAATCGGATCCCCGTCCTGGCCGTAAGATGGCTCATGTGACCTGTCTGGGTGCCACGCTTGACGAGGCGCGCGCTCGGGGCAGAGAGGTCGCATCGCTACTCGGACTTGAGACCGGTGGCGCACTGAGTGATGCTTAATAGCGCGACCCCGGCATCGGAAGCGTCGATTGCGCGGGCTGCGAGCGTACTTGCACAAGGTCGACTCGTCGCGCTCCCAACGGAGACGGTCTATGGCCTGGGTGCTGACGGACTCTCTGTGCCAGCGGTCATGCGGATCTTTCAGGCCAAAGGACGCCCCGCGGATCATCCGTTAATTCTTCATGTCGCCTCGGAGCGGCAGGCAAAAACGCTCGCCGCAAACTGGCCGCAGTCCGCGGATCAATTAGCGAAGGCGTTCTGGCCGGGACCGATGACCCTCATTCTGAAGCGTGCGCCTGTTGTGCCAGATGCTGTGACGGGCGGTCAGGATACGGTGGGAGTTCGTATCCCAGGGCATCCGGTAGCGTTAGCGCTTTTAAAACAATTTTCACAGCAAGGATCGGGTGTTATTGCAGCGCCTTCGGCAAATCGCTTTGGTGGCGTGAGTCCAACGCGAGCGATCGATGTGATCCTCGGGCTGGGGCCATTTCTTGACGAACAAGATATGGTGCTTGATGGCGGAGCATGTCAGGTGGGTGTCGAGTCAACGATCATTGACCTATCAGGAGAGGTGCCGCGCATCTTAAGGCCTGGTGGTTTGTCACGCACCGCGATTGAGGCCGCTCTCGCATCAACGGTGGACATATCGACGCACGAGGGTAATGTCTCAGCGTCGACGGTACCGCGGGTATCAGGCAGTCTGGCGTCACACTATGCACCCCGTGCGAAGGTCCATCTGGTGGCGCCGGAGGTGTTTGCCTCGTTAGTGACAACGCGCTTACAACAGCAGCCTAGCCGAAGGCTAGGTCTGATGCCTTTCGTCGGCCAGCGTCTTGATGACTGCAGCGAGAATCCACGCCTGATCGTGCGAAACATGCCCGATGACGCAGACCGGTATGCCCACGAGTTGTATGCCACCATGAACGACCTCGATCGGATGGGGGTGGATGAACTCTTCATTGCACAGCCACCTCAGACAACGGCGTGGGAGGCCGTCTCGGATCGACTACGGCGTGCGGCGGCGAGCGTCAACGACGGCTCGGCTGTGGGCGAGTAGATGTTGCATCGCCTTCCAAAAAAACCAAACACCTAAGAACACCGAACCAGCGACTGCGATGATCAGCACGACCGCAACCCCGCTCATGCCCTGGTCGGCGTAGTCTGAAATGAAGAACTGGTGCAGCGCGATCAGTGGCAAGAGAAATAAAAACAGCGTTCCCCCGAGGGCAAATAGTCCCGCAACGGCGCGCTGATCAATTGGTCTCATCCGTGGGCCCTTGCGAGGATCGAGGGGTTTGAGCGCGAGGCGACTAGCGAATTGCTGCGCAGATCTCGGGAACTGACTTCCAGAAGGTCTCCGCACGTGCGAGACGTTCGACTTCTACAACCGTCACTGCTGACGATGCTGCTGGTGACCGCTTGGGTGCGGACCAGATCGAATCTGGAAAATATAGATCGTCTTTCCATCTTGGAATGATATGCCAATGCAGATGTGGTACCTGATTGCCTAGGCTTGCGACATTGACTTTATCTGGCGAGAGATTGACGCGCATGGCGGATTCGATCGCGACCAAGAGCCGAAACATCTGACGCTGGGCTGTCGCGGATAAGTCTGACATCTCGGCGACATGCTGCTGACTGATTAGTCTTACGAAACCGGGAAGGTGGGGATCAACGACTTTGACCAATCGAAAGTGATCGTCTGACCAGAGCGTCGCCACTGAATCGGGTGTGCATAACGGGCAAGAGATTGGTCTGCTGTCCATCGCGCTTGGAGGTCCGCTCATGATTGATGGTTCACTTTCCAGAACAGTGCCCACCGGTGGGTGCTGCGCCACTGCCGAGCGCAAACGGCGCAGGCTCCACACGCGGGTGTGCTAACAGATGAAAGTCGATCAGGACGAGGGCGATCAGACCGATCCAGAAGGCGAGAATTCCACGGCTCATCCGAGCCCCACTTTCTGACGTGCGCGGACGCCAACGATCGATCCAACGAACGCAAATACGAGCCAGATCCACCCATGAAGGCTTGCGGAGGCAATGCCCCCGAGATAAGCGCCGACATTACAGCCATAGGCCATGCGTGAGGCGTACCCCATCAGCAGCCCAGCCAGGATACTGACTGCAAACTGTCCAGGGCCCGGCAAGGGTGTCGCACTGGAGGCCTTGAAATTCCATCGACTGGCCATTAGTGCGCCGTAGAGCAGCCCGATATTCGTGACGGACGTCATGTCCCAAAGCACTGGCTCAACGATTCGGCTGGCATGGGGCGCAGTCCCCCAGAATGCATTTTGTGAGAGATCGACGCCAACGGCAGTGACCAGTTTTGCACCCCAGAGCCCAAGTCCATAGACGATCCCCCACGGCTGACCGGCAATCACCAAGTGTGCCGCGTAGAGCAGGGCAATAAAGAGCGCTCCCCATAGCCAGCGTGGGGGTACTTTTGGAAGCGGGCGTCCATGCGTTGCGTGGTGTTGGCGGCTGTAGAAAATGCTGAGTGCGGCAATCACAAGACATCCAAGAAGCGTGAGTAGTAACGCATTGGATAAGCCGAAGGTCGATAACAGATCAATCGCGGATGCGGATAGTGCCGATCCTGGTTGGTGAAGCGGGCCGCCAAGCGACTCCCAGCCGGGCTGATGCGAGGCCCCAACGAAACTTCCAGCAACGAACGCAGGCAGGACGGCCCATGAGATCGGCGATGCTGATCCTGCCTTATAGAGCGTTCCTGAACCACAGCCATCGGCAAGCTGCATGGCAAATCCAAACAGGACAGCCCCAAGGAGTAACGCCCAGGTAATCGGCGATACGGCACCGACGATCTCGTCTGGATTCGACTGCAATAAAGGAAAGGCTAAGAGGCTACAGAGCGCCAACAGAACCATCTGGGCCACCATCCCCCAGGGATCCTTTTGGACGATGAGATTACGCCAGCCGGTGGTGAAACCAAACTTGGCACCGCTGAGGGCGGCGCCAAAACCAAGCCCGAGTGTGAGAAGAAAACCCGATCGTAGACCTGCGTACCAGGTCACGAACAGCACGCCTGCGAGCGCAGGCAGGCTGAGAAGAAGTCGGTTCATTTAGCTGCGAAGATTAGCGACGGCCTGACGCAGCTGGTCTAGTAAGACCTTCGAGCGCTTTGGTTCATTGTCCATGGGGTATTTGGTCTTCGACCAGCTGATTACGGATTCTGGATACAGGCGGACATTTTTCTGGCCAAGCATCTCACTTAAGACAAACCAGGTTGTCGCACTCCAGTGACCGGTATTGCAGAACGTAATGACCTCGTCATTGGTGAGTAGTCCTGCCTCTTTGGCCAGCTTTTCTAGTTGTGCCTTAGGCAAGAGCTTGCCCGTGTTGAGCTGAAACCATTCCTCGTGGTCAAAGTTCTGAGCACCGGGAAGCGTCCCTGCGCGGGCCTGGGCCGAATGTTTTTCGGTGCCTTTGAAGTAGTCTTCATTTCGGGAGTCACTCAGGACAAGACGTTTTGCGCCGCTGGTGCGTTGCTTGATCAGATGGGCGACTTGCTCTGTCGTCACAATCTGTGACTTGTCGAGTTTGACTCTAATCCCGGTTGGTTTGATCTCGGGTGTGCTGGTCTCCTGCGGGTATCCTGCTGCGCCCCAGGCACCGAGACCGCCTTCGAGAATCGACACTCGGGGGATCCCGGCAAGCTTTAACGTCCAGTAAAAACGCGCTGCACCACCAAAATCACTGCCATCGGATCCCGTGGGGGCGATGACGACATAAGTGTCACGTTGAATGCCCCACTTGCTCAGTAGCCCAGAGAGGTCCTCATCGCTAATCACCGCTCCAGGGTTATCCTCGTTACCGCGGATGTCGGAGTAGGGTGCTGCGACTGCGCCCGGAATATGGCCTGCGGCGTAATTTGGGGTCTTGTCGTCGTTCTGTAGGAGCTCTCGAATATCCAAGACGCGGACCGCCTTGCGTTCAATGAGTTGCTTGAGTGCGGCAGGTGTAATGAGGGGGCTGACGGGTTGGCCGCTGGGTTGACCATTAGTCTGGGCAAAGACGGCGACGGAGGACAGGCCGGTGAGGGCGACCGCGAATGGGATCACGAAAAATCGAAGGAGTCGGTTCATCATCAGGCGTTCAATACAGGCTTTTTTGGCCGATAGGCCTAGGGTGGATCGGATCAGGACGCCAAGGATAAGGGAAATCACTCGATTTGGTTTCTATAATCCGTGCAGACCTTTGCAGAGATTGGAATAAGCGATGCCACGCCTGTCGGCCAACCTGAGTTTTCTATTCACGGAAGTTCCATTCCTGGAACGGTTTGGGGCCGCCCGTCGGGCTGGCTTTGAGGCGGTGGAGTGTCTATTCCCTTATGACGATCCCAAAGAAGTGATCGCAGAACTATTGACCCGACACGGCCTGACGATGGGGCTAATCAATGCACCTTGCGGCGACTGGGAAAAGGGCGAGCGGGGTCTGGGCTGTCGGGCGGGCCAAGAGATGCGGTTCCGTCAGTCGGTGCTTCTGGCCATTGAAACCGCCGTCGCATTTGACTGTGCACGAATTCATGTGATGAGCGGCCTTGTCGATCCGAACACCGCAGTCGCAAGCCAGCATGACCGTTTAGTGGAAAACCTCGCATGGGCCTGCGATCAGGCACACCGTGAACGCATCACCTTGATGATTGAACCCATCAACGGTCGTGACATGCCTGGATATTTTCTGACGTCCATCGAGCAGGCCGCCGGTATTCTGGAGCAGGTCGGTCGCCCCAATCTTAAGATCCAGGCAGATCTTTATCATCTGCAGATTCTTCAGGGCGATCTTTCGCGCAGGCTCTCGCACTTCATCGAGCGGATTGGGCATATCCAGATTGCCTCTGTGCCAGCACGACAAGAGCCTGATCGCGGCGAGCTCAATATTCACTATTTATTGGAATGGATTGATGCCTTGGGCTATCCGGGATTCGTTGGATGTGAGTATCGGCCTGTGGGTGAGACCGAGTCCGGTCTGGCCTGGGCATCCCGTTATCTTGTAAGGAGTTCTGAATGACAAACCGGTTGGAGTCAGCAGTATTTGGTGGTGGATGCTTCTGGTGTGTAGAGGCGGTCTATCAAAAGATCAAAGGGGTTGTTCGTGTGAAATCGGGGTACATGGGCGGGCACGTTGCAGCGCCGAGTTATGAGGCGGTCTGCACAAAAACGACCGGTCATGCCGAGGTGGTGCGTATCGACTTTGATCCCACGCAGGTCCGCTACCTAGACCTGCTGGACGTATTTTTCGGCATTCATGACCCCACTACCCTTAATCGTCAGGGAGATGATGTTGGACCGCAATATCGGTCCATCATTTTTGCAACGACCTCTGAGCAGATGCAGCTTGCGGGGCTTGCGATTGATCTCATGGCTCATCGTGCGGTGGACCCTGCCCGTTGTCCGCCCGAACTGGTCGAGCGGCTAACGCCCCGCAAACGGGCTGAGCCCGCCGTCACGGCGCTAGTGGATGCGTCGGGTCCTGGGGCAGATGATTTGTCTGCATCAGCAACGCGTCCGGTAGACCTGGTGTTCTGGCCTGCAGAGGAACTGCACGACAACTATTTCAATCTGCATCCAAACCAGGGCTACTGCGCCATGGTGGTGGCGCCGAAAGTCACGAAGGCAGAAAAAGAATTTAAGGCGCTAATCGCTCAATAGTCCATTCGGCAGGGCTGCTGTCGAGGCGGCCTTGACGTTGATAGTGCAGTCGATCATGCAGTCGCGATCGACGCCCTTGCCAGAATTCAAATCGATCGGGCATCAATCGGTACCCTCCCCAGTGCTCTGGGCGAGGGGGTTCTACCGATGATTCAGCGGGAAAAGTTGATTCGAGATTTTTCTGTCTGAGTTCCAGCCATTCACGGTTTGGAATCACTTCGCTCTGCGGGGATGCCCATGCACCGAGCTTGCTACCGATGGGGCGTGATTGGAAATATTCGTCGGATTCCTCTGCGGCGACCTTCTCAACACGTCCCTCGATGCGGACCTGACGTTCGAGCTCCGGCCAGAAGAACACAACAGATGCCTGCGGGTGCCGCTCGAGTGCCTTGCCTTTACGACTGAGATAGTTAGTGAAGAATGTTAGGCCTCGCTGATCGATTCCCTTAATCAGGACGATTCGGGCCGAGGGTCGACCGTCGGGGTCAATCGTACAGAGCGTCATTGCATTGGGTTCAAGCACTTCGGCATCAATCGCCTCTTGAAACCAGCGCTCAAACTGGAGAATAGGATTGGCATCAACATCCGGTAGATCGAGCGATGCCTGGGCATAGTCTTTTCTCAGGTTAGCGAGACGCTGCGGGTTCTTCATGGGGTTTGGCATAGGAGAGACTCACTCGGATGGCGTGGCGAACAAATCGTTCATGACACTGGTGGGGATCGTCGACTGATGCCGCTGAGTGCAGATTCAAGGTGCTCGGCAACCGCCATTAGATGAAGATCTTCAGACCAACGCCCGATCAGTTGGAGGCCAACAGGAAGATCGCATCCGGTCCCGAGATCTCGCGCAAATCCCGCTGGAAGCGATAGCGCTGGCAGACCAGCGACAGTGACCATAAAGTTCGAGGCTAGCCAGTCAATGTAGGTCTCCAAAGGGACGCCGTTGATCTCGCTGATGTAGGGCGTGTTGACATCGAAGGGAAGCACCTGATTACACGGCCCTGCGATGGCATCGAGCTGATGGAGGCTCATGAACTGCTCTAACCGCTGTCGCGTGAGGTGCCGAATCTTTTGCGCGCGAACAAGCTCGGCCGTTTTTAGCGCAAGACCCTGCTCGATGTTCCAGATCACGGTGTCTTTTAACCGGTCACGGTGATGCTGGAGTAGCTCATTGAACTCGGCAACAAAGTACTCACCTCGTAGGCTCAGAAATGCAGATCGGAAATCAGGCAGGGTCGGGAATGCCTCGATGAGTTCGATCTGATGGCCCGCCAAGTGGCTTCCGATTGTTGCCATCACCTCTGCGACCTGATTGTCAATGGGAAGCCCGCCCCATGTGGGTGCCCAGCCAATGCGCAGTTTCTTGCGCCCACGCCAACGGGGTTGTGTCTTGGCCTGCGCGTCGCGAATCCAGACCCAGTCAGACAATGAGCGATCGGGTGCGCAGCCATTGGGATCAAAGATCGCGAGGAAGATTTCGCGCAGGTCATCCACGGTTCGGGCCATTGGGCCCACCATCGACAGCGTGTTGAACGGATTAAGACCTGTCTGCAGCCGTGGTTCGAGATGGCTTGAGGGGCGAAGACCCACCACATGACAAAAGTTGGCCGGGTTGCGAAGCGAGGCCGCCAGGTCAGAGCCATCAGCGACCGTCACCATGCCCGTGGCAAGGGCGACCGCACCGCCGCCTGTTGAGCCGCCGCAGGTCTTCGTGTGATCCCAGGGGTTTTTCGTAGCCCCAAAGACAGTGTTGAAGGTCTGAGAGCCCGCTGCGAATTCGGGGGTGTTGGACTTGCCGATCAGCACGGCCCCTGCATGGCGAATTCTTTTGACGATCTCGGCATCCTTTTCCGGGATGCGATCAGAAAATATGGGACTGCCGTAGGTGGTGCGAACCCCTTCGGTATCGAACATGTCCTTTGCAGCGTAGGGCTGGGCGGTCAGTGGTCCGAGTCGTTGCCGGGAAACCTGTCCGGATAAGACCTTGTCGATCGACTTCGCCTCAGCGTCGGCCCTATCCAAGCAAAGGGTGGGAATCGCATTGAGCGTTGGGTTGAGAGAAGCGACCCTAGCGGAATGGGCCTGCAATAGCTCACGGGCGGAAAGCTTGCGTTGCGCCAGAAGTCGCCTTGTCTGACGAATGGAGGGGATCTGCATACCAGCCATTTTAGGTCCCGTCCCGCGGACGCGAGAAATCTGATTTGTCTATAAACTGTCCTAGACGTCTAATTGATTAACCTTATCAATCAATAAGAAACTTTCAATTGGACTTTTCTAAATCCCGGTCCTAGACTGGGTTCGTTCGATTTCACAGGGGTGTCCCATTTAGGGCATGCCGCCCAGGGAATCGGCACCGGTGCAACCCTGTTGCAATGTTTAACTAAAGGAGAGATGTGATGCCTCAACTCAAAGGTACAAAAACTCACCA
>CAYPCG010000022.1:0-24996 GCA_964409175.1 uncultured Burkholderiaceae bacterium
AGACCATTCAACACCAGGGTCTGCTGCGTCTCAGCAAGACCGATTTCCCAGGGCGTGCCCGCGTGTTTGATCGACGACCAGGGCGATGCGCCGGTGCCACCGTCATGACCCGCAATCACCAGGTGATCGCTCTTGGCCTTGGCCACACCCGCTGCCACCGTACCCACGCCGACCTCAGACACGAGCTTCACGTTGATGCGCGCTTTGGTGTTGGCATTTTTCAAATCATGAATCAACTCAGCCAAATCCTCGATCGAATAAATGTCGTGATGCGGCGGCGGTGAAATCAAACCCACGCCCGGTACCGAGTGGCGCAGCTTACCGATGTACTCGGAGACTTTGCCACCGGGAAGCTGTCCGCCTTCACCGGGCTTGGCGCCCTGCGCCATCTTGATCTGAATCTGATCGGCCGACACCAGGTATTCCGCCGTGACACCGAACCGACCGGAGGCAACCTGCTTAATCTTCGAGCGCAGTGAGTCGCCTTCGCTCAGGGTGTAGTCGACTTCGACAACGTCTTTGCCGATCACATCGGAGACATTCGTGCCTTGGGCGATAGGGATACCCTTAAGTTCGTTGCGATAACGGGCCGCGTCTTCTCCACCTTCACCGGTATTGCTCTTGCCGCCAATACGGTTCATGGCAATGGCCAGCGTCGTGTGGGCTTCCGTTGAGATAGATCCCAGCGACATCGCCCCGGTGGCAAAACGCTTCACAATTTCTTTGGCCGGCTCAACATCATCCAAAGGAATCGCTTTAGACGGATCGACCTTAAACTCAAACAGGCCCCGCAGCGTCATGTGACGCTTGCTCTGATCGTTAATGATCTGGGCGTATTCCTTGTAAGAATTCCAGTTATTCGCACGGGTCGAGTGCTGCAGCTTAGCAATCGCATCAGGCGTCCACATGTGCGCCTCACCACGTGTTCGCCAGGCGTATTCACCGCCGGTATCCAACATGTCTGCCAGCACGGGGTCCTGACTGAATGCAATACGATGCGTGCGAATCGCTTCTTCCGCAATCTCAAATACACCGATGCCTTCCACCTGACTTGGTGTGTCGGTGAAATACTTATCGATCGTCTCTTTGTTAATGCCTATCGCTTCGAAGATCGCGGCACCACAGTACGACATGTAGGTGCTGATGCCCATCTTGGACATGATCTTCGAGAGGCCCTTGCCAATCGCTTTGATGTAGTTGTAGATCGCCTTGTCTGCCGACAGATCG
Organism: uncultured Burkholderiaceae bacterium; assembly: GCA_964409175.1. Taxonomy (GTDB): domain Bacteria; phylum Pseudomonadota; class Gammaproteobacteria; order Burkholderiales; family Burkholderiaceae_A; genus Lacustribacter. Next base: position 1,228 of record CAYPCG010000022.1, read on the forward strand.
CCCGGCAGATCTTTGTGCATGGACACGAGCGTCTCCATGGCCAGATAGGGGTGCACGGCTTCGGCCCCGTAGCCTGCGAGCAGCGCAAAGTGATGAACCTCGCGGGCGGAACCCGTCTCCACCACGAGACCGGCCATGGTCCGCATACCTTCGCGGACCAGATGCTGGTGAAGCGCGGAGAGTGCCAAGAGCGCTGGGACCGCGACCTGTGTTGCGCTAACTGCACGGTCACTCACAATCAGGATGTTCTTGCCTGACTTGATGGCATCCGTCGCCTCCGCACAGAGCGATGCAAGTTTCGCCTCGACGCCCTCCGGACCCCAGGCCAACGGGTAGGTAATGTCGAGCACATAGCTCTTGAACTTACCTTGGGTATGCGCCTCGATCTCCCGCAGGCGGGCCATATCCGCAAAATCCAGAATTGGCTGGCTCACTTCGAGTCGCAGCGGCGGATTCACCTGATTGATATCCAGCAAGTTCGGACGCGGGCCAATAAACGACACCAGCGACATGACGATTGCTTCGCGAATCGGATCGATTGGTGGATTGGTGACCTGCGCAAAGAGCTGCTTGAAGTAGTTATAGATCGGCTTGTTGCGATCCGAAAGCACCGCCAACGGTGAGTCATTACCCATTGAGCCAATGGCCTCTTCGCCATTCGCCGCCATCGGCGCCATCAGAAACTTAATGTCTTCCTGGGTGAATCCAAACGCCTGTTGACGATCGAGCAGCGGAATATCTGACGACGGAATCAGGGCATCTTTCTTGGGTGACTCGAGCGATTCGAGACGAATCCGAAGGTTCTCGATCCACTGCTTGTAGGGTCGTGCCTTGGCGAGCGAGGCCTTGAGCTCATCGTCGTCAATCATGCGGCCTTCTTCAAGGTCGATCAGGAACATCTTGCCGGGCTGCAGGCGCCACTTGCGAACGATCTTGCTCTCGGGCACCGGCAGCACTCCGGACTCGGATGCCATGATCACCAGGTCATCATCGGTGATGCAGTAACGCGACGGACGCAGTCCATTGCGGTCAAGCGTTGCACCAATCTGACGTCCGTCGGTAAACACAATGGATGCTGGACCATCCCACGGCTCGAGCATGGCGGCGTGGTATTCATAGACCGCCTTTCGGCCTTCATCCATGGTCGTGTGCTGCTCCCACGGCTCGGGAATCATCATCATCGCCGCCTGCGCCAGAGGATAGCCCGCCGCAACTAAGAGCTCGATACAGTTATCGAACGTTGCAGTGTCTGACTGATTGGCAAAGCTAATGGGATAGAGCTTTTGTAGATCATTGCCCAGAACCGGAGAAGACATCACACCTTCGCGCGCGCGCATCCAGTTGTAGTTGCCTTTCACGGTATTGATCTCACCGTTGTGCGCGACCATACGATAAGGGTGCGCAAGCGACCAACGTGGGAATGTGTTGGTCGATAAACGCTGGTGCACGAGTGCAAGCGCAGACGTGCAGCGGGGATCTTTTAGGTCCAGGTAGTAGTCACCGACCTGATCGGCGAGCAACAGTCCTTTATAGACAATCGTGCGGCTCGACATACTCGGCACGTAATACTCTTTGCTGTGCTTGAGCTTTAACCGCTGAATCGCACTCGATGCAGTCTTTCGAATGACATAGAGTTTGCGCTCAAGCGCATCTTGGACGATCACATCTGCGCCACGCCCGATAAAAATCTGACGCATGACCGGCTCTTTCGAGCGCACGCGCGGGGACATGGGCATCTCGCGATTCGTGGGAACGTCCCGCCAGCCGAGCACCACCTGACCTTCGGCTCTTACAGCGCGCTCGAGTTCCTGTTCACAGGCCAGACGCGATGCGCTTTCTTTCGGCAGAAAGATATTGCCAACGCCATATTCACCCGGCGGTGGCAGCGTAATGCCCTGCTTCGCCATCTCTTCGCGGAAGAAGGCATCGGGGATCTGAATCAAGATGCCGGCACCGTCTCCCATCAAGGGATCCGCGCCCACCGCGCCGCGATGATCGAGATTGCGCAGAATCAGTAAGCCCTGGGCAATGATGTCGTTCGATTTTTGACCCTTGATATGGGCGACGAACCCGACCCCGCAGGCGTCGTGTTCATTTCGGGGGTCGTATAAGCCTTGGGCAGGAATCATGGTGCGCGGCAATAAAAAAGGAATAGGGCTGGGAACTATAGCCTCTACCCGCGCTTTGGTTCAATATAAAAACTGCCCGGAAGCCTTGATTTTAATGATTATTAAATAGGGTCGGAACATTAATAATGAGATGTTCCATTGTGGTGCTTATTAAATTGGTGACATATCATTCTGGTGAGTGATTCTTGGCCGGACGACCCCTGGGTCTGCGTGCCCAACGGGCCCGCTCGTCCGCAGGAAGGCTCGCCATCGTCTCTTCAGTCGCCCACGGTCGACCACTTGAGATGCCCTTGCGAATGGACTGCCAGGCCAGGTCGGTCAGTGGCTGCTCAACGATCGGCGGATAACGGGCCTCGCGTTCAAACGGCGTATTCCCGAGGGCCCAGTAGCTCGGCAAGGGAGAGAGCCTAGGTTCGACATCGCTACCGGTGTGGACATGAAAGCTTGTCCAACGCCACTCGATGGGCCGTTGGCAGAGCTGCTCCACCACCGGCATCCATTCGATGGCCCGTTGAACCATCAGCCCAAAATTCGGCTCATCAATCCAATAGGCCCGATAGCGCCCTTCCCAGAGGGTGCCTTGACGGGCCCAGCGGGAGTTAAACCGCCGCACATAGCTTCGGCCAACCTGCTGAACGACATCGGCCATCGCGTCCGCCCGCTGCGGGGTGACTAGCCAGTGGGCTTCGGATTTGAGCAAAGCGTAGGCATGGACCTTAAGACCAAAACCAATAGCCGCCTGAAGAAATGATTCGAGATAGGCCTTGCGATCCTGGTCATCTCGAAAAATCTCGGCGCGATCGTGTCCTCGCTGAACCAGGTGATAGGTTCTTCCGGGACGTGCATCTCGAGCTTGTCTTGCCATGGATGCCTTCTAGACGCAGGGGATTAAATCATGCGCCTGAGAAGGGGATTCACGCAATCGATTTTTGAATCACATCCCTCACGGGGGCGTCATCCACGACCTGTGTTGTTGCGGCGCCAATGTTGCGCAGCACCACATATCGAATTTTTCCGGCCTTGGCCTTCTTGTCATGCGCCATCCAGGCGAGATAGTCATCTGCCGGCCAGTTCGGTGCTGTAGTGGGAAGACCAGCCCGCATCACAAGCGTCTTGATGCGACTGACATCTTTCTCCGCGATCGCACCAAGCTGATTCGACAAATGCGCCGCCATGACCATGCCACAGCCCACGGCTTCGCCGTGAAGCCACTTGCCGTAGCCATATCCCACTTCAATCGCGTGACCAAAGGTGTGACCAAAATTGAGAATCTCGCGAAGACCTGCCTCGCGCTCATCCTGAGCAACCACCTGCGCCTTGAGTTCACATGAACGATAAATTGCTGTGAGTAAGGCCTCGGGGTCACGGGCGCGGAGCGCATCGACATGCGTCTCAAGCCAGGTGAAAAATTCCGCATCCATGATGCAGCCATACTTAATGACTTCCGCAAGCCCGGCGCTCATTTCGCGCTCAGGCAGCGTCTCGAGCATGTCAAGATCAATCAGCACTGCCGCAGGCTGATAAAACGCACCAATCATGTTCTTCCCCTGCGGATGATTGATCGCGGTCTTACCGCCGACTGAGGAGTCCACCTGCGATAACAACGTGGTGGGAATCTGCACAAACCGCATGCCACGCTGATAGCAGGCCGCCGCAAATCCTGCCATATCCCCAATCACGCCGCCGCCGAGTGCAACAAGCGTCTCACCACGCTCAAACCGATGGGCCATGAGCTGATCAAAAATCAGATTCAGATGCTGCCAGTCTTTGTGCTGCTCACCGTCCGGCAATGTGATCTGAATGACCTCTCTTCCAGTCTCTCGAATAGCCGTTGCGACCTTCTCTGCATAAAGCGGCCCAACGATATCGTTTGTCACGATAGCAACGCGGCCTTTGGCGAGTGCCTTCTGCCATAGCTCCGAATGTCGAATCGTGCCCTGGCCGATCCAGATCGGATAGCTACGATCCCCCAGTGCAACTTGTAACGTTTTCATGGTCGAAGTATTCCTGCTTCCTGTAAGCCCTGCTCAATTGCCCGCATCACCACGGAGATGGATGCCCGTGTCGTTGGCACAATCAAACTGGCCACTTCTCGATACAACGGATCACGACGCTCATGAAGGCTTAGCAGCGTGGCCCGCGGATCTGGCGATTGTGTCAGCAACGGCCGGTGAGTGTCATTGCGCAGGCGCATCCATAGCTGCTCTGGATCGGCATCCAGATAGATCACAAACCCTTTTTTGATCGCCTCACGATTCTCGGGAAGCAGCACCGCGCCACCCCCGGTCGTGACCACCTGTCCCTGGCCCTGCATCACTTCCGCAATCACCTTCGCCTCACGGCGGCGGAAGCCCTCCTCGCCTTCGAGGTCAAAGATCGTGGGAATGGGCGCGCCACACCGGCGCTCTAGCTCATGGTCCGTGTCTAGAAAGGGCAGTCCGTGACGCTTCGCCAGCCGCCGGCCGACGGTCGTTTTTCCAGCCCCCATCAGGCCAACAAAAACAATGTTTTGCATGGAAGGGAGTCTATCAGGCGATAAACTCTCACCCATGCCAAAGCTTCTTCGTTGGGGCGGTCTCGCCCTATCTGGACTCGTCGCTGCCATTGCGGTCGCCCTGCTGGTGATCGCCCTCGCAACGCCACGACTTCCCCCGATCACATCCGTAGCGGACTATCAGCCCAAGATGCCGCTGCGGATCATGACGGCAGACGGCGTATTGATTGGCGAGTTCGGCGAAGAGCGTCGTAGCCTGGTGCGGCTCCCTGACGTCCCCAAGCATCTCGTACAGGCAATTCTTGCTGCAGAAGACGATGCCTTCTTTCAGCATCGCGGCATTGACTTCATGGGCATCGCCCGGGCCATGGTGGCCAACGTCTTCTCTGCTAGCCGGTCACAAGGCGCGAGCACCATCACCATGCAAGTAGCGAGAAACTTTTATCTTTCGTCTGAAAAGACCTTCACACGAAAGATCTATGAAGTGCTGCTCGCCTCGGAGATTGAGCGCACGCTCACGAAGAATCAGATCCTGGAGCTCTACCTGAATCAGATCTATCTGGGAAAACGCGCGTATGGGTTTGCGGCGGCGTCGCAGACTTACTTTGGTAAAGAAATCTCACAGATCAACCTCGCTGAAGCGGCCATGCTAGCGGGTCTGCCGAAGGCCCCCTCTGCCTATAACCCCGCATCAAACCTGCGTCGTGCCACCGTTCGTCAGCACTATGTGTTGGGACGAATGGAAAAGCTTGGTCTGATCAGTGCGCGACAGGCAGAAGCAGCCAAGCGTGAAAAAATTACGGTGATCGGTCGCGGGGATGATTTTGCGGTGAAAGCTCCTTATGTTGCCGAGATGGCGCGTCAGCTCGTTTTTGAACAGTTCAAAGAAGAGGCCTATACCCGAGGGCTCACGGTCTACACAACGATCTTGGCGGATGAGCAACGCGCCGCGCACCGAGCAGTCCGTGCCGGGATTCTCGAATTTGATCGCCGATCAGGATGGCGGGGACCAGAAGCGTTTATCAATCTTCCTAATGCGCGTGATGAGTTTGAAGATGCCATTGAAGATGCCTTAGATGCGCGCCCGGACAGTGACGATCTGCTTACGGCAATTGTGACCGACGTCAGCGATGACAAAGTGGTCGTGCGCCGACCGAGAAATCAACGGATTGAAATTTCGGGAGAAGGTCTGAAGTTTGCAGCGCCTGGATTGTCGTCTCTGGCTGCGCCGGCAAAACGCCTTCGAAAAGGGGCTGTTGTTCGGATCGTGAAGCGCAATGACAACGACTACGAAATCGTACAGATGCCGGAAGTCGAATCTGGTTTTGTGTCTATCGCCACACAGACAGGCGGTGTGCGGGCCCTGGTGGGAGGATTTGATTTCAACCGCAACAAGTTCAATCGCGTGACACAAGCCTGGCGACAGCCCGGCTCTGCCTTTAAGCCCTTTGTCTATGCGGCTGCATTGAATCGCGGTTTTTCACCCGCCACGATCGTGAATGACTCTCCCGTGAGTTTCGATGCGGGTCAGACCGGGGGTCAGGCCTGGGAGCCGAAAAACTACGATGGAAAGTTTGAAGGGCCCATGTCGCTGCGAACAGGTCTCGCGAAATCTAAGAATATGGTGTCGATCCGAGTCCTGCACAGCATCGGTCCCCGCTATGCGCAGGACTACATCACCCGATTCGGTTTTGAGCCAGAAAAGAATCCACCGTACCTCACCATGGCCCTTGGTGCTGGGTCTGTCACGCTCTGGCAGATGGCGGGGGGTTATGCCGTGTTCGCGAACGGCGGCTACCGTGTGAATCCCTATCTGATTGACCGGATTGTCGATCTCAAGGGCAAGGTGCTGGCAAAAGCAAATCCCACTCGTGCTGGTCAAGAGGCACAACGTGTCATGGATCCACGTAACGTCTTCATTCTGGATAGCCTGCTCCAGGAAGTCGTAAAGTCGGGAACCGCCACGCGCGCGCTTCAGCTCGGACGCGGCGACCTTGCCGGTAAGACCGGTACCACAAACGATTCTCACGATGCCTGGTTTGCAGGCTATGGCGGCAATATCGCCGCAGTCGCCTGGGTCGGCTATGACCAGCCCAAGAAGCTCGGCGACCGGGAGACCGGTGGCGGTCTCGCACTTCCAATCTGGATTGACTACATGCGAACGGCACTCGCGAAAGCGCCGCCACAGGCGCGGGTCATGCCAACGGGTGTGCTCAATATCAACGGCGAGTACTTCACCCAGGAATCTCGCCCTGGGGTCGGGATTGCGAGCGTCGGGCTTCGCTAAAGAACGCTAGGGCGTGGGTAGCGAGACCCCCGCCTCAAGGCTTGCATGTTCCTGTAGCACGGCCCAGAAATCTGCCCCGGATCGCGTATCCACCCAGGCCGTCTCGTTCCATTGGAAGTGAAAAGCCCCTCGCGGAGAGGCGAGCCAGACCTGTTGCATTGGTGCCTGCGCATTGATGACAATTTTTCGACCGGATTCAAACTCAAGTTCCAACACTGGCCCAGAGCGAAAGCTTTCGATATCGACATCCGCCTGTTCCACCCAGTCGTCGACCTGGGACTCAATCTGACGCCAGATCTTCGCGACGCGGTCTAAAAACTCGGTTTCAGTCATACTCTCACCCCATGAACAATCGATTGGCTTCGTCTGTGTCAAACAACTCAAGAACGCCCTGCATCAAAGTTTTTGGCGCGTTCTTGACGGTCGCTATTTTAGGGGGCTGCGGCCAGAAAGGGCCTTTAACCCTGCCGACGCCACAGTTTCCTGCGCCACCTGCTGCAAAGACCGATCGCCCTGAGACTACACCCAATGCCGAGTCTGCACCGGTTCCTAAAAAATAATCTTGCTCTAATGCTTTAGCCATGACTGCTGACTACGCTTCTTCTTCTGTCTTTCAGACCAATGCACAAGGCATGCTGCACTGTGAAGGGCTGGCGTTAACCGATGTGGCCAAAGCCTTTGGCACGCCCACCTTCGTCTACTCTGAGCGCGCCATTCGTGACGCTTATCTTTCCTTTGCTCAGACCGCTTCTTCGCGGCAAGGACTCGTCTGTTACGCCCTAAAAGCGAACTCATCGCTGGCGGTGATCCGGCTCTTGGTCTCGCTGGGGGCTGGCTTTGATATTGTTTCCGCCGGCGAACTCCAGCGTGTGCTCGCAGCGGGCGGCGATCCTACGAAAGTAGTCTTTTCAGGCGTCGGTAAAAAACCCGCCGAGATCACTGCAGCACTGACAGCAAATATCAAATGCATCAACATTGAATCTGATGCTGAGCTTGATATGGTGTCGGCCTGCGCCACCGCGCTTGGGGTCACTGCGCGTGTGTCATTTCGCGTGAATCCCGATATTGATGCACAGACGCACCCCTATATCTCGACTGGACTCAAAGAAAATAAATTCGGTATCTCGATGGCGACGGCGCCGGCCGTCTACCAACGTGCACGCACCCTGCCCGGTATTGAGATCGCTGGCGTGGACTGCCATATCGGATCACAGATCACATCCTTGGGCCCTTTTCTTGATTCGTTAGATCGGGTACTGACACTCGTCGATACCCTGCGCGCCGATGGCATTGAGATTCATCACCTCGATCTCGGTGGTGGGCTTGGAATTCGGTATGCCAATGAAGAACCGCCTTCCCCTCAGGCCATGCTGACGGCCCTTTTTGATCGGATCGATGCCTGGGCATCGGCTGCGGGGATCGCGCGTCCGGAGGTGCTGTTTGAATTCGGACGGGCCATTGTCGGCAATGCGGGGGTGCTACTGACACAGGTGGAACTTCTCAAACCCAGTGATGCAAAGAATTTTGCTGTGATTGATGCAGCGATGAATGACCTGATGCGGCCAGCGCTGTATGAGGCGTATCACGGCGTGATTCGTGTCTCACCGCCGGCAGCCAACACCCCAACGCTAACCTGGGATCTTGTCGGCCCTGTCTGTGAAAGCGGCGACTGGCTTGCAAAAGACAGATCCCTAGCGCTTGCTCAAGGAGATCTCTTGGCCCTTCTATCGGCGGGGGCCTATGGCATGAGCATGAGCTCGAACTACAACAGTCGTCCCCGCGCGGCAGAGGTATTAATCGATCTGCACGGCACACCACATCTCATCCGGCGACGCGAACAGTTTGAAGATCTGATCCTGACAGAGCGCGTGCCAGGCTATCTACGCGAGCGCCAGTAACGCCAAGGTTGTCGTAGTGATAAGAGCGCCACGGTGATCGTCAGCGCGAATACTGGATCGGCAAAATTATTCTTACCGGCGCGATGTAAGAAGAAATGCAGACAGGATAGTCCCGCAATCCAATAGATCGCACGATGGATCGTCTTCCACCGACTGCCCAGTTGTCGCATGGACCAACGGTTGGACGTGATCGCCATCGGCAGCATCAGCACAAACGCCAACAATCCGACCGTCACAAAAGGCCGTTTTAGGCTATCACCCAAGACGGCAAGCCAGACAAAATCATGCTCAAAGGCCCAGAAGCCCAACAGGTGAACGACCGCATAGGTAAATGCCCAGAGTCCTAAGAGCCTGCGGACGCGAATAAGCTCGGGCCAGTCCAGCCACTGTCGCAATGGCGTGACCCCTAGGGTCACAAGTAAGAGGGTTAATGACCAGGTGCCCGTCGCCCGAAGGAGTGTCTCTTGAGGATTCGTACCAAGGCCGTTCGTTACGGCCAGGCCAATCAGGTCAACCAAGGGGGCCGCACAGAGCAGCCAGAGCACCAGGTTCAATAGAACTTCTTCAGATCCATCCCGGCATAGAGGCTGCCCACCAGATCTGCATAACCGTTAAACAACTCTGTCTTACGACGTACTGCAAAAAGACTCTCGACCCCAAGAACCCGTTCACTGGCCTGAGACCAACGTGGATGATCGACATTGGGGTTCACGTTCGAGTAGAAACCATACTCATGAGGCGCAGCGAGACTCCAGCTGGTGGTCGGCTGTGTCTCCATAAAACGAATCTTCACAATCGACTTAATGCTCTTAAAGCCATACTTCCAAGGCAAAACCAGTCGCACCGGCGCGCCATTCTGCGCTGGAAGCACCGATCCATACATACCAAAGGTCAACAACGTCAGAGGATGCTGTGCCTCGTCCATTCGAAGGCCCTCGTGATAGGGCCAGCGCAGAACGCGTGACGACAACCCCGGCATCTGCTTAGGATCCGCAAGCGTGGTGAACTCGACAAATTTTGCAGAGGCTGTCGGCTCCACTTGCTTGATCAGATGCGATAACGAATACCCCACCCAAGGAATCACCATCGACCAGCCCTCGACACATCGGAGACGCGTAATTCGCTCTTCCATGGGCGCGAGTTTTCGCAGGCTATCGATATCAAATGTCTTTGGCTTGGCCACCGCCCCTTCAATGGTTAAAGACCAGGGCCTGGTCTTTAGACGCGATGGCGCATTCGCAGCCGGATCATCTTTATCGAGACCGAACTCGTAAAAATTGTTGTAGCCCGCTGCATCTTCAAAGGGAACCGGTTTTTCTGCAATCGAATAGCGACTTGGCTTGGCTGGCAAAGGGGCAAGCCCGGATGGCGCCTTGGTCGATGCCAGCGCCTGCCCCGGAAACGCCACCGGCAAGACCGACGCGGCCGTCGCTGCGAGCAAGAGTCGACGCCGATCTTCAAAGATCGGCTGCGGCGTGATCTCGTGTACGAGATGACGACCTTCGATCAGACGACGGTCATCAGAGCGTGCCATAGGAGTGCAACCCAGAAAGGAACATGTTCACACCCAAGAAGGCAAACCCAGTGATTAAGAGTCCCACCAAAGACCAGTAGGCAGCGACCGTGCCGCGTAGCCCCTTCATCAGCCGAAGGTGTAACCAGGCCGCATAGTTCAGCCAGACAATCAATGCCCAGGTTTCTTTCGGATCCCACTGCCAATAGGTGCCCCAGGCTTCTGCAGCCCAGAGTGCGCCAAGAATCGTGGCGACCGTGAAGAAGGCAAACCCAACAGCGATGGCGCGATACATCACATCATCAAGTATCTCGAGCGATGGAAGCGCATCCCCGATGCGTCGACGCAAGGCGATGATGCCGCCAACAATCGCCATGGAAATTCCAAAATAAAGCGCCCAGTAGTCAGGCAGGCCACTCCGACGAAAGACCAATGGCTCTGCGCAGAGCAGCACCCCAAGCACAAACAATGGGGCAAGTTTCCAGCCCGACCGTGTCTGGGCATTCTCTTTCACCAGATAGGCAAAGCCAACCATCGCCGCCAAGGCAAACGTGCCATATCCCACAAAGTTCGCAGGCACGTGAATCTTCATCCACCATGACTGCAGCGCTGGGACCAAGGGCTGAATCTCGTGGGCCGAACGCGCCGCCATGTACCAGACTAAGAACCCAACGGCCGCGGTAATGATGAGCGACACGAATCCGCCCAACGCGCGCGTCTTGTAACGACCTTCGTAATAGAGATAGAACATCGCCGTGATCACGGCAAACAAAATGAAGACCTCATACAGGTTACTCACCGGAATATGGCCAACATCAGGACTAATCAGATACGACTCATACCAACGCACCAAGAGTCCAATAAATCCCATGACCGAAGCGCCCCAGGTCAGGAGGCTGCCCATCCATAGCGCGGTCGCACCACGCGAGAGCAGACCAACCCAATAGGCCACCGTCGCCAACGCAAATAGCGCGCACATCCAGAGAATGGCGGACTGGGACGACAAGAAATACTTGAGCAACAGATTGGTTTCCGCCGCAGCGGCGGTGCCACCATACAGCCAGATGCCCATCAACGACGCAGCAGCGGTCCCAAGGAAGTATGGCCGCAGCGCTGGCCAGAGGTATCCGAGGAACACCGCCGAAGGAACGCAGCACCAGAGGATCACCAGTTCATAGATATCCATGAATGAGGAATATCGCTGCGTGGCAAAGGCAGCCCCTAAGGCAGCAACGAGGCCAAATCCAAGATCCCAGAGCCCAAGCTTTCGCGGTGCGTCAGCGACATGCTGGTCCATCGGTGTAACGAGTGTGTTCATGTTGTCCGTTCCTGTGCAGATGACTCGGCCGATCGGCCCAGCTGTTCTGTGACCTGTGTCATCGCCGAAAATTCCCGCTGAAAATCGAGCGTTAGTCGAGGCGTGGTGGCCGCCAGCTTCAGGGTGCCGCCCTTATCCGATGGACTCACCCAGACCCAGACCCGGCGCTCCTGGATGTAGAGCATTGCGAAGATTCCCAGGGTTAACAACAAACACCCCACATAGACCGTGGTTTTCCCTGGAGAGCGGGTCACCTGAAAGACGCTGGCCTTGACCTCTTCAAAATCCGTCATGGTGACAAGGAGCGGCGCACCGAATAGCTGTGCGTCACTGACCGCGGTCAGCGCAAGCTGCGCAAACCGGGTGTTGTCATCGCTCCGTGGCATCGCAGCAAGTCCATCTTTTGCTCGGGCCTGCTGCCAGAGTTCCCAAAAGGAGCCTGCAAGAAGACGGAGCACGACCTCGGCGGCACGCTCGCGCTCTGCCTCGGGTACTGTGCGCTCAAGCATCTGGCCCAGATTTTCGATACCGCCTTGAGAGATCGCAGTCAGGGCCCGTTCAGCACTTTCTGCGAGCGCAGGCGCCATCGCCCCGGGCGCAGAACTGTTCGCAAAACGCTTGGCCGCTGCGGCCCGCAGCGCGGGATCTTCAAGGGCCGCGCGAAGCCGCATGAACTCGTCAAGCGAGTCTTTCCCGTCAGCAGGGATCCGCAGATATTTAAACTGCTGATCAGGAGAGTCCCTTACCCCCGCAAGGAAGACGCGGCTATCTTCGAGGAGAACCGGCAACATGTACACATGGAACTCACGCGCCTGACCACTCGCATCACGCAGCTTGTAATTCATTGACGGGCCAACATTGCGCAGTGTCTTGGTCTTGCCAAGATTCACTGCCGGTGACAAGACGGTCGCAACATGCTGCTGAAATGGATCAGCCTTCGCCTGTGCATCTTGTTCTGGACCGCCGATATTTTCGACGTTAATTGCCTTAAAACTAGTGACCTCAAGGGTCAGGTTCTGGTTTGTATTTTTTAAACTCACACTCTGTCCAACTGCAAGATCGATCGGCAAAGTGGAGCGTAAGGCCCCCGCCATTGGATGCGCCAGTAGTTTTAATCGTGACCCACCATCATCAAAACTGGACTGATAGATGGCAATCCCACGATGAATCAGAGGCTTGTTGACCTCGATCGTGGCAGTCTTCTCTTGACCGGTTTCTTTGTCTTTCAGAATGACATCGCTCGCAAAGAGCTTGGGCATTCCTGTGGGGTAGTACTCGATCCGAAACTTTTTTAACTCCAGCTCAAACGGCAGATCTAACAGCAGCGAACCACTGCCCTGCGGCACCACCGCCACATCCACACGTCCGCCTTCAGGCACCAGAGAATTTGCACGGTAAGTGGGCGTTGAGGCAGGAAGTCGCGCACTCGCGGGTACTTCGTTGCCCGTGAAAGTAGCCATCTGCAGAGGCTCTTTGTTCCACCACCAGGCGGCCATTTTTAAAGGCAGCTCACTGTCGAGCAGGCCGCCAAGCGAGATCACCACAATCGATAGGTGTGCCGCAATGTACCCAAGACGATTCGACGCGCCCTTGCGTGCAACGATCACTGGCTGACGCTCGCCTGCCTGGGCCTGACCTTCCTTAATTCGGTAGCCACGGGACTTGAAAAACGCTTCAAGCTGCGAAAGCGACGGCTGCACTTTGTCTGCTGGAAGATCTACTGAAACGCGATGCTTAAATGCAGGGAAGCTGGTATCGCGGACTTTCTCTCGCCAAGAGCGAGCGTCCTTGATCATTTTAGGTGTATTCCGAATCAGGCACAGACTGGTCGAGACCAACATCAAGGCCATCACGACCAGGAACCATGGCGCGTTGTAGACGCGGAATAGATCGAGAGACGAAAAGACTTCAGCCCAGAAGGCACCGAACTGGTTAACGTAGTTAATCGATGGGGAGTTCTGCGCAACGATCGTCCCAATCGCACTGGCGATACAGACGACCATCAATGCAGAAATCGCAAACCGCATTGAGCTCAAGAGCTCAGTGACATCTGCCAGAAAACGATGGCGAGTGGCGAGCTCAATCCCCCCTGTTGACTGGGCTTTGCCTAAGTCTTCAGGGGTGTGAACGGGGGAGGCATCCGCCGATTCGGCGGATGGTGAATTACTTGAGGGTTGCAACGTACTCAGAGACCGCGGCGATCTCAGCCTCTGACATCTTGGCCGAGATGGTCATCATCTGAGCGCTGTTCTTACGCGTCCCAAGACGGAATGCGTTCAACTGCGCCTCGGTGTACTCGGGATGTTGGCCAGCAAGCGCGGGGTACTGCGCAGGAATACCGGCACCATTCGGACTGTGACATCCCACGCACGCAGGAACACCCTTCGCTGGCAATCCCGCACGATAGATGCGCTCTCCCAGGGCAACGATCTCTTGACGCTTTGCGGCGCCAGGCGTTGTCTTCTGGGATGCGTAGAAGGCAGAGACATTACGGATATCTTCGTCACTGAGCATCGACGCAAAGCCCATCATGATCGCGTTGTTGCGCTCGGGTTCTTTGGCACCGGGTTTCATCTTGAAATTGTGAAGCTGCTTTTCAAGGTAAGCCGCATGCTGGCCATTGAGTTTTGGGTTCTGCGGAATCATGCTGTTGCCATCTGGCATGTGGCAGGCGGCACACACGGCTGCTGCAGTTGTTTTACCCTTCATGAGGTCGACAACCTTTTTCGCGGGAACGGGTTCTGCCGCCATCGCGGGAGCGAATGCGACCATCGATGTCGCCAGAACAAGGGCTGCGAACACCGCGCGCGATGAGCCGACCTTGGCCCGATCAAGACGGTCACGAGAAAGCATGTCAAACTGGCAACGCATAGTAACTCCCGGCATGTTTTAACTGCCCTTATTTTAGTCGAGTCTGTCCGCCCGATGTCCTTAGAAACCAAAGCCCCTGCACCTTTTCCTCCCCTGAAAGACTGGATCCATCAGGTGAGCTTTCTGACGAGTGCGGCACGCTCGTCAGACCTGCCAAGTATGGGTGCCGGTGAAGTCGCAATCGCCGGACGCTCGAACGCAGGAAAGTCATCTGCGCTGAACATGATCTGCAATCGTCGACGGCTTGCCTTTAGCAGCAAGACCCCTGGCCGGACACAACTGATCAATCTCTTCACGCTCGGCTGGCAGGGCCAGGAGGTGGGACGACTGGTCGATCTTCCAGGCTATGGCTATGCCGCCGTTGACCATGCAACCAAGGCCCGCTGGCAGGCGGAGCTTGCACGCTTCCTTGAGTCGCGTGTAAGCCTCGTGGCACTGATTCTGGTCATGGACATCCGACACCCTTTCGGCCCGTTGGACACCCAGATGCTGGACTGGTTCGGTCATCGGCAACAGCCGATTCATATTCTGCTGACCAAGTGCGACAAGCTCACGCGCAATCAACAGGCTCATGCCCTCGCCCAGGCGAGAAAAGTGATTGCCGAAAGATCCGCGACCTGGGGCGGTCAGGTCAGCGTTAGCCTGTTCTCTGCGACGACTCGGATCGGGCGTGACGAGATCGTGCAAAAAATCGGACAATGGTGGGGAATCCTTGATGAGGCAGGACAGCCACTTCCGCACACCCCATGAGACCGGACAAAAAAAAACCCAGCGACAGCGTCGCTGGGCGGGAATGCCTAAAGTTGTTAGGCACCCGCTCAGGGAGGAGAAGCGGGAGACGACGAATCGTCTGTGTCCATGATATGTCCAGGACATAAATTTTTCAAATAATAACCACTTTAAGAGTAATGTTATGAGCCAAGGCCCCAGCTTTCCCGCGATCAGAATGCGTCGGAATCGCCGTGACGACTGGTCTAGACGTCTTGTTAGTGAGCACTCAGTTACAGTAAATGATCTGATTTATCCAGTCTTCGTGACCGAGGGATCGGGGCAGATTGTCGATGTGCCGTCCATGCCCGGCGTCAGCCGATATTCTTTGGACAAGCTACTGCCCGTTGCCGAAAAAGCGGCCAAAGCGGGAATCCCCGTGCTCGCGCTTTTCCCAGTAATCGATGCTGCAAAGAAAACGCCCGACGGCCGTGAGGCCGCCAACCCAGATGGGCTCGTGCCAAAGGTCGTCCAGACCTTAAAGCAGCAGTTCCCGGAGCTTGGGGTGATGACCGACGTCGCCTTAGATCCCTACACCAGCCACGGACAGGATGGCCTGATCGATGAGGAAGGCCGAATCCTGAATGACGAGACGGTAGAAGTCCTGGTCGCGCAGTCCCTCATGCAGGCACAGGCAGGCGTCGATATTGTTGCGCCGTCAGATATGCAGGACGGCCGCATTGGTGCCATTCGAAATGCTCTCGAAGCCAAGGGGCTCATCCATACCCGAATCATGTCGTACGCCGCCAAGTACGCGTCGAGTTACTACGGGCCATTTCGAGATGCAGTCGGCAGCGCTGGCAATCTGGGGAAGTCCGACAAGAAGACCTATCAGATGGATCCGGCCAACACCAACGAAGCGCTGCGTGAAGTGGCGCTCGACATCCAAGAAGGGGCTGACATGGTGATGGTCAAGCCCGGAATGCCGTACCTGGATATCGTCTATCGCGTCAAGCAGACATTTGGTATGCCCACCTTTGCCTATCAGGTGAGCGGTGAGTATGCGATGTTGAAAGCGGCCGCTGCGAATGGATGGCTCGATGAGCGCAAGACGGTGCTTGAGGCGATGTTGGCATTTAAGCGCGCCGGGGCCGACGGCGTGCTGACCTATTTCGCGCCAGACATCGCCCGCTGGCTCAGCGAATGAGCGGCGACACCGCTACGAGACAGAACGACAAAAAGCGTCAGCGCTGAACTAGAACTGGAATAGCGATACCCCGACACCAATACTGGTCTGTCGGTGGTTGTAATCCAGAAGGCTTTCCCCGTACCCGGTGAACAACTGAACGTACCATCGTGCGCCGGCGTTGCGATCACGGTTGATCGGATAGGTCCAGTCGAGCTGAACAGATCCTTTTGATAACGACGCAAGGTGCGTGCGCCAGGTCATCGAGGCAATCGCGGCCCCGGGAAACCAGTTCAGCATCACGTCGGTGTCCCCCGCGTAACGCGTGATTCCTGGATTGTCATCGGTACCCCCTTCGGGAATCCGTTTGTAGAACTTCAACCCAAGACCAATCTCTCCGCGCTCGAACCCGAGTCCGACAAACGTTCGGTCCCAGCTGCGCGATAAGGGATCACTCTGTCCATTGGACTGATGGGCCCATCCCCCCTGCAACATACGCCAGCGCCAGTCAAACGGAAGACGGCTCATCGACTCCGGAATTGGATAGACATAGATCACCTCTGGCTGGTGATCGGTGCTTCGGAAGGGCGCGGAGTCTTCTCGGTTCCAGACTTGCCAGAGTGATCGCTGCGTGTAGGCAAACCAGAGATCAGCATTCGGATGAAAGAGTCCTTCCATCACCTTCGTGCGAAGAGAAATCTGAATCTTCGCCCCGAGCTGTCGATACTGATTCTCTTGGGACAGTGCCGGCTGCGTTGGCGAGCTGGGATATCGATTAATGCTGTCGGTGTAATGCACTGGCAGCACAAAGTTTGGCATGTAGGTGCGAACGGCAAACGTGCCCCGCTTATCTTGAGGGCGAAGTTCCCAAAAGACCGACGTTGGACTAAACGGCGCAGAGGCATCCTGCAGACTCGTCGGTGACGCAACAGGCGCTGTCCCCGCGCTGATCGAGGGGCTGGTGGTCGGTGACGCCTGCGTCTGAATCGCCGTGGAGGCGATCAGCGCAACAAAACAAAAGGCCAGGCGTAACAACGGCCTGGCCTGATGAAATTGCAACATAAGACTTATGCTGCTTTTTCGGTATCCACTGCTTCGGTCACTTCGGGGCGATCCACCAGCTCCATCAGTGCCATCGGTGCATTGTCGCCAGTGCGGAAACCAAACTTCAGGATTCGGCAATAGCCGCCAGGGCGTGATGCATAACGGGGGCCAATCTCTGCAAAGAGCTTGCCCACCATCTCGCGGTCACGCAGACGGTCATACGCCAGACGGCGATTGGCCAGCGTGGGCGTTTTGCCAATCGTAATGAGCGGCTCCACCACACGACGCAGCTCTTTTGCCTTGGGCAGTGTGGTCTTGATGGCTTCGTGACGCAGCAGGGCGTTCGCCATATTTCTGAACATCGCCAGACGATGGCTTGAGGTTCGATTCAGTTTGCGCAATCCAAGACGGTGACGCATGAGGATTCTCCTTAATTCAGTTCTTAACCAGGCTTAGCGGTCTAAGCCTGCAGGGGGCCAGTTCTCAAGCTTCATGCCAAGGGTCAGGCCACGAGAGGCCAGCACTTCCTTGATCTCGTTGAGGGACTTACGGCCCAGGTTCGGGGTCTTCAACAGTTCGTTTTCGGTGCGCTGAATCAGATCGCCAATGTAATAGATGCTCTCGGCCTTGAGACAGTTTGCGGAACGAACGGTGAGTTCAAGGTCATCGACGGGACGCAGCAGCATCGGATCGACGCTTGCCCCACGGCCCACTTCAGCCACCTGCTCACCACCTTCGAGTGCCGCAAAGACTGAGAGCTGATCCACCAGGATGCGGGCAGCACGACGAACAGAGTCTTCTGGATTGATCACACCGTTGGTCTGCACTTCGATCACCAGACGATCCAGGTCGGTACGCTGCTCGACACGAGCGCTCTCAACGGTGTAGCTCACCCGACGAATCGGAGAGAACGAGGCGTCCAGCACGATACGGCCAATCGCACGGCTCGCGTCGTCAGACATCTGACGCAGCGTGCCGGGCACATAGCCACGGCCTTTTTCAACGCGGACCTGAAGCTCAAGCTTCGAGTTATCCGAGACATGGGCCAACACGTGATCAGGGTTGATCACTTTGACGTCATGAGGAAGATCAAAATCAGATGCCTTGACGACACCGCCGCCCTGCTTGCGCAGAGAGATGAGCACGTCGTTGCGGCCTTCAAGATCAAAGACCACGCCTTTGAGGTTCAGCAGCAGGTCGACCACGTCCTCTTGAACGCCTTCGATCGTTGAATACTCGTGGACGACGCCAGAGATCTGGACCTCGGTCGGTGCGAAACCTTCCATCGAGGAAAGCAGGACACGACGCAGGGCATTGCCCAACGTGTGACCAAAACCACGCTCGAACGGCTCCATGATGATCTTCGCAGTGTTCGGACCAGTCGGCTCAACTTCGATAATGCGCGGCTTAAGAAATGCTGTTTGCATAGGAATCCTTCGCGAGAATTAGCGGGAATACAACTCGACGATCAAGCTTTCATTAATGTCAGCAGCGAGATCGGAGCGGTCTGGCACCTGCTTAAAGACGCCTTCCATTTTCTTGGTGTCAACCGACACCCAGGAAGGGAAACCATTCTGTTCGGCGAGTTGAACCGATGCGATCACACGCGCCTGGTTCTTCGATTTCTCGGTCACCGTGATCACGTCGTTAGGACGGACGTGGGCAGAGGGAATGTTCACCGACTGACCGTTGACCAGAATCGCGCGGTGGCTGACCAGCTGGCGAGCCTCGGCACGGGTAGAGCCAAAGCCCATCCGGAAGACAACGTTATCAAGGCGGGACTCCAGCAGCTGCAACAGGCTCTCACCGGTGTTGCCCTTTTGCTGGCTGGCGTTCGCAAAATAACGACGGAACTGACGCTCGAGCATGCCGTAAATACGCTTCACCTTCTGCTTTTCACGGAGCTGTTTACCGTAGTCAGAGAGTCGGGCACCAGAAGTGCGGCCGTGCTGACCGGGTTTGCTGTCTTGTTTGCACTTCGAATCAATAGAACGACGAGCGCTCTTCAGACCGAGGTCTGTGCCTTCACGGCGGGATAATTTACAACGTGGTCCTGTATAACGTGCCACTTCGATTCCTTTTCGAAAAACGTCAGTGAAATTCGCTGACGAGATGTCGGTCTCTTGATGAGATCAACGGTGGGCTTCAATAATCCCGGCCACGGAGGACCGGGGGCGTGACAGTCCAGGCGGTCACCGCTGGACTGTAAAAACTACTTAGATGCGACGACGCTTCGGCGGACGGCACCCGTTGTGGGGGACCGGCGTGATATCCGAAATCTGGGTCACTTTGATGCCAAGGGCATTGAGCGCACGAACGGTCGACTCGCGGCCTGGGCCTGGGCCCGTAATCCGCACTTCGATGTTCTTCACACCACACTCCACTGCCACACGGCCAGCGGCCTCGGCAGCGACCTGCGCAGCAAACGGGGTGCTCTTACGGGAGCCTTTAAAGCCCGCGCCACCACTGGACGCCCATGAGAGCGCATTGCCCTGACGGTCGGTGATCGTGATGATGGTGTTGTTAAAGGACGCGTGAATGTGTGCCACTGCGTCGGTAACGTTCTTGCGGACTTTTTTACGAGACCGCTGTTGTGCACTCGATGTGCCTGCCTTAGCCATAAATGCCCTCTCGCTTTATTTCTTCAGTGCCGCTGCAGCCTTTTTCGGGCCTTTGCGGGTACGTGCATTGGTGCGTGTGCGCTGGCCACGAACCGGCAGGCCGCGGCGATGACGCAGACCGCGATAGCAGCCCAAGTCCATGAGACGCTTGATGCTCATGGAGATCTCACGACGCAGGTCACCTTCCGTGGTGAACTTGCCGACTTCGGCGCGCAGGCGCTCGAGCTCATCGTCGGTGAGGTCTTTCATCTTTTTGGTCGTCGGCACCCCTGCCGCTTCGCAGATGTCGCGCGCACGGGGGCGGCCGATGCCGTAAATGGCGGTTAAACCAATCACTGCATGCTGGTGGTTAGGGATGTTGATTCCGGCAATACGTGCCATGGTTGACTCCTAGGTTCCCGAAGTGTTTAGCCTTGACGCTGCTTGTGGCGCGGATCAGAACAGATCACGCGCACCACACCGTGGCGTCGGATGATTTTGCAATTGCGGCAGATACGCCGAACAGATGCCAATACTTTCATAATGGTTCCTTCTTTTACTTGGCTCGGAAAACAATCCGAGCCCGGGTTAAATCGTAGGGTGTCATTTCTACTGTGACCTTATCGCCGGGCAGAATCTTGATGTAATGCATCCGCATCCGTCCGGAGATATGACCTAACACCACATGGCCGTTTTCTAATTTCACGCGAAAGGTTGCATTTGGAAGGTTCTCAATCACTTCCCCCTGCATCTGAATTGCATCGTCTTTCGCCATCGTTCTGTGTTTTCTCGCTTTTCTTTCGTTTGACTACCGGGCGAAACCGCCCTTGAAATTCGACTTCTTCAGCAGGCTTTCATACTGCTGCGACATCATGTACGCCTGCACCTGAGCCATGAAGTCCATGGTCACCACCACGATAATCAGCAGCGATGTACCTCCGAAATAAAACGGCACGTTCCACTTCAACACCATAAATTCGGGCAACAGACAGACCAGGGTGATGTAGATGGCGCCCACCAGGGTCAGACGCATCAGAATCTTGTCAATAAACCGCGCAGTCTGATCGCCAGGACGAATCCCAGGAATCAACGCGCCAGACTTCTTCAGGTTATCGGCGGTCTCTTTGCTGTTAAACACCAGCGCGGTGTAAAAGAAACAGAAGAAAATGATGGCAGCAGCATACAGCGCAATGTAAAGCGGCTGGCCCGGCGACAACGATGCGGCGATATCACTCAAGAAGCTTCCACCTTCGCCTGAACCGAACCAGGAACTCAAGGTGGCGGGGAACAGAATAATGCTCGAGGCGAAGATGGGAGGAATCACACCCGCCATGTTGAGCTTTAACGGCAGATGCGAGGTCTGACCTGCGTAGACCTTATTGCCCACCTGACGCTTGGCGTAGTTCACCAGAATCTTACGCTGGCCGCGCTCGACAAAGACCACAAAGGCGGTCACAAGCACGACAAGCACCACAATGATCAGCAGTGCAATCGCACTCATCGATCCAGTGCGAACGAGTTCAAACAGTCCGCCGAGTGCGCTGGGAAGCCCTGCCGCAATACCAGCAAAAATAATGATCGAGATCCCATTGCCAAGACCGCGCTCAGTGATCTGCTCACCAAGCCACATCAGGAACATCGTGCCAGTCACCAGGGAGGTCACCGTGACAAACCGGAACATCAGGCCCGGATCGAGCACTAGACCAGGCTGGGATTCAAGTGCCACCGAAATACCAATCGCCTGGAAGATCGCCAGAAACACAGTGGCATAGCGGGTGTACTGCGTAATCTTGCGACGACCCGCTTCGCCTTCTTTCTTGATCGCTTCAAGCTGCGGGGAGACCACGGTCATCAACTGCATGATGATCGAGGCTGAAATGTACGGCATGATCCCAAGCGCAAACACGGTGAACCGCGACAAGGCGCCACCGGAGAACATGTTGAACAGTCCAAGAATGCCGCCCGCCTGAGACTTGAACAGCTGCGCCAGCTGATCCGGATCGATCCCGGGCACAGGGATATGTGCCCCAATGCGGTATACGACCAGGGCCAGCACCAAGAAAATCAGTCGCTTACGCAGGTCTGCGTAGCGATCTGTTTTCATTGTCATTGCGTTGGCCATGGTCTTCTTGGTCTTGTTCTATTCGTGAACAGCGACTTAGGCTGCTGCGGGGGCGTCAACGACAACCGAACCACCCGCGGCTTCGATCGCTGCCTTCGCACCGGCCGTAACGCCGAGGCCACGCAAGATCACCTTGCGGGTGATCTCACCAGACTTAATCACCTTGGCGGCGCGGGTCAGTTCGGCCACGATGCCGGCCTGCTTCAGTGCGAGCAGATCGATCTCATCGATGGGCAGACGCTGGAGGTCCGACAGGCGAACTTCCGCGTTGAACTTTGCAAACGGTGCCTTAAAGCCACGCTTCGGCAGGCGACGATGCAAGGGCATCTGACCGCCTTCGAAGCCCACCTTGTGGAAACCACCCGAGCGGGACTTTTGTCCTTTGTGACCACGACCTGCGGTCTTACCCAGACCGGAACCGATACCGCGACCGACGCGACGCTTGGCGTGCTTGGAACCCTCGGCGGGTGCCAGGGCATTTAAACGCATAGATTTTTCTTCTGACATGGCGATCTCACTCAACGCGAACAAGGTAAGACACCTTGTTGATCATGCCGCGAACCGCTGGGGTATCTTCCAGCACGCGGGTCTGACGAATCTTCTTTAGGCCAAGACCCAGGACCGTCGCGCGATGGGATTCGCGCGTACCGATCGGGCTCTTCACCAGAGTAACTTTGACGGTTTTCTTTTCCATGGATGCTCTTCTTTCCTGATTAGTTCAGGATCTGCTCAACCGACAGGCCACGCTTGTTCGCGATCTCTGCGGGTGTCTGCATATTGCTCAGGCCATTTAACGTTGCCCGAACCATGTTGTAAGGATTGGTCGAGCCGAGGCTCTTGGCCACGACGTCGGTCACACCTAACACCTCGAAGATCGCGCGCATTGGGCCGCCTGCGATGATGCCGGTTCCCTTTTGTGCGGGCGAGATCATCACGGTTGATGCGCCGTGCTTACCCACCACGCTGTGATGGAAGGTGCCCGCCTTGAGCGGCACTTTCAGCATCTTGCGACGGGCCTCGTCCATTGCCTTTTGAACGGCAACAGGTACCTCGCGGGACTTGCCCTTGCCCATGCCGATGCGGCCATCGCCGTCACCAACAACAGTCAATGCTGCGAAACCAAGAATCCGGCCGCCTTTAACGACCTTGGTCACGCGATTGACTGCAATCATCTTTTCCCGAAGGCCGTCATCACGATCTTCAGTGGTTACTTTTGCTTGCATCTTTGCCATGAGGGTGCTCCGTTATCCTGTTCTCTAGGTCGCGCCGATTAGAACTGCAGTCCGCCTTCGCGGGCTGCCTCGGCCAGGGCCTTCACACGACCGTGGTACTTAAAGCCTGAACGATCGAAGGCGACGCTGGTAATGCCGGCGGCCTTGGCTTTTTCTGCCACGCGCTTGCCTACCAGTGTTGCTGCAGCAACGTTACTGCCGTTGCCGGAGAGGGCCTTGCGGACCTCGGGCTCGACGGTCGACGCCGACACCAGGATCTTCGATCCGCTCGGATCAATGATGCTGGCGTAGATATGAGTATTGGTTCGATGAACCGACAGACGATTGACGCGCAGCTGCGCAATCTTGATTCGTGTCTGTCTGGCGC
>CAYPCG010000023.1:0-24681 GCA_964409175.1 uncultured Burkholderiaceae bacterium
GGACATCACCCTTTCACGGTGAGTACAGGGGTTCGAATCCCCTAGGGGACGCCATCTACAAAACTTCCGTCGCAAAGTCCGCAAGGCGCGATCGCTCTCCACGCTGGAGCGTGACGTGGCCGCCGTGGGACCATCCCTTAAATCGATCGACCACGTACGTGAGTCCCGACGATCCTTCCGTGAGGTAAGGGGAGTCAATCTGCGCAATGTTGCCCATGCAGACGACCTTGGTGCCCGGACCGGCACGGGTGATCAGTGCTTTCATCTGTTTGGGGGTGAGGTTTTGCGCTTCATCGATGATCAGGAACTTGTTGATGAAGGTCCGGCCCCGCATGAAGTTCAGTGACTTCACCTTGATGCGCGTGCGAATCAGATCGGCCGCTGCAGAGCGACCCCAGTCACCACCGCCGTCGACACCGCGATTGAGGACTTCCAGATTGTCTTCAAGCGCGCCCATCCATGGCTGCATTTTTTCTTCTTCCGTCCCCGGCAAAAATCCAATGTCATCGCCAAGCGGCACCGTTGCCCGTGTGACGATGATCTCGTTGTAGATCTTCGTCTCTAGGATCTGGGCCAGCCCCGAGGCCAGCGCAAGAAGCGTCTTTCCTGTTCCCGCTTGACCGAGTAGCGTTACAAAATCAATCTCGGGGTTCATCAGTAAGTTGAGCGCAAAATTCTGCTCACGGTTTCGGGCGTGGATGCCCCAGATCGCATTTTTCGTATGTGTGAAGTCGCGCAGTGTGCGCAGCACGGCGGTTCGTCCTTGGACCTCTTGCACGATGGCATAGAGCGGGTTTGGGCCCTCTTCAAAGACGAACTGATTGACATGAAACGCTGCGCAAAGCGGGCCAGTGATGCGATAGAAGGTATAGCCGCTCTGTTGCCACGATTCAAGCTTCTTGCCATGACTATCCCAGAAGCCCTCTGGTAGTGCCATCGCGCCGGAGTAGAGCAGGTCCGCGTCATCAATGACCTGATCATTGAAGTAGTCCTCAGCGGGCAGACCAAGGGCGTGAGCCTTGATGCGGATATTGATGTCTTTGGAGACCAAAACCACCACGCGATCCTTCTGGCGGGACTGGAGGGCCTTCACCACGCCCAGAATTTGGTTGTCGGCCTTGCCTGACTCAAACCCTTTGATGGGTGCGGTCTCAATCGGATCCGTTTGAAAGTAGAGCCGACCGGTTGCCTCACGATGACCGAGCGCATTGAGCGGGATTCCTTCGCCGATCTTTGCTTTGTCGCCGACTTCTCCTGAGATGGCGTCGATCAGAGCATCCAGCGAGCGGGTGACCTGACGGACGTTACGAGCGACCTCGGACATTCCTTTTTTATGGTTATCGAGTTCCTCCAGCGTCATCATGGGCAGGAAGACATCGTGTTCTTCAAATCGGAACAGGCTGCTTGGGTCGTGCATCAGAACGTTGGTGTCCAGCACGAACGTCTTGGCGACATCGGGGTCACTGCGTCGCCGCGGTTCTCGTGCCTCGCGATTCACGGGGGGCTTGATCGGGGGGCGACTCTCGGGTCGCTTGGCCATCGGCTCCTGCGTGGTGATCGCTTCTAGGGCCACGATAGGGCTGGGAGCAGCATCGGGTGCGGATCGTCTGACGGGGGGAGGGGCAGAAGTCTTCCTGGGCTTAGCGAGGAGGTCATCGGTGGCGGAAATCAGGCTGGCAGGTTTGGTGGGGGCCTTGGGCAGTGGCATGGTCTCTAGCGCTGGGGGTGGTCAAACAGGATCAAGGCAAGCACCTTCCGGCCTTCGAGCGCCAAAAGGTTGTAGGTTCGGCATGCGGCTCCCATGGCCATGCACTCCACACCGACTTGGATCGTGTGCAAGGGGGCAAGAATTGCGGGAGAGAGAAATATCTGTCGGCTGCCGGTCCCGACGAGAACGATCTCGGGGGCTCTTTCGGCAATGGCCTGAATCTGGGGCGCAGACAGCGTCGTGACCGAGGCAGGGAAGGCCTCTGGACCGCCCATCGGGGTGACCAGCACCGAGGACTCATGGCGAACCCCATTGACCTCGAGATAGTCTGCCCCGTAAGCATTGATGACAAAGGCGCCGCCGCTCGGCTGCTGTGTGAAACTGGTGGTAACAGGGGACAGTGGCATCGCGAGCTAAGCCTAGCAGGTTTTTCTCGTTTTTTTGCAAGTCGTCGCCTAAGTTAAAGTTAAGGTTTTTCCCACTGTTGGGCCACTTTTAAAAGACACCATGAAGCCATTTCCTAGGATCGAGCGCCTGCCGCCTTACGTGTTCAATATCACCGGCGAGCTCAAGATGGCCGCCCGTCGCCGCGGTGAGGACATCATTGATATGAGCATGGGCAATCCGGACGGTCCGACGCCCAAGCACATTGTGGATAAGCTCGTTGAGACTGCGACCAAGGAGCACACCCACGGCTACTCGGTTTCCAAGGGCATTCCGCGTCTTCGACGGGCGATCTGCAATTGGTACAAGACGCGGTTCGATGTCGATCTGGACCCAGAGTCCGAGGCGATTGTCACGATTGGATCGAAAGAGGGGTTGGCCCACTTGATGCTGGCCACACTCGATCATGGGGATACGGTGTTGGTGCCGAACCCAAGCTATCCGATCCATATTTACGGCGCCATCATCGCCGGGGCGAGTATCCAGTCGTTCCGTATGGGCCGCGGCGTTGATTTTTTTAACGAGCTAGAGCGCAATATTCGGGAGTCCATTCCCAAGCCCAAGATGATTATTCTTGGGTTTCCAAGTAATCCCACGGCGCAGTGTGTTGAGCTCGATTTCTTTGAGCGGATTGTGGCGCTCGCCAAACAGCACGATATCTTAGTGGTGCACGATCTGGCCTATGCGGATATTAGTTTTGATGGCTTTAAGCCGCCGTCCATCATGCAGGTGCCCGGTGCGCGCGATGTTGCTGTCGAGTTTTTTACCATGAGCAAGAGCTACAACATGGCCGGCTGGCGAGTGGGCTTTATGGTGGGTAACAAGTCCTTGGTCAATGCCCTCGCGCGCATCAAGAGCTATCACGACTATGGGACGTTCACGCCGATTCAGGTCGCCTCGGTGATTGCGCTTGAAGGCCCGCAGGACTGTGTGGAAGAGGTGCGACAGAAGTATCAGGCCCGTCGTGATGTTCTGACGAAGGGTCTGATTGAAGCGGGATGGGATGTCGAGGTGCCAAAGGCGTCCATGTACGTCTGGGCGGAGATTCCGCCTGCCTACCGTCAGATGGGGTCGCTCGAGTTTTCTAAAAAACTCCTCCATGAAGCCAAGGTGGCGGTATCCCCAGGGATCGGCTTTGGTGAGTATGGCGATGACCATGTGCGATTTGCGCTCATCGAGAATGAGCAGCGTATTCGACAGGCCGTTCGTGGCATCAAAGAGATGTTCCGTAACGACGGCCTGATTCAGCCGAGAACCCCACAGGGAGAGGATGCATGACCACCTCTACGCCGCTGCGCGTTGGCCTTGCTGGATTGGGAACCGTCGGTGGTGGCACCTGGGCGGTGCTTCGCCGTAATGTCGATGAGATTGAACGCCGGGCGGGTCGGGCGATCCAGATTACTGCCGTTGCGGATTTGGATCAGGCGAAGGCGCAACAAGTCACAGCCGGTCAGGCGCGCGTCTTCTCAGATGCAATGGCGATGGCCAAGGACCCTGAGATTGACGCGGTCGTTGAACTGATCGGTGGCTACGGGTTTGCCAAAGAGTTTGTGCTCCAAGCGATTCAGCACGGCAAGCATGTTGTTACTGCGAACAAAGCGTTGCTCGCAGTGCACGGCAATGAGATTTTCTCGGCAGCCCGTGACCGAGGCGTGATGGTCGCCTTTGAGGCGGCGGTCGCTGGCGGCATTCCAATTATCAAAGCGTTACGCGAGGGTCTCACGGCGAACCGAATCGAATGGATCGCTGGGATCATCAACGGCACGACAAATTTCATTCTCTCGGAGATGCGTGACAAGGGCCTGCCTTTCGATCAGGTGCTAAAAGAGGCGCAGCGTCTTGGCTATGCCGAGGCCGACCCCACGTTTGATATCGAAGGGGTGGATGCAGCCCACAAGGCCACCATCATGTCGGCGATCGCCTTTGGTATTCCGGTGCAGTTCGAGCAGGCCCATATTGAGGGGATCTCCAAGCTTCAGGCAAAAGACATCGCCTACGCGGAGCAGTTTGGCTATCGCATCAAACTGTTGGGCATTACCAAACGCCATCCGAAAGGCGTGGAGCTTCGGGTGCATCCAACGCTCATTTCAGCGAAGAAACTCATTGCGAATGTCGAAGGTGCGATGAATGCCGTCTGGGTGAAGGGCGATGCGGTCGGGCACACGATGTACTACGGCAAGGGGGCGGGCGCCGAGCCCACCGCGAGTGCAGTGGTTGCCGATCTGGTGGATGTCGCGCGAATGATGGCAGTCGACCCTGCGCACCGCGTGCCTTACCTGGCGTTTCAGCCTGACCAGATGGTGCCGCTGGCGGTCGTGCCGATCGAGGATATCGAGTCGTCCTATTATCTGCGTCTTCGAGTCAAGGATCAGCCGGGTGTGCTGGCCGATATCACCCGGGTGCTGGCGGAGGGGGCGATCTCGATCGATGCGTTTTTCCAGAGAGAGCCAGAGGAAGGCGACCAGGAGGTGGATGTGATTCTTCTGACGCATCTCTGTCAGGAGCGCGCAATGCTGCAGGCGATTCAACGTATCGAAGCGCTTCCCACGGTTACGTCCGAGGCAGTCATGCTTCGACTCGAGTCCTTCACCTAAGGAAGTCCCCGTGGCGCTTCACTATCGTTCGACACGTGGCAGCGGCGCGGCCGCAGAGATGGGGTCTTTTCAGGACATCTTGCTAGAAGGTCTTGCCCAGGATGGGGGACTGGCGATGCCCGCGAGCATTCCTAAGCTGAACGCAGAGACCTTGCTGCGACTCTCTGGGCTTTCGTACCCAGCACTTGCTGCCGACATCATCGGACGCTTTGCAGATGATATTGACCCCGCGGTGATTGCCCAGCTCACGACGCGGGCCTATACGGCGGAGAAGTTTGGTCATTCGGACATCGCCCCGCTGACGACGTTAGGTGTTGAGAACGGTACGCCGCTTGCGATTCTCGAGCTCTCGAACGGTCCAACCTTGGCCTTTAAAGATATGGCCATGCAGATGTTAGGGGAGCTCTTTCAGTATGTGCTGACGCAGCGGGGTGAGACACTGAATATTCTTGGCGCAACCTCCGGTGATACAGGAAGCGCGGCCGAGTACGCCATGCGGGATAAGCAGGCGATCTCTGTCTTTATGTTGTCACCCCAGGGTCGGATGAGTACGTTTCAGCGTGCGCAGATGTATTCCTTGCAGGAACCCAATATTCACAACCTCGCGGTCGCTGGGGTATTCGACGATTGTCAGGATATGGTGAAGGCGGTGTCTGCTGATCTCGCATTCAAGTCGCACTGGCGAATTGGTACGGTGAACTCGATTAACTGGGCGCGCATCATGTCCCAGGTCGTTTATTACTTTAAGGGCTATTTTTCGGCGGTGAAGGCCTACGGTCTGGCTATTGGGGATCCTGTTTCATTTTCAGTGCCGTCGGGGAATTTCGGGAATGTGTTTTCCGGTTACATGGCCAAGTCGATGGGGTTACCAATTCATCGGCTAATCGTTGCGACAAACGAAAACGATGTTCTAGATGAGTTCTTTCGCACGGGTCTGTACCGGGTTCGCGGGTCAAAAGAGACGTTTCAGACCTCTAGCCCGTCGATGGACATTTCCAAGGCATCCAATTTTGAACGCTTCGTTTATCTCATGCTCAACGCCGACGGTGCTGCTTGTGCTCGACTCTGGCAGCAGCTGGCGCAGACGGGGCAGTTCACGCTTGCAGGATCCGATGCCTGGTTAAGGGTTCAGGCGAGTCAGCTCGTCTCGGGGCGCAGTACCCACGGCAATCGTCTCGAAGTGATTCGCGATCTTGATACCCGTTACCAACGGGTGATTGATCCGCATACCGCGGACGGTGTTTTTGTGGGGCGTCAGTACCTCGAAGTGGGTGTGCCGATGGTCTGTCTCGAGACGGCGCTGCCTGCGAAGTTTGCAGAGACGATTGAAGAGGCGCTTGGACGCAAGGCGCCCCGGCCATCCACACTTGCAGATCTGGAATCGTTACCGCAACGGGTCAAGAACATTGATCAGGATGTCGAGGGGTTAAAGCGCTTTATCGAGGCACACGCGCTACGATGAGGTCATTTGATGAGACGCTCGCGATGCTGCTGGACGCCGCGCGCGAACGTCCGGTTAGGCCCTCCGTTGTTGTCGATCTCGACCAGGCGCTCGGGAGAATTGCCGCAGCGCCTGTTGCCTCTGCGATTGATGTACCGGCCTATGACAACAGCCAGATGGACGGCTACGCCGGACGCGTCTCCGACATCAATCTCTCTACTGCGCCACTCCCGGTAAGCCAACGAATTGCAGCGGGCCATCCTGGAAGTCCGCTGGCGCCGGGAACCGTGGCGCGCATCTTTACCGGGGCGCCAATTCCCGAAGGGGCCAATGCGGTCGTGATGCAGGAGCAGACGACTGTTGATGAAGACGGCCGCATTACTTTTACCGCGCCGGTAGAGCCGGGTCAGAATATTCGCCCCCGTGCAGGTGATTTGAAGCAGGGCCAGATCGTGATCGCCCAAGGGCAACGACTGTCTGCTGCTGACCTAGGGCTCTGCGCCTCAGTCGGCGTTGGCCGGCTTGCGGTGGTAAGCCCAATGGTCGTTGGCGTTTGCTCTTCTGGCGATGAGATTCGTCAGCCGGGTGAACGGCTTGATGCCGGACAGATTTACGACAGTAACCGACCGATGATTCTCGGGCTCGCACAGGCGGTTGGCTGTGAGGTGATAGATCTCGGCTGTCTTCCTGACCGCGCCGATGTCACGCGCCAGAAGCTCGCTGATGCGGCGCAGGTCTGCGATCTGATCATTACCTGTGGTGGCGTATCAGTTGGTGAAGAGGATCACATCAAGGCGGCCGTCGCAGCACTGGGGACACTTGATCTTTGGAAGATTGCGATCAAGCCAGGCAAGCCATTTGCCTTTGGTCGAATTAATCAGGCTGTATTTATGGGGCTACCGGGTAATCCTGTCGCCGCATGGGTGACATTTGTCATGTTAGTTCGACCCTATATTCTCGCGGCCTGCGGTGCCGAGCGAGTGACCCCCCACAGCGTACCGCTGCCTGCGGACTTTGACTGGCCAACACCTGACGCCCGTCAGGAGTATCTGCGCGGGTGGGTCAATGCACGAGGGTGTCTCGAGGTGCATGCACGCCAGAACTCCGGCGTGTTGTCGTCGGTTACTGAGTCCTCAGGACTCATTGAAATTCCTGCAGGCGTCTCCCATCGTAGGGGGGCTCTTCTTCGGTTCATTCCTTACAGTGCCCTGATCTAGGATTCAGGATGCGAATTCGTCTTCGATTATTTGCATCGCTTCGTGAGCTGACCGAGTGGGACGATCAGGTACTGGAGATCGCCGCGGAGCAGATGACGCTCTCTGAGCTTCGTGCGCACCTGTCCATGCGAGGCGAGCACTGGTCGGCGGCGCTGGACGCCGAACGTGCGGTTCGTGGCGCCATCAATCAGCGCATGGCCCAGGAGTCTGACCTTGTTCGTGACGGAGATGAGGTCGCGTTTTTTCCGCCAGTGACGGGAGGCTGATGATGCTGACCGGTGTCTTGGTGCAGACCGAACCCTTCGATGTGGGCGAGAGTCTGAAGCGGCTGCGTCAACATCCCGATGGATCGTGGGATACCCGTGTGGGGGCGGTCGCAAGTTTTGTGGGAACCGTTCGAGATCTTAACGAGGGTGATTCGGTTAGCCGGCTTGTTTTGGAGCACTACCCCGGGATGACCGAGTCCAGTATCCAGGCCATTGTCGATGAGGCCCGTGTGCGGTGGCCAATTTTTAACGCACTGGTGATCCATCGGATTGGATCGCTTGCACCGGCCGATGAGATTGTATTCGTGGGGGTGACCAGCGCGCATCGTGAGGCGGCGCTCGCGGCTTGTGCCTTCATCATGGATTTCTTGAAATCAAAGGCGCCTTTTTGGAAAAAGGAGTCTATTGCCTCTGGCGACCGGTGGGTCGAGGCACGCGATAAGGATGCTCAGGCCTTAAAGCGCTGGCAG
The DNA here is from genome assembly GCA_964409175.1 of uncultured Burkholderiaceae bacterium. Lineage (GTDB taxonomy): Bacteria > Pseudomonadota > Gammaproteobacteria > Burkholderiales > Burkholderiaceae_A > Lacustribacter. Next base: position 8,141 of record CAYPCG010000023.1, read on the forward strand.
GACTAAGCGCTGATCGGGCCTGAAGGGGCTGCGCTGCTCGAGCTCTTCAACGGTCTGTGCAATTCCTTCGGATTCGCGCTCGAGATAGCGACGAATTGCCTCGCGAAAACGTGGCTCTCTGAGAAAGTGGGCGGAATAGGTTTTCACGGGCGTGAAGCCCCGTGCGAGTTTGTGCGCCCCTTGAGCGCCGCCCTCGAACCGTGTGAACCGCATGCGGATCGCCCATTCAATCGGCGTGTAATAGGCGACTTCGAAGTGCAGACAGTCGACACGCTCGACTGCACCCCAGTAACGTCCATAGGCGACGCCGTTGTCATGCATCAGTAATGCGCTTGCGATTGGTGTTGCCTCGCGCTGGGCAATACAGAGTGCCAGTGTGTCGGGCATCGACTCTGCAATCGTTAAGAAGAAGTCGAGATTGAGATAAGGGGTGGCGTGGTGCTCCTCGTAGGTTCGGCGATAGCACTCAAAGAAAAATGCCCAGTCGGCTTCAGTGATTGCACGGCCCGCTTTCACCGAGCACTGAATTCCGGCCTCTCGAACTTTTCGACGTTCTGCTTTTACTTTTTTTCGTTTCGGTTGGGTGAGGCTTGCCAGGTAGTCGTCAAAATCGCCAAACCCTAGGTTGTGCCAGTGAAACTGAATGGATTCTCGGATCAGCCAATCCTGCGCCTGTGCAGCATGCAAGTCCTCGGTGTCGGGAAACAGGAGGTGCGCTGACGAGCACTGGGTGGATGCTACGAGGGCGCTCAGGCCGAGTAACAGCGTATTGCGTGCCTGGGGGTTGGCAGCGAGCAGTCGCGCCCCAGGGATCGGAGAGAAGGGGCTTGCGATCAGCAGCTTGGGAAAATACCGAAGACCTGCCCGTTCGTAGGCGTCGGCCCATGCCCAGTCAAACACGTATTCGCCATAGGAATGGCCCTTGGCATATAGCGGCGCTGCGGCCACGAGTTCCCCCGTATCGTCGGTCACGGTTACGGGAAGGGGCTGCCATCCGGTGTCGCCCTTGGTGCAGCCGGTTACCTCGAGGGCCCGCAGGAATTCCCAGCGCAGAAAAGGGGTGGGGCGGTCTTGACGATCTAAAAGCGTATTCCACGCCTGGGCGGGGATCTCGTCGAAAGAGGGGTGCTGCTGAAATCGCATAGCCGGCAGTGTAAGGGGCACCCTTGAATTCTGGCGAAATGCCCCCAATCTCCTCGTTATCCGTTGCTGTGCATGTCGTCTGCGCAGCCAAAATCAAAAAGGAATTCATGATGAGAACCGATAAGCTAACGACCGCGTTTCAGCAGGCCCTTGCCGATGCTCAGAGCATCGCCGTCGGCGCTGACAGCCCAACGATTGAACCGTTGCACCTGCTCTCGGCGCTGTTGCAACAGCAGGAGGGATCGACCCGATCGCTTCTCGCCAGGGCAGGGGTCAATGTTCAAAGACTGGCGCAGTCGGTAGAACTGGCGCTCGATCAGTTGCCCAAGGTCGCCAAGCCTGAGGGGCAGGTCACGGTCGGATCAGAGCTCGTCAAGAGTCTGAACTTGACCGATCGTGAGGCACAAAAGCGTGGCGATCAGTTTGTTGCAAGTGAGCTCTTTCTGCTCGTATTGGCTGATGACAAGGGTGCTGCCGGGCGATTACTTCGCGAGGCAGGCCTGACGCGCAAAAATCTCGAGCTGGCGGTGGATGCCGTTCGCGGGGGTGCGTCGGTGCAGTCCGCTGAGGCGGAGGGGCAGCGGGAGTCATTGAAGAAGTACACGATCGATCTGACCGAGCGTGCTGCGCGCGGCAAGCTTGACCCGGTGATCGGTCGCGACGATGAGATTCGTCGATGCATTCAGATCCTTCAGCGACGCACCAAGAATAATCCCGTACTGATTGGAGAGCCCGGCGTGGGTAAGACGGCGATTGTCGAGGGGCTCGCACAGCGTATCGTGAATGGTGAAGTGCCCGAGGGTCTAAAAGGGAAGTCGGTGTTGACCTTAGATATGGCCGCGCTTCTTGCAGGGGCCAAGTACCGGGGTGAGTTCGAAGAGCGGCTCAAGGCGGTTCTTAAGGACATCGCACAGATGGCGGAGACCAGTCCTGCGGGCCACCCGATTGTCTTTATTGATGAGATTCACACCATGGTCGGCGCGGGGAAGGCAGAAGGGGCAATGGATGCCGGCAATATGTTAAAGCCTGCGTTATCTCGCGGCGAGCTGCACTGTATCGGCGCAACGACCCTGGACGAGTACCGGAAATATATTGAAAAGGACGCAGCGCTCGAGCGTCGCTTCCAGAAGGTGCTGGTGGGCGAGCCCACCGTCGAGGCCACGATTGCCATCTTGCGCGGACTCCAGGAGCGCTACGAGCTTCACCATGGTGTCGACATTACTGACCCGGCGATTGTTGCGGCTGCAGAGCTCTCACATCGTTACATCACAGATCGTTTCCTGCCTGATAAGGCGATTGATCTGATTGACGAGGCGGCGTCCCGAATCAAAATGGAGATCGACTCTAAACCAGAGGCGATGGATAAGCTCGATCGTCGCCTGATTCAGCTCAAGATTGAGCGTGAGGCTGTCCGTAAAGAAAAAGATGAGGCATCGAAGAAGCGCTTTGAACTGCTTGAGCAGGAGATTGCGCGGCTTGAGCGTGAGCTGACGGACCTGGAGGAAGTCTGGAAGGCAGAGAAAGCGGCAGTCCAGGGTTCCCAGTCGATCAAGGAAGAAATTGAGAAGGTACGTCATGAGATCGAGACGCATACGCGCAAGGGCGACTGGCAGAAAGTCTCTGAGCTGCAGTATGGCCGCTTACCGGAACTCGAGGCGCGACTGAAGGCGGCCGACGCGAGTGCCCAGGGGGCGGAGAAACGACCTCAGCTCCTCAGGACGCAGGTCGGCGCCGAAGAGATTGCGGAGGTGGTCTCACGCGCAACGGGCATCCCGGTCTCGAAGATGATGACTGGCGAGCGGGAGAAGCTGCTGGCGATGGAGGCGCATCTGCACAGCCGTGTCGTGGGTCAGGATCAGGCGGTCACCCTGGTCTCTGATGCGATTCGTCGTTCGCGTGCTGGTCTTTCCGATCCGAACAAGCCTTATGGTTCATTCTTATTCTTAGGGCCGACAGGCGTTGGAAAGACCGAGCTTTGTAAGGCCTTAGCGCAGTTTCTCTTCGACTCCGAGGAGCATCTCGTCCGGATTGACATGAGTGAGTTCATGGAGAAGCACTCCGTGTCCCGGCTGATCGGCGCCCCTCCGGGCTATGTTGGCTACGAAGAGGGGGGTACGCTGACCGAGGCGGTGCGTCGCAAGCCCTATAGCGTGATTCTCTTGGACGAGGTTGAGAAGGCTCACCCGGACGTCTTTAACGTGCTGTTACAGGTGTTGGATGATGGCCGCCTCACGGACGGGCAGGGACGAACTGTTGATTTCAGAAACACGGTGGTCGTCATGACCTCCAACCTCGGGTCCCACGAGATTCAGCGTCTTGCAGAGGCGTCGCCTGCGGAGATTAAGGATGCGGTGATGGCCGAGGTAAAGGTTCATTTCCGACCAGAATTTATTAACCGAATTGATGAGATCGTGGTCTTCCACGGACTTGGGCAGGCACAGATTCGAGACATTGCGAAGATTCAACTGGCGCGGCTTGAGTCTCGTGTTCGTGCGCACGATATGACGCTGGAAGTCTCGGATGCGGCGCTTGATGAGATTGCGCGTGCCGGTTTTGATCCGCTGTTTGGGGCGCGCCCGTTAAAGCGTGCGATTCAGGCAGCGATCGAGAACCCTGTCGCGAAGCTCATTCTGGAGGGGAAGTTTGCTCCAGGCAGTGTCATCCCAGTGGACTGGAAGGATGGCCAGTTTCGTTTCGATCGCGTCGTGCACTAGGGCTCAACGCCCTCGGCATGTGCCGGGGGCGGGCGACTGTTAGATCATTCGTTTTACGGGCATGTAGACCAGTCTTGTGCCGGCAATTTTGTCGTGTAGGCTTTGGGCGTCCTTGTCAAAGATGCCCCAGAAAAAACCAACCAGGCTCAGTGTGCTTGGGATTGCAACGAGGGCGCGGAGTAACGCCTGGCGCGGTGTAATGGGTTGATCATCCTTGGATCGCACCCGAAGCCCGAGCGTCTGCATCGGCAGCGTGCAGCGATCTCGACTCCAACCCCAGACGAAATAGGCGACGATGACACCGCCCAAGGTGAACTGAAGACCAAGACGTTTGAAGGCAGCAGCCCCGGGGTCTGCTCGGTCACTGAAGTCAGTCAGGAATGAATACAAAAAGCTGATTAACAGCAGGGGTCCGAACAACAACAGTGATTCATAGATGGCCCCCATGAACCGTCGCCAGACGGTGGCATGGGCAAGGGGGGTTGAGTCGGGCGCAGTTTCCATTGCGCGATTATCGCGCGAATGGTTTTTCTGCCTGTCCTGCAAGCGCTGATCTTGGTCGCGACGCCGCACCGCCGCTGGCATTCGTGCCAGGGTTGGTGACTTCAGACCGTTTGGCGGTCGTCTGCGGATCTGTCTCGGCGAGACGTTGCTGAGCGAGTTCGATGAGACGAGCACGATCCTGCTCAGAGAGCTTCTGATATTCATTCCACTTCATGACCCGCACGTCTTCCGGCATTACCTGATGGAGACTATCGAATGCAGCCCGGGCCTGGCGACGTTCGGTTGCAGGCAGCGATACCCATTCCTGCATTCGTTCCTGCGCTAGCGCCTGTTGATCAGGGGTCATCAAATGAAACCGATCCGCAATCTTGATCCATTTCCGACGACGCTCGTTCTCCATCTCTGGCCAGTGTGACTCCAAGGGAGCCAACGCCTCGCGCTGCGCGACGGTCAGCTTTGACCAGAGTGGCGTCTGGCCTGTCATCGTTCCAGGGAAGAGCGAATCAAGCGACCAGAACTCCCGCATGGCACTCGTCGCACGAGATACGACCGGGATCGCGTCGCCTGCCTGACCTTTGTTGTCACTCCCACTTTCGCTGGGTGCAGCGGTGCCTTCTTGGAACACCAGAAAGCCCGGATCAAGATAGGCCTGCATCGGAAGTCGATCGGTCATCATCTTCTGATCAATGGCGGCGATACGCCCGATATCAATATCGCGAGAAATTTCCCTTACTGCCTGAAGCGAGATCAGCACGGTCATTACGGATGCGAGCGATAGTCCCATCCCCCAGCGCTGCTGACGATTCGTGAACCGGAAGATGGGGCGATGCGGCTGTTTCTGGGCAGCGCGAGAGACTGCCCGTGCACGGGTCTGTGACAAGGCTTCTTTAATGCTCGGCGGTAAGGCGTCTTGTTGCTGCTGAAGTCGCAGCCGACTCAGATAGATTGGGTCGCGGTCATTCATCGCTGTCGCTCCGGACGGATGTCGGCCAAGGCATCGCTCAGTGCCTTCATGGCACGCGAGCAGTGGGTCTTGACGCTCCCCTCGGAGCACCCCATCACCTGGGCTGTCTGCGAAATATCCATATCCTCCCAATAACGCAGCACAAAGGCCTGACGTTGACGAAGGGGCAGGTCTGCGAGCGCCTGATCGATCCGCTCGAGGACCTGCTTGGACTGAAGCTGTGCCTCAGGCTCGTGCTCGGGACGGTCGGCCAGATCAAAGATCGTATCTTCAATCGGGGACGCGTCATTTTCGTCGGACTGGGGCACGAGGTCTCCCAACAGGCTCACCCAGGCGCGGCGAACCTTTTGGCGACGGTGATGGTCCAGGATGGCATTGTGAAGAATGCGATGAAATAGGAGCGGCCAGTCCTCCGGCGGGTTTCCAGCGTATTTCTCGGCAAGTTTCAGCATGGCCTCTTGAACGAGGTCGAGTGCCGTCGCCTGATTGTTGACGCTCAGCATCGCGATTCGAAAGGCTCGGCCTTCGATCCCCGCGAGAAATTGGTCCAGAGCCTTGGGGTTCATACCAATATGTTAAATTAGCGGGCTTGACCTTGCCGGTACCGGCCCCACAAGGGACGGCAACGGCGATCCGTCAACTCAAAGCCCTTGTCGCAAGGTCTGTGTCGCTGGCCTCTTTGGCGCTTAACGCCGAAGGCGGGTGGCACCGGCGGGCAAGGATCACTGGAACTTGATAGGACGTACAACGATGGAAATCACAGGCGCAGAGATCGTCGTGCGCTGCCTGCACGAAGAGCAGGTAGACCACATTTTTGGCTACCCCGGTGGGGCAGTCTTATACATCTACGACGAGATCTATAAACAGAAAAAGTTCAAACACGTGCTCGTTCGACATGAGCAGGCTGCAGTGCATGCTGCCGATGCCTATGCCCGGTCGACCGAGAAGGTCGGTGTGGCACTCGTGACCAGCGGTCCGGGTGTGACCAATGCGGTAACCGGAATTGCGACGGCGTACATGGATTCGGTGCCCATGGTCGTGTTGTCAGGCCAGGTCCCAACCCATGCGATCGGTCTTGATGCATTTCAAGAGTGCGACACGGTGGGGATTACACGTCCCTGCGTGAAACACAACTTCCTCGTGAAGGATGTTCGTGATCTCGCCACCACCATTAAAAAAGCGTTCTATCTGGCGCGGACGGGGCGGCCCGGACCCGTGCTTGTCGATATCCCTAAGGACATCACGCGTGATCGCTGTAAGTTTGAGTATCCGAAAGAGATCTCGCTGCGGTCCTATAACCCAGTGGTCAAGGGCCACGCGGGGCAGATCAAAAAAGCGGTTCAGCTGATGCTGACGGCCGAGCGTCCCATGGTCTACACGGGTGGCGGCATTATTCTGGCCAACGCCTCTGCTGAGCTTCGTGAGCTTGTTGACCTGCTCGGTTATCCGTGTACCAACACCCTGATGGGGCTTGGGGCCTATCCTGCGACCAATAAGAAGTTTCTCGGAATGCCTGGGATGCACGGGACGTATGAGTGCAATCTGGCGATGCAGAACTGTGATGTGCTGATCGGTATTGGCGCGCGATTTGACGATCGCGTGATTGGTAACCCCAAGCACTTTGCACAGAATCCGCGCAAGATTATTCACGTCGATATCGACCCGTCGTCGATTTCAAAGCGGGTGAAGGTAGATCTGCCCATCGTTGGTGATGTCCGAGAGGTCTTGCGCGAAATGATCGCGCAGGTCAAAGAGGCGCTCGCCGCTGGGCACAAGCCCAACCAGAAGGCACTTGGGGACTGGTGGGCGCAGATTGAACAGTGGCGTGGCCGTCAGTGTCTGAGCTACGACCAGGGAACCGAGGTGATCAAGCCTCAGTTCGTGGTGGAAAAGTTATGGGAAGTAACGAAGGGCGAAGCCTTTGTGACCTCCGATGTGGGTCAGCATCAGATGTTTGCCGCCCAGTTCTACAAGTTTGACCATCCTCGCCGATGGATCAATTCCGGCGGTTTGGGCACGATGGGAGTTGGTCTACCGTACGCAATGGGGGTAAAGCTGGCCCATCCGGATGCGGATGTCGCCTGTATCACCGGCGAAGGATCGATTCAGATGTGTATTCAGGAGCTTTCGACCTGTCAGCAGTACCGGCTCCCCGTCAAAGTCTTGAATCTGAATAACCGGTACCTTGGGATGGTGCGTCAGTGGCAAGAAATTGAGTACGAAAGCCGCTATGCGGAGTCGTACATGGATTCCCTGCCTGATTTTGTGAAACTGGCCGAGGCCTATGGCCATGTCGGCATGCAGATCACCAAGCCGTCGGATGTCGAGCCTGCCATTCGTGAGGCCTTTAACATGAAGGACCGGTTGGTATTTATGGACTTCATCACTGACCGAGAAGAGAACGTCTGGCCGATGGTTCAGGCTGGAAAGGGTCTGTCAGAGATGTTGTTGGGTTCGGAAGATCTGTAAGGGGCTAGAGATGAAACACATTATTTCTATCCTTATTGAAAACGAGCCCGGCGCCCTGTCGCGCGTGGTCGATCTATTTGCGGCGCGTGCTTACAACATCGAGACGCTCACGGTGGCCCCGACAGAGGACGCGTCGTTATCGCGAATGACGATCAGCACCAAAGGGTCTGACGACACGATCGAACAGATCACCAAGCATCTGAATCGACTGATTGATGTGGTCAAAGTCGTCGACCTTGTTGAGTTCCCCTATATCGAGCGGGAGCTGATGCTGATCAAGGTTCGTGCGGTGGGGAAAGAGCGCGAAGAGATGAAGCGCATGGCGGATATCTTTCGTGGACGCATCATTGATGTGACGGAGCGCACCTACACCATTGAGCTCACCGGTGATAGCAGTAAGCTTGACGCCTTTATCGAGGCGCTCGAGACAGACAGTATTTTGGAAACAGTGCGAACTGGCAGCTCTGGCATCTCCAGAGGCGATCGCACCCTCAAGGTTTAATGACGAAAAGGAATTGATATGAACGTTTTCTATGACAAAGACGCCGACCTTGCCCTGATCAAAGGGAAGAAAGTTGCCATCATTGGCTATGGTTCCCAGGGCCATGCCCACGCGTTAAACCTTCACGACAGTGGCTGTCAGGTGGTCGTTGGGGTGCGCAAGGGCGGACCGTCGTGGGCAAAAGTGGAAAAGGCAGGCCTGAAAGCGGCCGAGATCAAAGACGCGGTTAAAGATGCAGACGTGGTGATGCTGCTGATGCCCGATGAGCATATCGGTGCCGTCTACGCTGCAGAGATCGCCCCCGTGATCAAGCAAAACGCGGCGCTCGCGTTTGCGCATGGATTTAATGTGCACTACGGCCAGGTGACGCCCCGTGCGGACCTAGATGTCATCATGATTGCGCCAAAGGCCCCCGGTCATACCGTGCGCAGCACATACGCCCAAGGAGGCGGTGTGCCTTGTCTGATTGCTGTTCATCAGGACACAACGGGTAATGCACGTGCAATTGCGCTGTCCTATGCGAGTGCGATTGGTGGCGGCAAGGCCGGCATCATTCAGACGAACTTCCGCGAAGAGACGGAGACGGATCTGTTTGGCGAGCAGGCAGTACTTTGTGGCGGTACGGTCGAACTGATCAAAGCAGGGTTCGAGACACTCGTCGAGGCGGGCTACGCGCCAGAAATGGCCTACTTCGAGTGCCTGCATGAGCTCAAGCTGATCGTTGATCTTATCTATGAAGGCGGCATTGCCAACATGAATTATTCGATCTCGAATAACGCCGAGTTCGGTGAGTACGTTACCGGACCTAAGGTGGTGACGGCCGAGACCAAGAAGGCGATGAAGGAGGCGCTGATCAAGATCCAGACGGGCGAGTACGCCAAGGAATTCATTCTGGAGAACCGCGCCGGCGCGCCCACGTTGTTATCGCGACGTCGCCTGACGGCGGAGCATCCTATTGAGCAAGTCGGCGAGAAGCTTCGTGCCATGATGCCTTGGATCAAGGCCAACAAACTCGTCGACCAGACGCGTAATTAAGAGACCGTATGGCGCAAGAAGACGTTCGGCAGTATCCGCACCCACTGATTGCCCGTGAGGGCTGGCCGTTTGTGGCGGCCAGCGTGGTGCTGGCAGTCATTGCCTCCTGGCTGGGCTGGACCGTGATTGCGGTCATCCTCTGGGTCGCCGTGGTCTTTGTGGTGCAGTTTTTTCGTGACCCAGCCAGAACGCCGCCGGTTGGCGACGATCTCATTACGTCGCCAGCAGATGGGCGGATTGTGGTGGTTGGTCGCGCGACGGATCCGATCACCGGACGTGAGAGCCTGAAGATCAGCGTCTTCATGAATGTCTTTAATGTGCACTCGAATCGGGCTCCGATTCAAGGTCGGGTTCAGGAGGTGCAGTACTTTGCAGGCTCTTTTTTGAATGCGGCGGTCGATAAGGCGTCGGAGCAGAATGAGCGCAACGCGATCGTGATCGAAGATGCCCAGGGTCGCACGTTGACCTGCATTCAGATCGCCGGACTCATTGCGCGCCGTATCCTATGTTATGTCCGTCCAGGGGATGCGCTGGATCGTGGTGCACGTTACGGTTTTATCCGCTTCGGATCACGGGTGGATGTCTACTGCCCGGTGGGTACAGAGGCACTCGTTTCAGTCGGAGACAAGGTCTCTGCGCATGCGACGGCCTTGGCCCGTTGGTCCAAGGCCTGATGCGCTAATTCCAGATGAATCCTCGGCTTCCTCGTCGTCGTACCAGCATCTATCTGCTGCCGAATCTGTTCACGACGGGCTGCCTATTTTCTGGATTTTTTGCCATCGTTCAGGCCATGAATGGCCGATTCGCCGAGGCGGCCATCGCGATTTTTGTGGCGATGATTCTCGATAGTCTCGATGGCCGTGTCGCGCGCCTAACGAACACGACGTCTGATTTTGGGGCCCAGTACGACAGTCTCGCGGATATGGTCGCCTTTGGCGCCGCGCCGGCACTCATCGTCTACATTTGGTCGCTTCAGAGTCTGGGCAAGTTCGGCTGGTTGGCTGCGTTTATCTACATTGCGGGTGCCGCACTTCGGCTTGCGCGTTTCAATACCAATATTGCGATCGTGGACAAGCGTTTCTTCCAAGGGCTTCCCAGTCCTGCAGCGGCGGCACTGCTCGCCGGACTGGTCTGGGTCGCAACGGATCTTCGGGAGACGAAGTGGATCGACTGGTCCGCCCGCGATCTTCGCTGGTTGGTCTGGTCCGTCACGGTCTACGCGGGACTAACGATGGTCTCCAGCGTGCCGTTTTACAGCTTTAAGGACCTTAATCTTCGACGCAGTGTGCCGTTCGTCGTGATCTTTCTGGTCGCTTTGGGTCTTGTTCTGATCTCGCAGGACCCCCCAACGCTTTTGTTTCTCATGATGCTCTGCTATGGGCTTTCAGGCTGGGTGCTGTTCTTCTGGCGCAAGGCGAGGGGAGAGCGCGTCGAGGTGTTTGCAGAGCCTGATGAAAAGGATTTATAGTCGTGGCTATGCAATTTCAGACTGGCTGCGATGCGGCCTCGCTCTCGCTAGCACTACACCACGCCCTGGGTCGACTGCGCCAAGGGCGCTAACTCTCGACCCTCTCCCCGGCAGGCAACATGCCACGTCTGCGCCGGTCAAACGCTAAAGACAGACACTCACGAATAACAGATGAACCCTAATGGGGCCGTTGTGCGGCCCGGTGCATAAGGACCATTGACATGAACGACAAACTCATTATTTTTGACACGACATTGCGTGATGGGGAGCAAAGCCCAGGCGCCTCGATGACAAAAGACGAAAAGATTCGCATTGCGAAGCAGCTGGAGCGGCTTCGGGTAGATGTCATCGAAGCCGGATTTGCGGCCGCCAGCCCAGGCGACTTTGAGGCGATCCGAGCGATTGCGGAGACCATTAAACAGAGTACGGTCTGTTCGCTTGCGCGTGTCTCAGAAAAGGATATTCGTGCAGCGGGGGAGGCCATCAAGCCGGCTGCGAGGGGTCGGATTCACACCTTTATTGCGACGAGCCCGATTCACATGGAGAAAAAGCTCCGAATGAGCCCTGATCAGGTGATTGAGGCCGCGATCAAGGGCGTGAAGATGGCGCTTGAATACACGCCGGATGTGGAGTTTTCTGCCGAGGATGCGATTCGAAGCGATGTCGACTTCCTGGTGCGCGTTTTCACAGAGGTGATCAAAGCGGGCGCCACCACCATTAACGTTCCGGACACTGTGGGATACAGCGTCCCCGGCCTGCTGGGTGGATTGTTTCAAGAGATCATTGCGCGAACGCCGGGGTCGGATCGCGTGGTCTGGTCGACGCACTGCCATAACGACTTGGGCATGGCGGTTGCAAACTCGCTATCGGCGGTGCTCAACGGCGCGCGACAGGTTGAGTGCACGATTAACGGACTCGGCGAGCGAGCGGGCAATGCGAGTCTTGAAGAGATTGTCATGGCGGTAAAGGTCCGTCAGGATATTTTCAAGTGCGACACGCAGATCGATACCACCCAGATCGTGAGTGCGTCGCGACTCGTGTCGCAGATCACGGGCTATCCCGTTCAGCCCAACAAGGCGGTCGTGGGGGCGAATGCCTTTGCTCACGAATCTGGGATCCATCAGGATGGCGTGCTCAAACATCGCGAGACCTACGAGATCATGCGGGCAGAAGATGTGGGCTGGACCGCTAATAAGATCTCATTGGGCAAGCTTTCGGGTCGCAATGCCTTTAAGCAGCGACTCAATGATCTGGGCATTGAGTTCGAGTCTGAGCAGGCCTTAAATGATGCGTTTGCCCGGTTTAAGGACTTGGCCGACCGCAAATCGGAGATCTTTGATGAGGACCTTCAGGCGCTCGTCTCTGGGGATTCGATTGACCAGGCGGATGAGCGCTACCGTTTCTTGTCTCTATCGCAGCGGTCCGAGACCGGTGAGCGGCCAGAGGCACAGGTCGTTTTCTCCGTGGATGGGGCGGAAGTGAGCTCGAAGGCGCAGGGAAATGGTCCCGTGGATGCAACCGTTAACGCGATCGAGTCCCAGGTCGCCAGTGGATCGGAGCTTCTTTTATTTTCCGTCAACGCCATCACCACGGGCACGGAGTCCCAGGGGGAGGTCACCATGCGACTGTCCAAAGCGGGCCGGATCGTTAACGGCGTGGGGGCTGACCCTGATATCGTCGTGGCCTCGGCGAAGGCGTACCTAAATGCGCTCAATAAGCTGGAAAGCAAGGCCGAGCGGCTTAATCCGCAGCTTGTCTGAGTCCGATGGCGGCCCGGCACTCGCCAGGCCGCCATTTTTTCTATATAATTCAACGAGTTGCTTAGTTTCTAGGGAGTGATCCTTGAAATTAAGCCATCGCACGGCAGGCCCTGGCAGGTCTGACCGCAAGTGTCCGGCATTTATTCAGGAGAACACCATGCCCGTTGCCACCATCAATAAGCCCGCCATCATGGCGGAGTACCAGCGTGCCAAGAACGATACGGGATCTCCCGAAGTTCAGGTCGCACTGTTAACAGCTCGTATTAATGATCTGACGGATCACTTTAAGGCCCATGCGAAGGATCATCATTCCCGCCGTGGTCTGCTCAAGATGGTGAGCCGCCGTCGTAAATTATTGGATTACCTGAAGCGAACGGATGTGCAGGGCTACCGCTCGCTGATCGAGCGCCTGGGTCTACGCAAATAATCGTTTGTGGAGTTCCCAATCGCGTCCGCCCTGGTTTTGAGAAGTTGATGGACCCCAAAAATGCCTGCCCGGTTGCGCCGTGCGGGCATTTTTATTATTGAGTGAAGGAAATCGTTGTGTTTAATATTGCTAAAGAAGAGTTTCAGTATGGCCAGCACAAAGTGGTGCTGGAGACGGGTGAGATTGCCCGTCAGGCGACCGGTGCTGTGCTGGTCAATGTCGACGATACGATTGTTCTGGCGACGGTTGTCGCTGCAAAGTCCGCCAAACCTGGCCAGGATTTTTTCCCCCTTACAGTGGATTACATCGAGAAGACCTATGCCGCAGGAAAGATCCCTGGAGGATTCTTCAAGCGTGAGGGTCGCCCCTCTGAGAAGGAGACGCTGACATCGCGTCTGATCGACCGTCCGCTTCGTCCGCTGTTTCCGGATGGCTTTTACAACGAAGTTCAAGTGGTCTGCACAGTCATCTCGCTCAACCCCGAGATTGATCCCGACATTCCTGCGATGATCGGCGCGTCGGCGGCGATGGCCATTTCCGGTGTGCCGTTTAATGGTCCGATTGGTGCTGCACGTGTGGGCTACATTGACGGCCAGTACGTACTGAACCCTACTGCAACCCAGCTGAAATCGTCGCGAATGGATCTGGTGGTTTCCGGCACGGAGTCCGCGGTGCTTATGGTGGAGTCCGAGGCGGATCAGCTGTCAGAGGAGATCATGTTGGGTGGCGTGGTGTTCGGCCATGAGCAGGGTCGCCTCGCAATCGCCGCCATCAACCGTCTCGTTGAAAAGGCCGGAAAGCCGGAGTGGGATTGGAAGCCTGCCGAGAAGGATGAGGCCACCATTACCCGGATCAAGGCGTTGGCAGAAGCCCCCATCAAGGCAGCCTATGCGATTCGTAACAAGCAAGAGCGCTCACAGACGCTGAAGACGATCTATTCCGATGTGGAAACAAAGGTCGCTGAAGAGGCCGCTGCTGCCGGCCGTGAGGTGGACGGCAACCTCGTCGCCGAGACACTGTTTTCGCTCGAAGCCCATGTCGTTCGTTCTCAGATTCTGAATGGCGAACCTCGGATCGATGGTCGTGACACACGAACCGTGCGTCCGATCGCAATTCGCACGGGCGTGTTGCCGAGAACGCACGGGACCGCTTTGTTTACTCGCGGAGAGACCCAGGCACTGGTTGTGGCGACGCTGGGGACCACACGCGACGAGCAGATTATCGATGCCCTGTCAGGTGAGTATCGTGACCGGTTCATGCTTCACTACAACATGCCGCCCTATGCGACGGGGGAGTGTGGCCGTGTCGGTACGCCGAAGCGTCGTGAGATTGGTCATGGCCGTTTAGCTAAGCGCGCGTTGGTCGCGGTGCTACCCAGCCCGGAGGAATTCGCGTATTCCATGCGCGTGGTCTCCGAGATTACCGAGTCCAATGGATCGTCGTCGATGGCGTCGGTCTGCGGCGGCTGTCTGGCGTTGATGGACGCGGGCGTTCCCTTGAAAGCACACGTGGCGGGTATCGCGATGGGGCTCATCAAAGAAGGTGGCCGTTTCGCTGTGCTCACGGACATTCTGGGGGACGAAGATCACCTCGGCGATATGGACTTTAAGGTGGCCGGAACCGATGCGGGGGTCACCGCGCTTCAGATGGATATCAAGATCCAAGGGATCACCAAGGAAATCATGCAGGTTGCGCTCGCCCAGGCATTAGAGGCCCGCCTCCATATTCTGGGCAAGATGAAGGGTGCCCTTGACCATGCGCGAGAAGAGCTCTCAGAGTTTGCGCCGCGTCTGTACACCATGAAGATCAATCCTGAACGGATTCGTGATGTGATCGGTAAGGGAGGGGCAACCATCCGCGCGATTACCGAAGAGACCGGTACCCAGATTGATATCTCCGAAGATGGTTCGATCACGGTGGCCGCCACCACTGGCGACGCTGCGCGTGCCGCGATCAAGAAGATCGAAGAGCTCACGGCAGAAGTCGAAGTCGGTAAGACCTATGACGGTACGGTGCTTCGCCTTCTGGAGTTCGGCGCGATTGTGTCGATTCTTCCGGGTAAGGACGGATTGCTGCACATCTCGCAGATTGCTAACGAGCGCGTGAACGCGGTGGGAGACTACCTGAAAGAAGGGCAGTCGATTCGCGTTAAGGTGCTTGAGGCCGATGACAAGGGTCGTCTCCGTCTGTCGATGAAAGCCCTTCTCGAGCCGGAGGCCTCTTCTGAGACACCGGCAGCGCCACAGGCCTGATGATAAAATCTGGTGCAGCGCAGCGCCGGCCTTGGGTGGTCGGCAACTGGAAGATGAATGGCAGCATCGCCGGGAATGAGGCGTTGCTGTCGGATCTGCTCAGTCGGATCGAGGGGGAGCCTCCCAGATCCGATGTCCAGTGTGGTGTTGCAGTACCGTTTCCTTATTTGTTTCAGGCAGCGGTTCGGCTGAAAGGCCAGCCGATTGCATGGGGCGCACAGGATGTCTCCAACGAGACGTCCGGTGCGTTTACCGGTGAGGTCGCTGTATCGATGTTGTCGGAGTTCGAGTGCGAGTTTGCGCTCGTGGGGCATTCCGAGCGACGTCAACGGCATGGTGAGACGGATGCGGTGGTCGCTCAGAAGGCGATCCAGCTTCTGAGCGCAGGACTCACGCCGATTGTCTGTGTGGGAGAGTCCCTCGCGGTCAGAGATGCAGGAACGGCCGAGGCGGTCGTCTGTGCCCAGGTGGATGTGGTGGCACGGCGCCTGGCGGAGTCGAAGCAGTTGCATCGCGCTGCGTTTGCTTACGAGCCGATCTGGGCGATTGGAACAGGGCGAAGCGCGACGCCGGAGCAGGCGGAAGCGATGCATCAGGCAATACGCCAGTCGTTGTTGGCAATTGACCCTCAGGCCGCCCAGCAGGTGCGGTTGTTGTATGGCGGGAGTGTGAAGGCGGCCACGGCTGCCGAGTTGTTTGATCAAGAAAATATTGATGGTGCCCTCGTGGGGGGTGCCGCGTTAAGTGCAACAGAGTTTCATCAGATCCTCTGTGCAGTAAAGGAATAGAGAATGGGTTGGCTTGCGAATCTGGTGTTAACAGTTCAGGTGATCAGCGCGATCGGCATTATCGTGCTCGTGCTACTCCAGCAGGGCAAAGGCGCTGATATGGGGGCCGCCTTCGGGTCCGGATCGTCGGGCAGTCTTTTTGGCGCCTCGGGTTCTGCCAATTTTCTTAGCCGCATGACAGCGGTACTTGCGACCGTGTTTTTTATCGCCACGCTTGGCCTGTCGTTGATCGCAACGAAAAGTCGTGCGCCGGCCAGTGCAGGCAGTGTGATGGAGTCCTCTGAAGTGCCAATGGGCGTTCCTGCTCCGGCATCTCCTGGGGGGTCCAGCGTACCAGCAGTTCCTGTTGACTCCGTGCCAAAAAAATAATCAGTGACGGGGTAAGATGGAGCCCTTAATAGAGACTGAATTCAGTCAAAATTAGGGTTGTCGTAAAGGTTGTGGGTGTGGGGAGTTTGAAGCCGACGTGGTGGAATTGGTAGACACGCTGTCTTGAGGGGGCAGTGGCGAAAGCT
>CAYPCG010000024.1:0-24541 GCA_964409175.1 uncultured Burkholderiaceae bacterium
GCGGCTTTGTCTTCCTCTCGCGGAGAGATGGATGAGTGGTTTAAGTCGCACGCCTGGAAAGCGTGTATGGGTTAATAGCCCATCGGGGGTTCGAATCCCCCTCTCTCCGCCAACACAGAACAATCATGAACACGGCCTTAGCCAAACAAGTACTAGAGGCCGCCTTGCTAGCCCACACAGAGCCCATGCCTGTGTCGGAGCTTCGGCGGTTATTTGATGACGAACTCGATGCGGACACCATTCGCCTGTTGCTAGAGGATTTGCAGCGCGAATGGGTGGGGCATGGCGTCGAGCTCGTTCCGCTCGCCTCGGGATGGCGCTTTCAGACACGCCCGGAGATGCGGGAGTATCTAGATAAGCTAAAGAATGAAAAGCCACCGCGTTATTCGCGGGCCACGATGGAGACCTTGGCCATCATCGCCTATCGCCAGCCGGTCACTCGCGGTGATATCGAGGATATTCGGGGCGTTGCTGTCGCTACACAGGTGATCAAGTCCTTAGAAGATCGCGGCTGGATCGAGGCGATCGGCCATCGCGATGCGCCTGGGCGTCCTGCCTTGTACGCGACGACGCGACACTTTCTGGATGACCTGGGGCTGCGCTCGCTAGAGGAGCTCCCAACCCTGGATGCGAGCTGGAGCGAGACCGCGGCAAATCTGCTTCCGGGAATGACGGAAGCGCCTACCGATACGCCGACGGAATCGCCGGCAGAAGTATCCGCGGACCCACCCGCAGAAGCGCTAGACCAGTCCACCGCTGAACACGATCGAGATCCCTCTTAATGGATGAACAAGTAGAACCGGGTCAAGATCCCCAGGTCGACCAAGAACCCGAAGCGGAACCGATTCCGTTTTTCGCCCAACAAGGGTCTCAGCCGAGAATTGGCGGACCCTCGCGCGCGGGTCTGGATTACGACCCGCCAAAACTTCATAAAGTCCTTGCGGACGCGGGCATCGGATCGCGTCGCGAGATGGAAGAACTCATTCTTGCCGGTCGCGTATCTGTGAACGGGACGCCTGCCCACATTGGTCAGCGGATTTTGCATTCTGATCAGGTGAAGGTAAACGGTAAACCGATTCGTATCCGGGTCGCGCCGCCGCCGATACGGGTGTTGGCGTATCACAAGCCTGCTGGTGAGATCGTGACGCGAGACGATCCTCAGCACCGCGTGACAGTGTTCAAGAAACTGCCACCAGCAAAGTTTGGTCGTTGGATCGCGGTTGGTCGGTTGGATCTGAATACGGAAGGGCTGCTGCTATTTACGACTTCCGGTGAGCTCGCGAATCGACTGATGCATCCGCGCTCTCAGGTGGAGCGGGAATACGCGGTGCGGGTGTTAGGCGATCTGACTGATGAGGCACGTGCCTCGTTGCTTGAAGGAATCACGTTAGACGACGGCCCTGCGAAATTTGAGCGCATTGAAGACGCAGGCGGTGAAGGCGCTAACCACTGGGTCCGCGTGGTGATTGCCGAGGGCCGCAATCGTGAGGTTCGTCGTATGTTTGAAGAGGTTGGGCTCACCGTGAGCCGACTGATTCGAATCCGTTATGGGGACATCGCGTTGCCACCAAGCCTACGTCGTGGCAAGGCGGTTGACCTGTCCGAGCAGGAGGTCTCTGCACTGTGTCAGTCGGTTGGGCTCAAGACGCCGGGCGCGGAACAGCGTGGCGGTGGGCGTCGATCTGGTCGGGCAGGCCCTGCCGGCCCCCGTTCGCCTGAGGGCGGGCCTGGCGTCAAAAAGCCGCGTGGTCCGCGTCCCTTTGGTACTCCCGGTGCAGGAAACCGGGGCCAGGAGTGGCATTCGCCCAGCAGTGGCGCTCGTGTGCGTTCGGATGATCGCCCGTTAGTCGATGATGAGGATTTAAATCAGCCGCACCCGGATGATGAATGGCAGCCGAGTGGTCCCGATGCCCACTTATCGCACTTGGGCGGGGGCGGTAAAAAGCGTCCGTCGGGGCCCAAGAAACCCAATCCGTTGCAGACCTCTTGGGGATCCTCCAAGCCCGCTTCGGGGGCATTGTCTGCCCCCCAACGCCCCGCAGGCGCCGGTCGGCCGGGTCAAGGGCGAGGCCGAAAGGGTCCAGCCAAGGGGCAGGGGGGCGGCGGTCGGCCACAGGGGTTTCGGCCGAGAAAACCGTCATCCAGCGAATAGTGCTTTACTTTCTTGCGATGTTTCCTGTAAAATCAAATACATAGACGCGATTCCTCGCTTAACCGCGGGGCTCGCCTAAGAAAAAATGGGCTTCAAAAAAGCCCATTTTTTTTTGCAAAAAATGTTGATGGGCTGGGCAAGATGGCAGATCTCTGGACCGTTGTTGAAACGTCCGCGCAAGACCTCGGGTTTGAATTGATTGATGTGGAGCGGACTCCAGGAGGCATCCTGCGTGTCTTTATCGACCTCATGGATGGGTCGCGATATGTGACGGTCGACGACTGTGAGTCCTTGTCCCGTCAGTTAGTGCATCTATTGCCCGTGGAAGGGTTTGACTTTCAGCGGCTGGAGGTTTCGTCTCCCGGGTTTGATCGTCCGTTGACGAAACGATCCCATTACGAGCGGTTTGCGGGCGAGCAGATCAAGCTTCGACTGAAGGTCCCTCTGGAGGGACGTCGTAATTTTGAAGGTCAGCTTCAGGTCGCTGAGAACGGTGGCCTGTCGGTGGTGTACGAGGGCAAGGGCGGCGTGATGCTGCAGTTGGATTTTGACATTGATGATGTGGAGCGGGCGCGTCTGGTGCCCCAGGTAGGGTTTAGGAGAAACCAAAATGAGTCGTGAACTTTTGATGTTGGCCGATGCATTAGCCCGTGAGAAAAACGTGGAGCGCGAGATCGTGTTCCAGTCACTTGAGAGCGCGCTTGCCTCCGCGACGAAGAAACGGTTTCCCGATGAGGTGGATGTCCGTGTCTCGATCGATCGCGAAAGCGGTGATTACGAAAGCTTCCGTCGTTGGCAGGTTGTTCCGGACGGAGAGCTGGAAGATCACGACCTGCAGATCATCCTGACCGAGGCCCGTAAGCAGATTTCGGACATTGAAGTCGGCGACTTCATTGAGGAAGAACTAGAGCCCATCGAGTTTGGCCGCATTGGCGCCCAGGCTGCCAAGCAGGTGATCCTGCAGCGTATTCGCGAGGCAGAGCGTGAGCAGATCCTCAAAGACTTTCTAGAGCGTGGTGAAGTCATTATCAACGGCACGGTAAAGCGTCTTGAGCGCGGTGACGTGATTGTCGAGTCCGGAAAGATCGAGGCTCGGCTTCCGCGGGATCAGATGATCCCGAAAGAGAACCTTCGCCCCGGCGATCGAGTGCGTGCTTACATGTTGCGTGTCGAACGCACCCAGCGCGGCCCACAGATCATTCTGTCGAGAACTGCGCCTGAGTTCATCATGAAACTTTTTGAGCTTGAGGTTCCGGAGATTGAGCAAGGAATGCTGATTATCAAATCGGCTGCTCGTGACCCTGGTGTTCGAGCCAAGATCGCCGTCTTTACCGCAGACCGTCGAATCGATCCGATCGGCACCTGCGTCGGGGTACGTGGCTCACGCGTTCAGGCCGTGACCCATGAGCTCGCCGGTGAGCGTGTTGATATCGTGCTCTGGTCTGAAGATCCAGCGGAGTTCGTGATTGGCGCCTTGGCGCCTGCGAACGTGTCCTCCATCGTTGTCGATGAAGAGCGTCATGCGATGGACGTCGTGGTTGATGAGGCAGAGTTGGCGGTTGCGATTGGTCGCGGCGGACAAAACGTTCGTCTTGCCTCTGAGCTGACCGGATGGCAGATCAACATCATGACAGCAGATGAGTCGGCGGAGAAGAGTGAAACCGAGCGTCAGAGTCTGCGTCAGGTGTTCATGGAGAAACTGGATGTGGACGGTGAAGTGGCTGACATCTTGATCGATGAGGGTTTCTCAACGCTTGAGGAAGTGGCCTACGTTCCTGTGAGTGAGATGCTCGAGATCGAAGCCTTCGATGAGGATACGGTCAATGAGCTGCGCAATCGCGCGCGCAACGCACTGCTCACAGCAGCGATTGCGCAAGAAGAAAAGCTCGAAACGACCGCTCAGGATCTTTTGGATCTCGAGGGTATGGACCGCGATCTGGCAGTCAAACTCGCCGATGCGAAGGTCTTCTCGCGTGACGATCTCGCCGATCTCGGTGTCGATGAGCTGGTGGAGATGGCCGGAATTGAAGCAGATCGTGCAAGCGAGCTGATCATGAAGGCCCGTGCACACTGGTTTGCCTCAGAGAGTTCTGATTCAGGAGGCGCTGCCGATGGCCGCTGATAATGTTGAAAAATTTGCATCGGAGCTCAAAGTTCCGGTGGCTACGCTGCTCGAACAGCTGCGTGCCGCGGGGGTAGAAAAGTCGTCTGCTGCTGACACCCTGACCGAGACGGACAAAGAGCAGTTGCTCAACTCGCTTCGTAAGGCGCATGGTGCAACAGAGGCACCGCGTAAGAAGATTACGATCACCAAGCGTCAGACCTCGGAGATCAAGCAGGCCGATGGCTCGGGTAAGTCCCGGACGATTCAGGTCGAGGTTCGTAAGAAGCGGGTGTTTGTGAAGCGGGATGCCGCCGATGCAGAGACCCCAGAAGCAGCCGAGATCGAACAGGCCGCTGAACCGACCAGCATCTTGTCTCCAGAAGAAATTGCGCAGCGTGAGGCGGAAAGCCGACGTCAGTCGGAGCTGCTGGCTCGTCAAGAAGCGGAACTGCGTGAGAAGCAAGAGCGGCTTGAGCGTGAGCGTGAGCGTGAGGCGCAGGCCCTGGCCGATGCCCAAGAGGCCAAGCGACTTGCGGATGAGGCAGAAGCTGCTGGCGCTGTGGATACCGCTGAAAAGGCGGAGCAGGTACAGGCACGTGCCCGTCAGGCGGCAGAAGATGCTGAGCGCAGTGTCCAGGCACGCCGTGCGGTGGAAGACGAAGTTGCTGCTATCAATAAGTTGATGTCTGCTGCGCGGACTGGAAAGCTTGCAGCGACTGCCAAAGCCGCTGAGAAGCCCGCTGAACCCGCAACGACCACGCTGCATAAGCCTGCGGCAAAACCCGCAGGCGAAAAGACCGAGGACAGTAAGTCCAAAGAAAAGAAGAGCGAGAAGCAGCTCAAGGCGTCGAAGCTGTCCTCCACCTGGCAGGACGACGCTGCGAAGAAGCGGACCATTAAAACCCGCGGCGATACGATGGGCGGTGCCGGTGGCTGGCGTGCAGGGCCCCGTGGCAAATCGAAGTCGTCTTCCCAGGAGCCTTCAAACTTCGTTCAGCCCACGGAACCTCAGGTGCACGAGGTCCATGTGCCGGAGACGATTAGCGTTGCGGATCTCGCCCACAAGATGTCTGTGAAGGGCGCAGAGGTCGTCAAGACGCTGATGAAGATGGGGCAGATGGTCACCATTAACCAGGTGCTCGATCAAGAGACGGCCATGATCGTGGTCGAGGAAATGGGCCACAAGGCATTTGCTGCCAAGCTCGACGATCCCGAGGCCTTCCTGGAGGAGACCGAGGCGGAGAAGCTTGCCAATGCCGCAGCGGTGACACGTCCTCCTGTCGTCACCATCATGGGTCACGTGGATCACGGTAAAACCTCGCTGCTCGATTACATTCGTCGCACGAAAGTGGCGGCCGGCGAAGCGGGGGGAATTACGCAGCATATCGGTGCCTACCATGTGGACACCCCGCGCGGCGTGATTACGTTCTTGGATACGCCGGGACACGAGGCATTTACAGCGATGCGTGCTCGGGGTGCGAATGCGACGGATATTGTGATCCTTGTCGTCGCTGCTGATGATGGCGTGATGCCTCAGACCAAGGAGGCGATTGCCCACGCAAAAGCAGCTGGGGTGCCGATCGTGGTGGCGATCAATAAGATCGATAAGCCCGAGGCCAATCCCGACCGTGTGAAGACGGAGCTTGTGGCCGAAGAGGTCGTTCCTGAGGAATATGGTGGCGAATCGCCGTTTATTCCCGTGTCAGCGAAAACAGGCCAGGGGGTTGATGAGCTGCTCGAGAACGTGCTGCTTCAGGCAGAAGTGCTTGAGCTGAAAGCCCCTGTCGAGACGCTTGCCAAGGGTCTGATCATCGAAGCCCGTATTGATAAGGGGCGTGGCCCCGTGTCCACGATTCTGGTGCAGTCAGGAACGCTGAAGAAGGGCGATGTGATTCTTGCGGGTGCCGCCTTTGGCCGTGTTCGAGCGATGCTCGATGAAAACGGTCGGTCGGTTGACACGGCGGGTCCGTCTATTCCTGTTGAAATTCTGGGAATGACGGAGGTGCCGCAGGCGGGTGATGAAATGATTGTGCTGGGCGATGAGCGTAAGGCTCGTGAGATTGCCCTGTTCCGTCAGGGGAAGTTCCGTGATGTCCGTCTGGCGAAACAGCAGGCGGCTAAGCTCGAGAACATCTTCGAGAACATGGGCGAAGGCGCAAAGACGCTGTCGCTCATTATCAAGTCAGATGTTCAGGGTTCACAGGAGGCCTTGTCGGCAGCGATGCAGAAGCTTTCCACAGAAGAGGTGAAAGTCAATATCGTTCACGCCGCAGTCGGTGCCATTACGGAGTCAGACATCAACCTGGCGATTGCGTCTAAGGCGGTGGTGATTGGGTTTAATGTCCGTGCCGATCAACAGGCGAAGCGGCTTGCGGAAGGCAATGGCATTGATCTGCGCTACTACACCATCATCTATGACGCAGTGGACGACGTGAAGCAGGCCATGCAGGGTATGTTGGCGCCGGAGCGTCGCGAGAACATCATCGGTCTGGTGGAAATTCGTCAGGTCTTTAAGGTCTCTCGTCTGGGCAATATTGCCGGCTGTATGGTGCTCGAAGGTGTCATCCGACGTGGCGCTCAGATCCGACTCCTGCGTGACAACGTAGTCGTCTGGACGGGTGAACTCGATTCGCTGAAGCGATTCAAGGACGATGCAAAAGAGGTCAAGGAAGGCTTCGAGTGCGGTCTCACCCTGAAGAACTATGATGACATTCAGGAAGGTGATCAGTTAGAAGTCTTCGAGATCCAGGAAATTGCGCGCACACTCCAGTAAAACCAGTGAGCGTGGCCATCGGGTTGCGGATCAGATCCAGCGTGATCTCTCGGAGCTCCTGCGTCTTGAGGTCAAGGATCCGCGACTTGGACTGATCACGATTACGGACGTGGAGGTCACGCCGGATTATGCGCACGCCAAGGTCTACTACAGTGTGCTGCCGGACGACCCGGAAAGTCTGAAGAAGACCGCGGACGGTCTGGGGGCCTGCCGGGGATTTCTACGGGGTCGACTGGGCCGCATGCTAAAGATCCATCAGACGCCTGAATTGCATTTCGTGTTGGATGATTCTGCGGCACGCGCGATTGCGATGAGTCAGTTGATTGACCAGGCGATCGCAAAAGGTGGCGGTGACGCATGAGAATGTCCTCGGACAATGGTGAGTATCGACGTCGTGCAGTGATTGACGGCGTGCTGCTGCTTGATAAGCCGGTCGGTCCGTCGTCCACCAAGGTACTTGGCCACGTCAAACATTTGTTAAATGCGTCGAAAGCCGGCCATGGGGGGACGTTGGATCCGCTTGCAAGCGGGTTGTTGCCGCTGATGTTTGGTGAATCGACGAAATATGCGGCCGAGGGGCTGGATGCGGATAAAGGCTATCGCGCCGAGATTCTTCTCGGTCAAAAGACCAGTACCGGCGATGCAGAAGGGGACGTGATTGAGCAGGCATCGGTGCCCGTGTTGTCGATGGATACGATCGAGGCGGCCTTGTCTCGATTTCGTGGGCCGCAGCAACAGATTCCGCCGATGTACTCGGCATTAAAGAAGGATGGGCGGGCGCTGTACGCCTACGCCCGCGAGGGGCATGAGATCGATCGCGCACCGCGCGCGATTGTCATCCACACGCTTACCCTTGTGTCTTGGGATTCGCCGGTGCTCACCATTGACCTTCGATGCAGTAAAGGCACGTATGTGCGTGTATTGGCAGAGGATATCGGTCGCGCGTTGGGACTTCCCGCAACGCTTGCGGCGTTACGTCGCACATCGGTAGGGCAACTGACTACCCAGGATTTGGTGTCGCTCGACGCGATTGAGTCGGCGCCCCCGAATGAGCGCTGTGCTTTTCTTAAGCCGGTGGACTGGCTGATTCGGGATTGGCCTGCAGTGACATTGACCGCAGATCAACAGCGACGGTTTCAGCAGGGTCAGGTGATTTCTTTATCTTCAGGCGAACCGGGTGTCGTACGGGTATTCAGTGCCTCACAGAATTTTTTAGGAACGGGTCGGCTCGCTGCTGATTCTCGATTGCACCCCGAGCGGGTTCGTGTTTTAACCTCATAGGAGTTTCTTATGCGCGCATTGCGCAACATTGCCATCATCGCCCACGTCGACCATGGCAAAACCACGATGGTGGATAAACTATTACAGCAGGCGGGGACCTTCGCCCGGCACCAGCAGGTTTCTGAACGGGTGATGGACTCGAACGATCTTGAGCGAGAGCGGGGTATCACCATTCTGGCCAAGAACTGTGCGGTCGATTACGAGGGCACGCACATCAACATCGTCGATACCCCGGGTCACGCTGATTTCGGTGGCGAAGTGGAGCGTGTACTTTCGATGGTGGATGGCGTATTGCTGCTGGTCGATGCAGTGGAAGGCCCAATGCCACAGACACGGTTTGTGACGCGGAAGGCCCTTGCACTCGGACTGAAACCGATTGTGGTGGTCAATAAGATTGACCGTCCCGGTGCACGTCCGGACTGGGTGGTCAGTGCCACCTTTGATCTTTTCGATAAGCTCGGCGCTACCGAGGAACAGCTGGACTTCCCGGTCGTCTATGCCTCGGCGCTCAACGGGTTTGCAACGATGGATCACACCAAGCTGGGCGGTGATATGCGCCCCTTGTTTGACGCCATTTTGAAATACGTCCCCCAGCGCGCGGATGACGCCGAGGGGCCGCTTCAGCTGCAGATCTGTTCTCTCGATTATTCCAGCTACGTGGGTAAGATCGGGATTGGTCGAATCGCACGCGGTCGATTGCGCGCGCTTCAGGATGTGATGATTCAGGATGGTCCCGAGGGCACGCCGAAAAAAGTTCGCGTGAATCAGGTCTTGAAGTTCAAAGGACTTGAGCGAGAGGTGGTGCCCGAGGCAGAGGCTGGCGACATTGTGCTGATCAATGGAATCGACGATCTCAATATTGGCACGACGGTCTGCGACCTGGATCATGTTGAGCCACTGCCAATGCTTCAAGTAGATGAGCCCACCCTGACCATGAACTTTATGGTGAATTCGTCGCCCCTGGCGGGCCGCGAAGGGAAGTTCGTGACCAGCCGACAGATTCGTGAGCGTCTTGAGCGTGAGCTGAAGGCAAACGTGGCGCTGCGCGTTGATTTCAGCGCCGATTCGGATACGTTTATTGTCTCCGGGCGGGGAGAGCTTCACCTGACAATCCTGCTGGAGAATATGCGCCGCGAGGGCTACGAGCTTGCCGTTTCGCGTCCCCGAGTAGTCTTTAAGCAGAATGACGCGGGTGAGCGTCTTGAGCCTTATGAGATGCTGACCGTCGATGTCGAACAGGATCACCAAGGTCCCGTCATGGAGAACCTCGGGCTGCGCAAAGGCGAACTTCTCGACATGTCGCCGGACGCCAAAGGTCGTGTCCGTTTGGAATACAGAATTCCTGCGCGAGGTCTCATCGGATTTCAGGGCGAATTTCTGACGATGACCCGTGGTACGGGTCTCATGAGCCATATTTTTGATGACTATGGTCCTTACAAAGGGGAACTGGCAGAGCGTCGCAATGGGGTATTAATTTCGCAGGACGATGGCAATGCCGTGGCCTATGCGTTGTGGAAGCTGCAAGAGCGTGGCCGGATGTTTGTAAGCCCAGGCGAAGCGCTCTATGAGGGCATGATCATTGGGATCCACAGTCGTGACAATGATCTGGTCGTCAACCCTGTCAAAGAGAAGAAGCTGACGAACGTGCGCGCCTCTGGCAAGGACGAGCACATTGACCTGACGACACCCATTGAACTGACCCTGGAGAAGGCGGTAGAGTTTATTGCGGATGACGAGCTCGTCGAGATCACACCGAAGAGTATTCGACTCCGTAAGCGTTATTTGAAGGAACATGAGCGCAAGAAGGCCGTTCGCGAGGAGGCTGCTTAATGCAAGATGAGATCCGAATGTCGCTGATGGCGACGCGGCAGGTGATGGAGGACATGTTGGCCGATGCTGACCTTCAAGCGCAGCTTGTTGCCGCAGTGGATCTCTGTGCAAAGAGTCTGTCGGAAGGGCACAAGCTTCTCTTTGCGGGCAATGGCGGCAGTGCCGCCGAGGCGCAACATTTTTCCGCGGAGATGGTTGGGCGATTTCTAAAGGAACGTCAGCCGTTGCCGTCGATCGCACTAAACACCGATACTTCCGCGATCACCGCGATTGGGAACGACTACGGCTATGAGCATATTTTTGCTCGACAGGTGCAGGCGCTCGGCCAGTCTGGAGATGTGCTGATTGCCATGTCGACCTCGGGTCGTAGTAAGAATCTGGTGTTGGCTATGCAGGCCGCGCAGGCGCAGGGCGTGAGGACCATTGCGTTAACGGGAAGTCATCCGCGTGACATGGGGCCGCTTGCCGATATTGTGCTGAAGGTTCCGTCGAGTCATACCCCTCAAATTCAAGAAGGCCATCTGGTCTTGGGGCATCTGTTGTGTGGAATGGTGGAGCAGAGACTGCTGCGATAGACGCGGCACGAGCGGTTGAGATTCTTGCGTCCATGGGCGTCGATGAGACGACCCAGACCGCGACGCGCCTTTCTCCTGAGTTTGATGGCGCCCCCCGCTCGATCGAGACCTTTCGCAAGCAATGGGGCCCAGAGATCACCGATCTGCTGGTAGCCCTTCGAAAAATATCTGGCCTCGGACAGAAGATGGCCTCGGATGCCGAGGCGCAGGGGACACCCGCACAGGTGGAGACGCTAAGACGGATGCTGTTATCGCTTGCCGATGACGTCCGCGTGGTGCTCATTGAACTGGCCTTACGGATTGCGCATTTAGAGTCTCTCTCTGCCGCGTTAAAAACCCCCACGCCGGCGCTTTTGCAGACTGCGAGACTGCTCGGGGAAGAGACGCTGCTGGTGCATGCCCCCTTAGCGAACCGGCTGGGTGTCTGGCAGCTCAAGTGGGCGCTCGAGGATCTGGCCTTTCGCATGACACAGCCCGAGGCTTATCGCGCGATTGCCACTCAGTTAGATGAGCGACGGCAGGAGCGAGAGGCCTTTGTTGCCACCACCATCGCCCGACTGAAGACATTTTTGACAGAGGCGGGTATCCCTGGCGAGGTCGCCGGCCGACCAAAGCATCTCTACAGTATCCATCGCAAGATGATCGCCAAGGGACTCGCCTTTGATCAACTGATGGATATTCGGGCCTTTCGTATCTTGGTGAACACCGAGGCTCAGTGCTATGCCGTATTAGGTTTTCTGCATGACCATTGGACGCCAATGGATGCGGAGTTTGATGACTACATCACGCGTCCAAAGGCCAATGGTTATCAGTCCCTTCACACGGTCTTACTCGACCAGGATGGACGACCTTTCGAGGTTCAGATTCGCACGCATGATATGCATCGACGTGCAGAGCTTGGGGTGGCGGCCCACTGGCAGTACAAGGAAGGCGGTGCACCGGCAGCAGCACGAGATGACTATGCGGATCGTATTGCCTGGTTGCGACAGATGCTGGATTGGGGGCACGCGGGCCAAGGGGCAGTACGACTGACCGATGATCGGATCTATGTCTTGACACCCAAGGCGCGAATTATCGAGCTTCCAAAGGGCGCCACCCCTTTGGACTTTGCGTATCACCTCCATACTGAGATTGGTCATCGTTGCCGCGGGGCGAAGGTCAATGGTCAGATCGTGCCGCTGACGGCAGAGATTCACACAGGTGAAACTGTTGAACTCATGACAGTGAAGCAGGGCGGGCCAAGTCGAGACTGGATGAATCCTGAGGCTGGCTATCTGAAGAGTTCCAGAGCGCGACAAAAGGTACGGACCTGGTTTCACGCCTTGGATCTGGCGGAAGGTCGTGCAGGCGAACGCGCCGAAGAGGGCAGTCAGGATGCGGAGCGATTAAAGCGTGCGGAGATTTCGGCCGAAGAGCTCATCCTGTCAAAGCTGGCGAAACCAAAGCAGGCCTCCAAGGGTCAGGTGTTGGTCGTGGGCGTGGATCGCATGCTGACCGCGCTTGCGCGATGCTGCAAACCAACACCGCCGGACTTAATTAAAGGGTTCGTGACCCGCGGTAAGGGTGTCAGCGTGCATCGTGAGTCCTGCACAACATTTCTTCGCATGGCAAAAGACGCCCCGGAGCGGGTGATTGAGACCGCCTGGGGAAGTCCCTCGGCCGGGGCCGAGGCGCGTTATCTGGTGGATGCTTCTGTTGTGGCGAGAGCGCGGTCAGATCTGATTCGAGACCTTGCGGAGATGCTTGCGCGGGAGCGTGTACCGATGGTGCGGATGGATTCGTTTCCTAAGGGAGATATGACCACACTGCTCATGACGCTGCAGGTCACTGATGGCGATCAGTTAAAGCGTGTCTTGTCGCTGCTGTCCGATGTGAAAGGGGTGAGCGCCGCCCACCGGAGTTAGGCGACCGCTTAACCGGAATGCTCGGCCTGCGCGATCTTCCGAAGAAACCCTTCGGGGATTGGCGCGGGTTCGCGTGCCGCATAGTCAAAAAAAACGATCCCCGTCTTACCGCGGGCCACTTCCTGTTGGGATTCCTGTTTGGTCACTCGGTAGAGTAGATCGCATCCTACCCGAGCCACATCTGAGACCGTCATGTCAAAGACGAGTGTTTCGCCATAAAACGCCTCGGCACGATACTGAATTGCGGCGTCAGCGACGATGATGCCAACGCCCTCGATATCTCCCTCGGAAAAACCAAGGTGCTTAAAAAACCGCATTCTGGCCTCAGAGACGAGTGTCAGCAGGGCGGCGTTGTCGAGATGATTGCCGTAGTTAATGTGACTAATGTAGATCGGGATGTCGGTCTGAAATAGAAAAGACTCGGGGAGTTCAATCTTGATGCGGGCCATAAATCACTCGTCGGGTTTAAAGGAGAAGCCGTAGAGGCATTAGAACGAGATGAATGAACTGCTCTGTAAGCGCCATTAAGGGGCGCATCCATACAGTAGAGATGACCCCGGCGACGAGGAGTGCAAGCACAATGAAAAAACCATATGGCTCAATCCGGGCCACGAGGGCCGCCTGTCGCCAAGGGAGTAACCCCACGAGGATTCGCCCGCCGTCCATGGGGGGAAGCGGGAATAAGTTAAAGACAAACATCACTACGTTCACCAGAACGCCTGCGCGACACATCTCGAACCAGAATCGCTCCGAAACGCCGGTCGCGCCAAGGATTAAAAAGCAGGATGCCCAGAGTACGGCCTGGATTAGGTTTGCCATCGGACCTGCCAGCGCGACCCAGACCATGTCCCGCTTTGGGTGGCGAAGCCTGCCGAAGTTCACTGGGACTGGCTTGGCGTAGCCAAACAGAAATGCGCCTGCCGTTGCGAAGTAGAGCATTAACGGCACCAGGATGGTTCCGATGGGGTCGATATGCTTCACAGGATTTAATGTGATCCGTCCGAGCTTCTCTGCCGTATTGTCGCCGTAGTACCGTGCTGCATAGCCGTGCGCCGCCTCATGCACCGTGATCGCAAAGATGACGGGAATCGCATAGACGGTAATCGTCTGAATGAGTTGCGCAATATCCATCAGTGGATTGTCGCAGAAACTACCTTACCAGAGGCCGGTGGCAACGGCTTCTTCAATCAGCGCTTGCACGTTTGGTGTGATGCGATTTAAGAAATCGAGCCCAGTACGTTGTTCGATATCACGGACGGAGGTAATGAACTCTTCAAGTCGTCGTCCTTGTTGGTTGGCATTAGGAATGACGAACGCGATGGTCTCTACGCGAATAGGATCAAAGACAACTTTGTAGAAGTGTGTCGGTACCGCGACCCCGTTCGGGCCGATGCGTGGGGTTTTGGGGAGGGGTGTTTCAAAGACTGGGCCAGTGAAGATAAAGAGTTCTCCGCGGCGGCTGACCCACTGACGAATCTGCGACTCGAGCTCACTCCAAAGACCACGATTGAGACCTGCACCCACCTGGGGTGCCATATTCGATAGATAGAAACTCTCTCGCATGGCCTGCGCACTCCAGCGCATGTCGGCGGCTGGTGCCATGTGTCCGCGGTCATAGCCGCTGGCCCGGTAGTCCTCGAGTTCCGCACGCTGACCTTTCGGAAGGTCAGGGTCGGGTGCGAAGCGGTCACTTCGGGGCACGACGGTGGCGAGTCGATCGGGCGTCATTCGCTGGGCGACCCAACGGGGAGACTTCGTGGTGCTGTCATGAGACAACGCAAAGCCCGTACGACATAGTAGTGCCTCTGACTGACTCGGTACGCCATATTCGAGAAACTCTTTACAGGCCGACTGGGAGGCATACAGAGGAAGCGTGATTACCGCCGCAATGACGATCACTAACCCTCGACGCCATAGGCTGTCTCGCCCTCTTGAATTTGCTAGGGTTAACCGGATGCCTAGGGATCGAGAGCGCAAGGGACGATCCCTTTAGGAGGCTGTCTTCTTTTTGGGGCGAAACGCGAGACACACCTCGGGGTTTGTCTGAATGCTCGCCGCGCCGATCAGCTCGAGTCCGTAGGGAACCGCAGCAAAGATCCCTGGAACGATGGTTTTCCCCTCATGGTCACGAACGCCCCCCAAGGTTTCTACAATCGATTTGGGCTGCCCGGGTAGATTGATGATCATAGACCTGCCGCGAATCACGCCAACCTGCCGAGACAGGATCGCAGTGGGCACATAGTGCAGGCTGATCTGGCGCATCTGCTCACCAAACCCCGGCAGTTCCTTGTCAGCGACCGCGAGCGTGGCGTCGGGGGTCACGTCCCGTGGTGCTGGGCCCGTGCCACCCGTTGTGAGGACTAGGTCACAGCCTTCCACATCCGTGAGCCTTACTAAGGTCTCCGAGATCGTCTGCCGGTCATCTGGAATGAGCCGCTCGATGGCCTCCCAAGGGCTTGCAATCGCGGACGTGAGCCAGTCACGCAGCCCCGGTAGTCCCAGGTCCTGATAGACCCCCTGGCTGGCCCGGTCGCTGATGGAGACGAGGCCGATGCGGGCCGCCCGTTCGGTCGTGTCTTGAGGGTTTTGGGATTCATTCATCCCGGTATTATTGCCGCTATGACAAAACTCAAACAACTCCAACCGTCGTCGTCTCAAGACCCGCTGTTTTACGCTCCTGAACAGCTTCGTGACCTGTCGTTAAAGGTACTTCAGATGGCACGAGACCTGGGTGCCACCGATGCCGCCAGCGAAGTCTCTGAGAGCAGTGGGCTATCCGTGACCGTTCGCAAGCAAGATATCGAAACGCTCGAGCGCACGCGTGATCGTGCCGTATCCGTGACCGTCTACAGTGGGCTGAAGCGCGGACATGCGACTACGTCTGATTTCTCTGATCAGGCGGTAAGGGATGCGGTGGCAAAGGCACTCGATATTGCGCGATACACGGCTGAGGATCCGTGCGCCGGGTTACCGGAGCCGGAGTTAATCGCAAAGAAGATTCCGCCGTTGTCGTTATATTTTCCGTGGACGATTTCAGCGGAGCAGGCCGTTGCGCTGGCGATGCAGGCCGAAAAGGCGGCACTCGCCGAAAGCAGGGCGATCACGAACACGGAAGGGGCATCGCTCGCCGCAAGTCATGGCCAGTTTTTTGCCGCGAACACGCGAGGCTTTGTGGGCGGATATCCTTATTCGCGGCACTGGCTGTCGGTGTCGCCGATTGCGCGCGCCGGGGAGTCGATGCAACGCGATGACTGGAGCACCTCCGATCGAAACCCGACAAAACTCGCCGACCCCGAGGCGGTAGGCCGCTACGCCGCACAGCGGGCGCTGGCCAGACTGCACGCACGAAAGGTGCCGACACAACGCGTTCCCGTTTTGTTTGAAGCGCCTTTGGCGGCGGGGCTTTTAGGGGCATTTGTGCAGGGGGTCAGTGGTGCTGCCCTCTATCGACGCTCTAGTTTTCTGCTTGACAGTCTGGGCACGCAGGTCTTTCCAAAGCACATTCAGATTCACGAAGACCCGCTCGTGCATGGTGCGATGGGCAGCGCTCCGTTTGATGATGAAGGGGTGCGCGTTGCCGCGCGGGATGTTGTCAACAATGGCACGGTGCAGGGCTACTTTCTGTCCTGCTACAGCGCCCGAAAGCTCGGCATGACGAGTACCGGTAACGCCGGGGGCTCACATAACCTGGTGATGCGAAGCACGGAGACCCGTCCAGGGGACGATCTTTCGGCGATGATTCGAAAGATGCATCGCGGGCTTTTGCTGACCGAGGTGATGGGCCAAGGTGTGAATTACGTGACCGGGGATTACTCTCGCGGGGCTTTTGGTTACTGGGTTGAAAACGGAGAGATCGCCTATCCGGTTGAAGAGATCACGGTGGCAGCCAATATGCGAGATATGCTGAAAGGCATTGTCGCGATTGGCTCAGACACGCTGTGCCGCGGCACAAAAACAGTGGGTTCGATTCTGGTTAACGAGATGACGATCGCGGGAGACTAGAGCGATTCATGGTTGTTGGGGCCGGTCGGCGCGACGCGGCTGGCACGAATCACTCCTGGGATTCGACGAATACGACGTAAGACGTTGGCCAGGTGCTGACGTTCACGGACCTCAACCGTCAGTCGCATGATGGCCATGGTCTGATCTTTTGGCGCTGAGTTGGCCTCTGCGATATTGGCATCGGTCGCAGAGATTGCGGATGCCACTCGGGCGAGAATGCCGCGCTGATCTTTCGTTTCAATGACAAGTTGTGCGGGGAAGAGTCGCTTTAAGTCCTCCGCCCAGAGCACCTCTGCCCAACGCGAGGGATCTTTTGCGCGCTGACGTCGTCCGGTGGGGCAGAGCAGTCGGTGCACAACAAGACCCGCTCCCCCGCGCATCAGCCCAATTGCCGCATCACCGCCAATTGGGCTGCAGCAGGCCGCATACTGAACCGTTGAACCTTCGCTGCCGTCGATCGTAATCGCCTCGGCGCGCGAGGCGAAATGCGACTGTGAAATGGCCAGGGCCTGTTGCGCAGATGCCGACAGCGATCCGCCTTCTCCCGATTGCTGCGGCACGAGTCGACGTGCGGCCACGTTGGCAAGTGTGAGTCCCAGGCCAATATCTTCGAGGAGCCCATCTTTGTCCCGGGCACTACTTTCAGCAAGAAATTGATGCCACTCGAGTGCGGGATCTTCGAGACCCTGTGCACCGAGCGAGCGCAATGCCTGGTCGAGAAGTTTCTGACCGAATTCAATCGCCTCAGTGCGGGTAGTCGTTTTCAGCCGATGGCGGATCTCCGCCCGGGCCTTGGCGGTGCGCACAAATCCCAGCCAAGAGGGATGCGGGTTTGCATCGCTCTTGGTCTGAACAGAGATAACATCCCCGTTGCGTAAAGGAGTGTCGAGGGCTGCTTTTTCGTTGTTAATTTCTGCCGAGACACAGTGATTGCCAATGTCCGTATGGACAAGATAAGCAAAGTCCACCGGTGTCGCGCCGCGTGGGAGTTCTTTGATCGACCCTTTGGGGGTGAATACGTAGATC
The DNA here is from genome assembly GCA_964409175.1 of uncultured Burkholderiaceae bacterium. Taxonomy (GTDB): domain Bacteria; phylum Pseudomonadota; class Gammaproteobacteria; order Burkholderiales; family Burkholderiaceae_A; genus Lacustribacter. Next base: position 17,648 of record CAYPCG010000024.1, read on the forward strand.
ACATCAGGGAAGAGGTCGATCTTGACCGAGTCCAGGAATTCAGATGGGTCCCTTGTCTGAGACTGAACCTGTACGAGTGACTGCATCCATTCGTGAGCGCGTGCCTGAAGCGGTGAGATCTCTTGCTTGTTGTCTTCCTTGTACATCCAGTGTGCCGCCACACCCGCCTCGGAGACGTGGTGCATCTGGGCGGTGCGGATCTGAAACTCCACGGGGGTACCGAAGGGACCGACGACGGTGGTGTGTAATGACTGGTAGCCGTTCGACTTGGGGAGGGCGATATAGTCTTTGAACTTACCTGGCAGGGGCTTATATAACGCGTGCAGGGCACCGAGCGCCAGGTAGCACTGAGGAATGTCCTCAACCAGAATCCGAAAGCCGTAGACGTCTAAGACCTCTGCAAAGGAGAGCTTGCGCTCAATCATTTTTTTGTAGGTGGACCAGAGGGTCTTTTCTCGGCCTTCCACTGTTGCCTGGATGCCGAACTTTGGTAATTGGGTCTCAATTGCCTGGGTCAGGCGCCCGACGATCTCTCGGCGATTCCCACGCGCGGCAAGTAACGCTCTCGACAGGACTTGAAATCGGTTTGGATAGATGCCCGCAAAACTAAGATCTTCGAGCTCTCGGAATACTGCGTTTAAACCCAGTCGATGGGCGATTGGTGCGTAGATGTCGATGGTCTCTTTGGCGACACGACGCTTTTTTTCTGCGGAGACAACCCCGAGTGTGCGCATGTTGTGAAGGCGATCAGCAATCTTGATCAAGATTACCCGGACATCACGCGCCATCGCGAGAAGCATCTTTCGAAAGTTTTCCGCTTGTGCTTCTTCACGATTTTTGAACTCGACCGCGTCGAGCTTGGAGAGTCCCTCAACGATTGAGGCGACCTCAGGCCCAAACCGTTCGCTGATTTCCTGGATTGTGGCCTTGGTGTCCTCTACCGTGTCGTGAAGCAGGGCGGCCATGAGGGCTTGGGCATCAAGACGCCACTGGGTGCAGAGCTGCGCGACCGCAAGGGGATGGGAGACGTAGGGTTCGCCGCTCTGGCGGAACTGGCCGAGGTGGGCCTCATCACTAAAACGATAGGCGGCCTTGAGCCGCTCGCAGTCCTCGGTGGAGAGGTAGGCCCGGGCTTGATCGATGAGCGGGCTTACGGAGACAGCCCGCGGTGCGGGGCTGTCCAAATTAGATCGGGACTTTACGTAGCATTTCCCGACCGACCTGCTCTGCAGCGATTTCGCGCAGCGCCGTGACGGTAGGCTTGTCTCGTGACTCGACCTTCGGGCTTGCCCCTTGTGCGAGCTGGCGTGCGCGGTAGGCTGCGGCAAGGGCCAACTCGAAACGATTGGGGATGAACTCCAGACAGTCTTCAACAGTAATTCGGGCCATGGTCTATTCCGATCTTAAGAGGGCTTCAAAACGCTTTCGGCAATCGCCTCAAATTCACCTAAAGCGTGGCTAAAGTCTTGATTTATAATAACATAATCAAATTCTTTCGCATGAGAGATTTCCTCTTCGGCGGCGGCAAGCCGCCGTGCGATGACCGCCTCGCTATCTTGGCCGCGATGTCTCAGTCGGTGGGCCAACTCTTCCAAGGATGGCGGCAGGATAAAGACGCTACGGGGGGCGATCGGCCCCGATTGAAAGAGCGCTCTGATCTGCCGTGCGCCTTGCCAGTCGATCTCCAGAAGAATGTTTCGACTTTGACGGATCTGGTCCTCGATCCATCCCCGGGACGTACCGTAGTAATTTCCATGGACTTCTGCCCATTCCAGAAAGTCACCGCGGTCTCGTTGGATCTCGAAATCTTCCTTTGTTACGAAGAAATATTCTCTGCCATGCGCTTCCCCGGGGCGGGGGGTCCGGGTTGTGGTGGAGACGGACAGCGACCAGTCATCGTGCCGCGCGAGAAACGCTTTCACGAGACTGGATTTTCCGGCGCCTGAGGGTGCAGCCACCATCAGCAGACGGCCGTTCTGCTGAGTACTGTTTGTCATCGCGTTGGCTTGAATGGGACAAGGAAGCGGTTCGGCATGGGGCTACTATATCGCGTTGCTCCCATTCATCGAAAGTGAGATTGAGGCCATCATGCGTCAGATTCAAGCCAGTGAGATTACCGATACCGTTGCACGGCTCTGCATAGAGGCCTGCCACGTGCTTCCCCGAGATCTGATTCAGGGGTTTGAGCGTGCGGCGCAGACTGAGGTCTCACCGCTCGGAAAGTCCGTCTTATTAAAGCTTATCGATAACGATCGAATTGCCCGCTCTAACCAGGTTCCCGTCTGCCACGATACGGGATTGACGATTGTCTATATCGAGATCGGTCAGGACGTTCACGTCGTGGGCGGTGGGTTTCAAGAGGCGGTTCAGGCCGGGGTGCGAAAGGGCTACGCTGAGGGGTACATGCGTAAGTCGGTGGTCGGGGATCCGTTAATTCGCGTGAATACGAATGACAACACGCCAGCGGTGATTCACACCGAGATCGTGTCAGGGGACGCGATCAAGATCTCGGTCGTTCCTAAGGGGGGTGGCAGTGAGAACTGGAGCACCATGAAGTTCTTACTTCCAGGTGAGGGGGCTGCTGGCGTGAAAAAGTTTGTCCTTGATGCTGTCAAGGCAGCCGGTGGTGCTGCGTGCCCGCCGCTGACCCTTGGTGTTGGGATTGGCGGCAGTTTCGACAAGGTGACCGAGATTGCGAAAAAGGCCATTCTTCGTGACATCGGTGACCATCATCCTGAGCCCCATATCGCTCAGCTGGAGAAAGAGCTCCTAGACGAAGTTAACAAAACCGGTATCGGACCTCAGGGCTACGGCGGTCTTAATACGGCACTCTGGGTTGCGGTCGAAACCTATGCCTGCCACATCACGGCGTTGCCTGTTGCGGTCAACATTCAGTGTCACTCTGGCCGACGCAGCACAGCCACCATTTAAGGGCGAAACCTTATGACGACTCATTATCTGCAGACTCCCCTGACCGACGACGTGATTAAGACCCTGCATGTCGGGGACGAGGTCTATCTCAGCGGTGTGATCTACATGGCCCGAGACGCCGCCCATAAGCGTTTTGTAGAGCTTATCAACCAGGGAAAGCCGTTGCCCGTGGATCTCACTGGCCACACTGTGTTCTATGGTGGTCCTGCGCCGACCAAACCCGGTGAGGTGATCGGTGTCGTGGCGCCGACCTCAGCCTACCGAATGGATCCTTACGCCATCGTGCTGTTTGATCATGGGGTGAAGGCGGCGATTGGGAAAGGCAACCGGGGGCCTGCCATTCGGGAGTCCTGTAAAAAGAATACAACGGTCTGTTTCTCGGCGATTGGGGGCATCTCTGCAACGCTACAGTCGTGCATTCGTTCGGCGACCGTGGTGGCTTATGAGGATCTTAAGGCTGAGGCTGTTCAGCGTCTTGAGATCGAGAATTTCCCTCTGCTCGTGACCAACGACGCCTATGGTCGCGATCTGTTCGAGGAACAGGTGGCGATCTTTGAAAAGCAGCTGAACCCCGCCGCCTAGTTACTCGAGGTTCTGGGCCTGCTCGCGAATCTGTTCGATGAGCAGTTTCATGTCGATGGCGATGTTGCTTAGTTCGACAGAGGCTGCTTTCGATCCCAACGTATTTGCTTCGCGGTTCATCTCCTGGGTGAGAAAGTCGAGCCGCTTTCCGGCACTTGTGCCCGGCGTGGCGGTGGAACTCAGCATTTTTTCTACCGCGCTTAAGTGGCTGTTCAGGCGATCGATCTCTTCTGCAATATCGACTCGGAGTCCAAAGGCGGCGGTCTCGATCCGGATTCTTTCTTCGAGCGATTCCTGCTGCGCCTGGGTCAGACCGAAAGTGCCGGGGGAGTGCTCCCCCGTTGTTAGCGCGCCGGTGATCGCTTCGCGTAACTTTTCGGATAGACGCTGTCGCTGCGCGTCAATCGCCTGAGGGACTAAGCGCTGGGCTTGTGCTGCCTGCATCTTTAACTTGCCTGTACGATCCAGAATCATGTCGATAAGTCTTGCGCCTTCGCTCTGGCGTGAAAGACTGAATTGATCGAGTGCCTGCGTCAGCAGGGATTCAATCAGTGTGGTGAGCTCCTCTTGAGAGAGTTGGTGCTCTTGGGTGACGCCGGGCAGCTTCAGAATCTCCGCCACTGAGAGCATTGTGATCTCGGGGTGGTCGCGGCGAATCTCGTGGGCGAGTCTCAGTGCGGACGCAAGCCCAGGGCCATGAATCTTTAAGGCAGACAGACTTGCCTCGGTTCGCGATAGCCCCAGTCGACACTCCACCTTGCCGCGACTAATTCGTCGCTGGACTCTTTCTCGAATCAGGGTCTCGGCCCAGCGAAACTCATCGGCCAGGCGGGGATTAAATTCAAAGTACCGGCTATTGACTGATTTGATCTCTAGGCTCAGACGGCCCATGGGGCAGTCCAAGAAGCTTGTTCCAAATCCGGTCATGCTGGGGTGGGTCATGGTTGCCTTCAGCGAAAACATGCGAGTCACGGTATTGTACGGGCCATCAACAGCTGTGCTTGCCAAGGAGGGCGCTATGAGTCAGTCAGGTTCATCTTCGATCGTGCTGTCAGCGGGGTCGGTTCGACCGAGCGGCCGGGAGCCATCACGCCTGCGGCCGGTTAGTCTTGTGCGCCGCTACACCAAACATGCCGAAGGATCGGTCTTAGTTGCATTTGGTGACACCAAGGTTCTCTGTACGGCATCTGTAGAAGAGCGCGTGCCCGGTTTTTTGAAGGGCAAGGGCAGCGGCTGGGTCACCGCGGAGTACGGCATGCTGCCCCGGTCGACGCACACGCGAAGTGATCGCGAGGCAGCGAAGGGCAAACAGTCAGGGCGAACCCAAGAAATTCAGCGACTCATCGGACGATCATTGCGGGCCGTGATGGATCTTGATCAGCTTGGAGAGCGCACGATCACCATCGACTGTGACGTGCTGCAGGCCGATGGGGGCACGCGCACGGCCAGTATCACCGGCGCGTGTGTCGCGCTGGCTGATGCACTTGCAGGCCTACAGCGGGATGGGCTGCTATCGGTCAGTCCCCTTCGTGAAACAGTCGCGGCGATATCGGTGGGTATCTGGAAGGGTGTTCCTGTGCTTGATCTGGATTATCTCGAGGACTCGGGCTGTGATACGGATATGAATGTGGTGATGACTGACTCTGGTGGAATCGTCGAGGTTCAGGGGACTGCGGAAGGCGTGCCTTTTAGTCGCAACGAGCTCGATAACCTATTAATGCTTGCGGCGCAGGGGATTGGTCAGCTCCACGAATTTCAACAATGCCTGATTCAGGATCCTGAGCGGTTATCGGTGGCGGTGGAATGAGCGGACGCTGGGTCCTAGCATCGTCTAACGCGGGGAAACTGAAAGAGTTTTCTCACGCACTGTCGCCGGTACTTGCGCCGGGAAACATTGTGCTCGTGAATCAGTCGGATCTCGGTGTCGATTCTGCCGATGAGCCGTATCTCACGTTTGAAGAAAATGCGTTGACAAAGGCACGTCACGCCAGTCGTGCGACTGGACTCCCAGCGATGGCCGATGACTCTGGGATTACCGTTGCGGCACTATCGGATCGCCCTGGGGTGCGGTCTGCACGCTATTGGCCCGATGCCATCGCTGCCCACGAACCGGCCGCGGTGATCGCGCAGCCTCGGTTATCGCTATTGTCAACGGATGAGGCGAATGTCTCCTGGCTGCTCGAGGAGCTCTCGCGCGCCAAGGTGCAGCGCTATCCTGAACAGCAGGCCCCCGATCATTTCTATGATGCTGCCTTTCATGCCGCGATTGCGTTTGTGCACTCTGCAGACGACCCGCATCCCATCATTGTGACGGGCGTCTGGTCGGGGCGAGTGATCTCAGTGCCGCGCGGAAGCCACGGTTTTGGCTATGACCCGATCTTTCTGGACCTCGAGTCGGGATTAACCGCCGCAGAGATGACGATTGCCCAGAAGCAGGCGGTTAGTCATCGTGGTCGAGCACTGCGGGCATTGCTTGAGCGTCTTCGCGAGGCGAATGTCTTGTGATCAGCTTTACTGCCTTACCCGAGTTATCACTCTATATTCATCTGCCTTGGTGCATCCAGAAGTGCCCGTATTGCGACTTCAATTCGCACCAAGCGCCGCAGGCACTGCCTCAGTCTCGGTATATCGATGCGTTGATTGCAGATCTCGACAAAAGCCTTCCGGATGTCTGGGGACGACCGATCACGAGTATCTTTATCGGTGGCGGAACGCCAAGTCTTTTTGACCCTGCGGAGATTGATCGGCTGCTGGCCGCAGTACGTGCTCGGCTTCGGATGATTCCTGGCGCAGAGATCACGATGGAAGCCAATCCAGGAACCTTTGAAGCAGAGCGGTTTAAAGAGTTTGAACAGGCAGGAGTGAATCGACTGTCCATCGGTGTGCAGTCATTTGATGATGTGCAGTTGAAAGCACTTGGACGCGTCCACGATAGCCGTCAGGCCCTTGCAGCCGTTGACATGGCGCTGTCGATCTTTCCCAAGGTGAACCTTGATCTGATGTTTGGGCTGCCGAATCAGACGATCGTCGCTTTGGATCAGGAACTTGCGCAGGCAACGTCGCTTGGGGTTCACCATCTCTCTTGCTATCAGCTCACGCTGGAGCCGAATACGCGATTTGCGGTGTTCCCGCCATCGGGGCTGCCGGATGAGGATCTGCTCGCGGATATGCAGGCGCACGTCGTGCACCGCCTCGCCGTGCAGGGACTTCATCGCTACGAGATCTCTGCTTACGCTCGCACCGTTGGAGATCGATCTGAGCACAACGTGAACTACTGGACATTTGGGGACTATCTCGGGATTGGCGCGGGGGCGCACGGAAAAATCTCTTCTGCGAGTCGAATTCTTAGTACTGCAAAGTTCCGGCACCCCGGGGTGTATA
>CAYPCG010000025.1:0-19429 GCA_964409175.1 uncultured Burkholderiaceae bacterium
CGCACAACGGGGTTAGCACAACAGACACAAAAAGAGTTTTAGACCTTGCGAGACAGGAGGCTGCCCAGCACGCTGGGGACCTGGCCACGCTCGGAATAGGTTGCAGACGCCGACTGTTGCGCAACTGTCGCCTGAAGCGCTGCATTTTTCTGCGTCGCCAATCGAATCAGCTCGCCATTGACCTTGTGGTCAACGGAAGCCTTCATGATCAGCTCGCGAAGCCTCAGCTTATCGCGCTCTGCGGCCCGCTCAATCTCGGCACGTAGCCCATCAATCCCTTCGGGAAATGCATTAATCGCATCGAGTGCCTTTTGGGCGGCATCGATCGCCTGGGCATAGTCGTCAACACGTTCTGCCTCGAGTACAGAACGCAAATGGCCGACAGATGCGGCCATTTGTTCAATGATGAGGGAAGCGGACACGGGATGTCGGGATCGCCCGACGATCAGTTAACCCGGCGCATGGATGACGCAATCGCATCAGCCAGGATGGACTGGGCGATCTTGTCGTAGTCCATCTCAAACTCGCCAGAGGCAATTTTTGAGCGGAGCTCGTCGAGGAGTTTCACATCCGTAGTCTTTTCAAGGCTCTTCGCCGTCACCATGGCGGCAGCCGCGTTGATCTCAACGCTGGCTGCGGGAGTCGCCGCACGGCTACCTGCTGCGGCTGGGTTTGCGCTGGCAGCAGGAGACGACTTCGCCTGCGCAGCAGCATCAGCCTGCGTCCGACGATTCTGGTCAATCCTGGTGTCGACGATCTTTGACGGATCAATCTTCATTTGCCTAGTACCCCTTACCGAAAACTACTTTACTGAATAACTATCTCAACCGTTCCGGCCCGCACGACCTGGCCTTGAACCTGCTGGCCATCGGGCATGCGCACCCGAATACTATCGCCAATTGCGCCGGAGGTCAGTGCTACTCCTTCACCATTGGCCTGGAATCCCTTGCCCTGAACTTGGACACGAACTCCTTCTCCTACCTTGATTACGGCCGCTTCTCTTAAATTGTTTAGTGACACGGCAGCCCCTTGCGGTACGGGCTTAGTCAAGACTTTACCTACTAACTCCATGGGATCACGAGCCATGTCAACATTGGTGCGGGTTATGTCGCTAGTAACCACTAACAAGTCATCAGATTTAAGCCGTGTGCCCTGGGCTAAATATTTTGCGGCAGTGACCTGGGGACCAAAAATACGGGTCTGAACGGGTACGGTGACAGCCCAAAATGGCTGCGGACAGCGAATCAGAACGTTGAAATTCCCCCAGGGACGGCTCTTCGACGCAAAGGTGATCTCGGGGGTGGTCGGGCAGTCCGCGGGTGCCTGACGCACTTTTCCAACCCGGACCTCGACTTTCAGGTCAATAAAACTGGGGTGGCTCTTGACCAGTCGGCTGATCCGATCGACCAAGACCGAGGGAAGGTCCAGATCTTTCGAGGCTAGCGCACTAGAAGTCTCTGCCTGGGAAGGAATTAGCGCACGCTGGGCGATCGCAGCGCCGGTGCCAACAAGCACCGCAGAAACGCAAAGAAAGATCGAGGCGACTAGCTGCTTGCGGGAACGACCCATATCACCGGCTCAGAGGTAGATCCCACCAGCACTCCCGCAACCCACTCGGGAGCTTCAACAGCCGGTGGCAGAAGAAATGCATTGGCAATCTCAAAGGGCCGAATCTCATCTGCATAGATCGACATGGGCTCCGTCCCCGACTTGATCGACAGACACAAACGGGTGCTCTCAACAGGTCCAAGCAGATCGGGCGCATCACTATCCGTGGGCTTTACCGTCTCCGCTTTTAGGAACTGCGACCAGCTCAGCGCATAGACCACACCATCGCGCGTAAAAGGCACAACGCGCAGACGCGACAGACTTGATGGCAGCACGAAGCGCAATCCATCTACCGTCTGATCAATCCGCCCCGCCAGGATCTGTACGATTCGGCTTGCGCGATCCATGGCATCCGGATCAGGACGAATCTCTGCAAGGTCCACCACCAGCGTCTGATGCTGAGACGACGCGCGGATTGATGACGGCTGCGGCAGCACACTCATTGCCGAGATCAAATAATCGATGACATCAGCATCTGCCGATACCCCCGAGACCTCCAGCGTTCTGGCCATCCCGACAAGGCGCTTCCGTAATGGCTCCTGGGCCAGCGACATTAGCCAGTTCGCATGATCAGTAAGCCGCTGACGCGCCGTATGGGCAAGCGGCTCAGACGCCGAACGGTTGATCTCATGGTCTAAAGCCTGAATCGTCTTCAAGGCAAAGAGCCGGTCATGCAATGTCATGCGCGGGGCAGACGACATCTCTGGGCCCGTTAGCTCACTCGACACAGGAATACGCGCCAAGGGCGACTCAGGCTCTTCGCCTGCGAAGTACATCAACCCAGTGACCTCTTCGAGATCGATCACGCCAGACGGCGACTCGCTATCCGAAACCATGGGCGTCGGTGCAGGCGCAGCCTGCGCGGAAGTTCGCGAGGTATCAGACGACGTCTGGAAGGCGGGGGAATTAAAGTCTGCCGGCTGCTCACCAAACAATGAGACCGCACGAGCAAGCGTCGCAATCGCCTGCTCTTGATTTGGGAACTGCTGCTCTGCTCCAGACTCACTCATCGCACCGATGGCCTCTTCTACGAGCCCAAGCAGCTGCTGGGTAAAGTCTTCCATGCCGGGGCGGCCGGCAGACAGATGCCGCGAGATCACCAACGCGATCTCGGCATGTCTTGGCAGGCTCACGCTGTGAAGTGCATCCGAGAGATCACGGGCATGAAGCGATGCCTGGGTCATTCCCTCGGGCCCCAGTCCAATACTCTGCTTTAGGCCATCAATCGCCCGGTTCAGGTCAGCAACAAATAAAGTTAAGAGTTCGTTCACGCGGGCTCTCGCTTCGCAGAGGCGTCAGAGTATCGATCTGACCGGCTATCGGATACAGGATCAGACATTGGACCCGTGGTGGAGGCAACGGTGAGCAGCTGATCGAGATCAGCCAAGGCATCATTAAGTCGGTCAAAGTGACGCGACCACTGGCTCGCCACCATGAGCAGTCCTTCGGCATCGCGCTTTAATCCCACGGCATCAGACGGCATGCTGCGGTCTACTGTCATCTGAGCCGCCACAGCAACATCAAGTTCTTGTTGAAGCTGCCGGGTGATCGACTCAACATGTTCAATGCTGTCTGACAGACGATCACTTAAATCCGTGACCGTCGTCTCAGCATTGGTCTGGGCGATTGCCAGCGATAGACGAATGCTCTGCTCTTTCATCACCGCAAACGACTTGAGAATCTCGCGGGCACGAAACTGGGTATCGACTAATACCTTCAGTTCCTGCTGCTCGGCGGCACCGGTCTTCGGCATTTCCATCGACGAGACGGTCGCGCCAAGTTTCTTAATCGTAGCAATCAGCTGCACTCCAAGTTCAGAAACCTGCTTCGCGGCGAGCTGCAGATAAGGAAGCCCTTCGTTAGCACGCTGAAGCGCATCGTAGCGGTTGGAATTAGTGATCGCCGAGTCCATCGTGGTGGCGGTCACCCCATGCAGCAGTTTTCGATCGCAACGGGCAATCTCAATAATCGAGAGCACTAACGCGATAAACCCAAGCGCTCCAAATAGACGCGAGAGCATCTCTCGGCTCAGTCCAATCTCAGGTGCGTCTGTCGCTGCAACCGCAGGCGCAGAGGTCAAGGCATTCGCGAGCCGATTAATTTCAGAAGTAATTGCGACTGCGGCAAAAGTCGCGGACTCCCAGTCCTTCGCACGCTTTGACACGGTCAGCGCATCGATTCTTGCGACGATTGCCTTACGGCGCTCATTCATCTCGGGGGCAAGCTTGGGATCATTAAGCTTTTCCCGCGCCTCAATCAACGCTTTAAGTGCCACCTGAAATGCTTTCAGGCTGTCGATCGGCTTTTTCGCCTGGATCGCCAAGAAGTCGATGCGCAATTTCTCAAGCGCATCGGAAGTGCCAACAAACGGGGAGGCACTGGGAATAATGCCTTTAAACAAAGGGCCGCCCTTCGATAGCAAGAGCTCAAGCTCACGATTGACCGTTTGAGAAAGCTCCCGTACCGGCGTGAGCCGCTTCTCAAGATCAATCAGCGATCCCAGCTGCTTCTGAATTGCATCTGACTCGGCACCAGGCACGGTCGCCAACCGTGCCTTCAGCGTTTTGAGGGCAGCGTAGAGCGCAGGATCAAAATAATCGGGGGTGGTGAAACGTGCTTTGAGCTGCTCGGAGGCCTCTGCGGCAGAAATCGGCTGCACCGGCTGGCTAGGAGCAGTCGAGGCCGGTGCGGGAATAGCCGATTTCGCCCCCGGGGTTACCGCAGGGGTCGGTCCGGGTGCAACCGGTGCGGCGGGCGCTTTATTTTTTTCTGGTGGAAGAATGCCCACGACCTGCTTTGCAGGGGCTGGCGGTGGCGCGGGCTGATGAGACTCCGAGAGCATCAGCATGATCGCAAAGCAGATCACCGCCACCAAGAGCAATACCGCAGAGATCAGTCGCGAGCGAAAGATAATGCCGCGCACGGAACCATCGTCTGCACCAAAGGAGCTTAACCGGCCCATGATCATGCCGCTTCTCCTTGTAGACCTTCCACGACATTGGGACGTAACCGCACCACGGTCCAGTTCTGATCCAGATATTGGATTTCTTTCTGGAAGTTAGGATCGACGCCAGCAGCAGTATCCGCAGCAACCTTGAACGGCCCGCTTGCACGGTCGACACGAATCCCAACATTCGAGAGCGAATCCCCGGCAAAGATCACGATCCACTTTCCGGATTCTTGGTCGGGTGAGACCTGGTCATGACGGCCTGCATCTAAGGGGCCATCTACCCCATTAAACAGTCGACTAGGATCCAGCAGAAATACCGGAGAGCCCTCATGGACCATCAGGCCACGAATGCCAATAAAAGGCCCACGATCCTGAATGAGTACGGCCCCTTCTTTGGGCATCTCAGCAGGCTGATAGAACACGGTGCTCACGCTTCGAAAGTCGATCGCATACCGTCGATCGCCCAGTTCAAGACCAAACCATCGCACAGGTCGGGCAAGAGAGTTAATCGGTGTCATCGAGAAGCGCCCATGAAGAGAAACCGTTAGTCATCCAAAGGATTTAATCGCGCCCGGTTATGGAACCAGAAGGCCACGAAGAAAAGAATCAGCGCTGCGACTAGGCCAATGATGGCATCACCAAAACTCCCGAGTGCCACAAGCTGGCTCGCGCTGGCATTTCGCGCCGCCTCGACATGCTGCTCAATGGCCGAGGTGAACGCATCATGATGCCAAGACAGCATCTGGTCGACACGGATAAATCCCGGATCGCCTTCCACCAGATCACGTTGGGAATCGATGTACGACAACAGCTCGTGCGCAAACACGCCAAGGCTTGTCTGATACTGGCGACGCCACTCCGGCGGCACCAACAACATAAACCGGCTATCAAACTGAGATGCCAAAGCGGCCACCTGGCTCTTGCCCACCACATTTAAGCCCTTCGGCACATTAAACAGCAGGCCACTGTTTTCGGCGTTGATCCGCTCGCCCGCCGGCGCCGCTATGTTCGCGGCAAACAACTTGCCCTGACGGCGGATCACAAGACGTACCGTCTGCTCACCCCGCTGATCCAGCATGTCATAGACCGACAGCACTGAGTCCACCTCGGCCCCGTTCACACTGACCAGCTCATCTCCGGGACGAATGCCAATACGCTCAGACAGCCCACCAAAGACCACGCCACTCAGAACAGGCTTAATCTTTTTTAGACGCGGACTGGCACGACCATTCTCAAATTCGGCAATCCATTCAAAGATCTGATTCACCGAGGCGTCTCGTGCGGCCTGCTCAGACGTCATCCCCACAACAAGCTTTGGCGCCGCAAGCTGCTCAAGCCGCATGGCCTTGCGATACTGATCAAACGTTGGCGATTTCAGGGCGTTCACGGTGTAACGATGCCCTGCTGACGAGATCTGCATGCCCACAATCGCAAGCCAGGCCGTTGTGAGCGCCAGAAAACCAAAGGCAGTCCAGACCAGCCAGAGCGACAGACTCTTGGTGCTCAGGTCAACATTCTGAAAGGGCTTCATCTCGGATCTCTAGCGTTCTTCTGTGTTGAGGTTGATAGCGAACTTTTCTTTGAGCTGCATCACATCGCGGTGTTCCGCCAGCAGCGTCACCTCGCGGTGACGGATATCCATCTTGGCGCGACAGGCAAGAAAGGTCTGAATCCAGGGGCCCGACTTCATGGAGATCACCGCATCGGCGATCAGCTGCTGCCCGCGCTGATCAGGACGCACACGCACCGTGACCAGTGGCGTATCGGACTGATCGAAAAGGCTCAGCTCAATGAACGAGAGTCGGCTGTAGCGATGATGCGAGCCCACCAATAAGAAAGACTCACCTTCCAAGGTGAAATAGATCTCGTGGCCAGGAGTCGCCTGAACCGTCTCGACCACATCCACTTGCGTGATGCCAATCTTGCCGTGCCACTCAAGATCAGCCTTCTGGGCCTCGCGCGATTTACGATTGAAATGGCGCATGCCTTCATACAGCTCATACAGGGTGATCGGCACACGATTCTGACGGGCCAGGTTCTTTAACGCTTCGGTCTTGGTCTGGACTTCTTCGCGCTCTGCGGCAAGCTTTTCTTCTAAGGTGCGAATGTCGTCTTTCAGCTGGGTCTGCAGCGACTCGATGCTTTTGAGTGCATCGCCCCAGACCATGTCAATCTCTGACGAAGTCTCGGGCGCAATCCCCGCCATCGCCTTTTCAACGACCACCTTGCGCTCGGCTACTTTGGCCTTTTTACGCCGGGCATCTCGAATGGCGACGATGGCCAGTGCCCCCATTAAAAGCAGGCACAACAGGGCGATCAGGATCCCCGGACGAAGGGTCACCACGGAGTCAGCCATGAGGGTTGGTCTAGCCTTTCAGGATCTGCGCGACAGCGGCAAGTGTAACTTGTCCCAACATGGGGAAAACAGCCGGGGAATCCAGCACTGAGACCTGTCCACTCAAGGCGCAGAGCTGAACCTCGACCCGGTCTTTGTGAGGTCCAAGATCCATTACAAGGACGGTCGGCCGCTTGCAGCTGGGTACCAGCTTGGCCACCGAAGCGAAGGGCAATACCTTGGCAAGCAGCGCCCATGACAGCCGGCCCAAGGAGCCGCAGCCATGATCTCTGGCGTCTGCCACTGCCATCCCCCCAATCAGGCGCGCCCAAAAGGGCTTGCGGCAAAGCCGCAGTCGAAGGTCCGAGGCCCCTTCTGCCCCGAGCCTGCCCGAGCGAACCGAAAAATCTGTCCCGAGAAAAGGAGCGATCGCCACCACCCCAGCCAGTGCGGGCGCAACATCCGGAGGGGCATCCTCGACCTCGAGGTCGAACTTCCCCACCTGTATCTTTTTGGGACGGGCAAGATCGACCATGTCCATCCAGAGTGCAAGGGTGGCCGATAGGCCATAGCCAATGAGCACTGCCTGACCCCGACCTTGTTCGGTTGATGTCGACATCAGGCGACGCACCTCATCAATCAGATCAAGCGCGGCGACATCACTGCCATCAAGGTCGTTTGCATCGACGCGAAGTCGGCTGACTGGGTAGCCTGCTTCGAGACAGGCCGCCTCGAGCGCATCGTTGATTTGCACATCGTGCACGTGGGCATCTAGCAAAAATAATCGCGTTATTCCCATGGGCCGAGTATATACTTGGACGCATGGAGACTCTGATACTTGCCTTTGCTGTAGCCATGGCAGTGGTTGCCCTGGTGCTCTATTTCGAGCTTAAAAACACCCAGGAACGAGTCGAGAGGATTCGCAGTGAGATGGAACTCAAAATGTCCACTACCCTGCGATCAGCCCTCGGGAACACGACTGAGAAAATTCCAGAGATTGAACACCGGCTCGACGACCTGACGCAAAAGGTTGAGCGAACAGAGGCCGAAGTCCACTCGATCCAGAATCAGCCCAACGACAAAGGCTAGTTAGCCCAGCCAGTGGCCGACCGAGACGAGTAGCACCAGCGTCACCCAGAGAATCACAGCACGCCAGACAAGCCCAACGGCAGATCGCATGGCAGCTTCATTGGCCTCGCGCAGATCAGGCATATCCTGAATAATCGATGGCCATGGACCCCCTAGGGCTTCCGTCTCTGATGGCTCATCCACCCGAATCGATGTAGAAGGCGCCTCTGGCACGCTCAGACGCACCCCCATGGCGCCAGCGCCCGCAGACAACAACACGCGCTCGGTGTCATTGGCATGCGGTGCGAAACCCGATTTCAGACGCCACATGAGGATCGCATCTTCGAAGTTGCCGACAATCGCAAAGACGATCGCGGTGACCCGCGCGGGAAACCAGTCCACCCATGCGAAGGCCCGCACGGCGAACTCACCAAACGGCGTGAGCGGCGGCACACTGCCATTGTCTGTTTGTGCGGCCTGCTGACGTGCATCAGCCCAGACGCGACGTGCCTCAGCACTGAGTCGATAGAGCACTGCGCCTGCAGGCCCCGGCAACAACACAAACCAGAAGATCACACCAAAGACATGGCGTTGCGCGCCGATCAGCGCGAGCCGAATCGCTTCGCGTGAGATCGCAGAGACATCGCCCTGATCCGCAGCGACCTTCGTCATCAGATCGCCACCCGAGTGGGCTGCCCACTGGCGCAGCTCTTTGCGCGCACGCTCGAGATCATTCGCGGCAAGCGCAAGCTGAATCTCAGTAAACCGATTACTAAACTGACGGAACCCAACGGTGAGATAAAGAATTCCCACCGTTGCAAAAAATCCCAGTAAGACATTGACGCGCGAGAGCAGCGCCACAACGGCCCAGCTCAGCACCGACCCACCGATCACGACCAAGAACCAGGTCCATCGGGCCGAGGCAATCTCGCCGGTGTCTGTTGCACGTTCAACACGCAACAACATCCGGCCCACCCATGAGCCCAGCTTGTCGTCGGCACGGACAGGACGAACCTGCTCAAGCAACATCGCGAATAAAAAGCTAAATAGCGTCATGTCCTAAAGTCTAACCGCGGTCGCGCTGCTGCTGCCAACCAGCCGACAGAAAGTGATACAAGTTGCGCAACATGGCAGCGGTTGCGCCCCAGATAAAAAACTCCCGGCCATCATGTTCAGGACTGACATAGGGCATGGCATAAAAGCGAATACGCTCGCCAGTGGGACTCTCGTGGGCCTGGACGATCCGAACCTGATGATGGGCAGGGTTCATGAGATAGGTCAGCGGCACGTGAAAAAGTTCCGCAACCTCCGATGGGTCAATCACAAACGGGTTGGGACGCGGTACCCATCCAATGACTGGTGCAACCCGATAACCGGTTGCGGTCAGGTAATCGGGAAGCCTGCCCCAGACACTCACCAGGTCAGGGTCCAGGCCAATTTCCTCCTGGGCCTCGCGGAGTGCAGTGATCGCCTCGGAGGCATCAGAGGGCTCTGCTCGCCCGCCTGGAAAGCTCACCTGCCCGGCATGATCCGAGAGTCTCTGAGTACGCTGGGTGAGTACAACGCTGGGCACTGCCTCGCCCACCAGCGTAATCAGTACAGAGGCACGGACTGCGGACTCCGGCGTAAAGGGGCGCACGGGACGTCGCCGATCTTGAACCAGCTCGGGCGTCCAGACTGGAAACTGAGGGTTAGTCTGTGACTGGCCGAAGATATTCGCTAGGCTTGAAAACAACAAAGCCTGCTCGGGGAGAGCAGGCTCTGCGCCAATCGACTCGATTGCAGCAGCGCGGGGGTCAAAACCAACTTGGGATGACATACATTCCCAGTGGCTGTCGCGCTACCAAGACCTTATTCAGCAGCGACTGCTTCGGTCTTCCGTGCAGCGAGCTTCTCGCGGATACGTGCCGACTTACCGGAACGCTCACGCAGGTAATAGAGCTTCGCACGACGGACGTCACCGCGGCGTTTCACTTCAATGCTCGCGATCAACGGGGAATACATCTGAAATGTCCGCTCGACACCTTCTCCAGAAGAGATCTTGCGAACAATGAAGGACGAGTTCAGCCCGCGATTGCGCTTGGCAATCACCACACCTTCATAGGCCTGCACACGCTTACGGGTCCCTTCGACCACGTTCACGCTGACGACAACGGTGTCTCCCGGGGCAAATTCCGGAATGTTCTTGTTTAAGCGAGCAATTTCTTCTTGCTCAATTTGACGGATCAGATCCATGGTTTCTCCAAAAGCCATCGTGCGCTCAGCTGCGATCTGCTCAATCACTAGCGCAGAGGATGGGGTTAACAACAATTATGGTTTTGGCTTTTTCAGGAGATCGGGCCGAAGCCGCTGGGTCGCCTCAAGGGCGGCCTTCCTGCGCCAATCCGCGATTCTCTCATGATGGCCGGATAAAAGCACGTCAGGCACCGCCTGCCCGCCGAAGACCTCGGGCCGGGTGTAATGGGGCCAGTCCAAAAGCCCCGGGTCCGTAAAGGATTCCTCGATGGCGGACTGGGCGTCCCCAAGAGCCCCAGGCCGCTTGCGGATCGCGGCATCCATGACCGCCATGGCGGCAATTTCCCCGCCGGAGAGCACAAAATCCCCAAGACTCCATAGCTCATCGACCTGCTGATCGATAAACCGCTGATCCACCCCTTCATATCGACCACAGACCAGAGTCCAAGCACCCCCCTCAGCGACCCGATCAACGAGCTGCTGATTGATCGGCTTTCCCGATGGGCTTAACAAAACCACAGGACCCGGGGCAAAGCCTGCTTCCTTTTGGGATGCTTTAACGGAGGTGACTGCATCAGTCAGTGGCCCCGGCATCATCACCATCCCAGGCCCACCCCCATAGGGACGGTCATCAATGGTTTTGTAAGCATCGGTGGCGAAGTCCCGCAGATAGCAAGGGTGCACCTGCGCCAGATTGCGTTCAATGGCGCGGGCCGTGATGCCATAGCGGCGTATCGCATCGAACATCTCGGGAAAGATGGTGATCAGATCAAATCGAAGCGGTGACATAGACTTGAATCGTATCGGTGTGGTGGCGTGTGGTGGCGATGCCGCGGGATTGTTCGAGCCGCGCTTATTCAAACCACTCTGGCTGCCAGTCCACAGTGATGCGTCGCACCGCGAGATCGACGTCATCCACAAACTGGTTTACAAAGGGAATCATGCCGCTTTGGGTCACAAGCCAGTCGTGCTCTCCATTGGTCTGCATGGATTCCACCTGACCGATGACAGCGCCCTGACGGTTAACAATCGTGCAGCCGATGAGATCAGCCCAGTAGGCCTCGTCGTCGTCTGGCTCGGGAAAGCTTGCGCGAGAGAGCCCAATCAGCGCACCACGCAGCAGCTCCGCCTGGTTGCGGTCATGAATATCCGCAAGCTGAAGCTTTAACCCACGTGTCTGAACAGAGCACTCAAGAATCTGAGAATGGATCCACTGTCCTGCTGGAAGCTTTAGCCAGCAGGCGTCAGAATCCATTAACAGCGAGTCATCGATGGGAAGGCCGGTCACTGACTTCAGCGTGTGAAGTCGAACTGCACCTTTAAGACCAATTGGAGCACCGGCTTCTGCCAGTGCGACCCAGTCACTCGGCGCTGGGTCTTGCGTAAAAGGAAGCCGCGCGGAATTAAGCGGCTTTTTGGCTAGCAAATTCTTTGATCAGACGCTCGACGCGGGGGCTCACCTGCGCGCCGTGGCTACGCCAGTAGTCGATACGATCCATCGAAATGCGCAGCTTGGGCTCGCTCGGTGCAGCAACGGGGTTAAAAAAGCCAACGCGCTCGATGAACTTACCATCGCGACGGCTGCGCGAATCGGTTGCCACCATATGAAAGTAGGGACGCTTATGGGCGCCACCACGGGCTAAACGAATAATGACCATTTCAGAAATCCTTTGAATTCGGGGACGTCCTTGAGGGTTTACACCCCAAGGGAACCCGAGATTCTAGCACCGAAAGCCTGTTTTTCTACCCCAATGCGGCGGTCAATTCGGGGACGACCTGGAACAGATCGCCGACCAGACCATAGTCCGCCACCTGGAAAATAGGGGCTTCGGGGTCTTGGTTAATGGCCACGATGACCTTGGAGTCCTTCATCCCTGCCAGGTGCTGAATCGCCCCAGAAATCCCCACGGCGATATACAGCTGGGGGGCGACCACCTTACCGGTCTGACCCACCTGCCAGTCATTGGGCGCATAGCCAGCATCCACCGCAGCCCGGCTTGCGCCCATTGCGGCGCCAAGCTTATCGGCCAGTTTTTCCAGCATGGCGAAGTTTTCTTTAGAGCCAAGGGCGCGCCCGCCGGAGACGACAACCTTGGCCGCAGTCAGCTCAGGGCGCTCCAAAACCGCAATCTCACGGGAAACAAACGCGGCACTCGCAGAGGGTGCTGCTGCCGCGGCGACCGACTCAACCGGAGCAGCCGCCTGGGCGCCTGCCGCTTCAAAAGCAGTACCGCGAACCGTAATGACCTTGACCGAGTCCGCAGACTGAACGGTAGCAATCACGTTTCCAGCATAGATGGGTCGCTTAAAGGTATCCGCACTGATCACATCGATGATCTCGGAGATCTGTGCCACGTCGAGTCGTGCGGCCACGCGCGGGGAAATGTTCTTTCCGAAAGCGGTCGCTGGAAACATCACCGCATCAAAGCCTGCAGCCACTGCCAGTGTCTGCTCGGCCATTGGCTCAGCGAGATGATCGACAAGATGCGGCGCGTCTGCATGCAGCACCTTCGTGACCCCCGCAATCTGCGCCGCCGCATCCGCCGCAGGCTTGGCCTGACTGCCCGCCACAAGCACATGGATCTCCGCGCCACCGGCCTTCTGGCCCAGTGCCGTTGCCGCGGCAACGGTATTTGCGGTCACTGGACGAAGACTATCGTTTCCGTGTTCTGCAATCACAAGAATTTTCATGTCATTCGCTCCTTAGATCACTTTGGCTTCTGAACGAAGCTTATCCACCAGCGTGGCGACATCAGGCACCTTAATACCGGCTTTACGCACGGGCGGATCCTCCGCCTTAAGAAGCTTTAAGCGGCTCGCCACATCCACACCCCAGTCTGCAGGCGTGGACTGCTCAATCGGCTTTTTCTTAGCCTTCATGATGTTGGGCAGCGTGACATAGCGTGGCTCATTTAAGCGAAGGTCCACGGTGATGACCGCTGGCATCGCCATCGACAGCGTCTCAAGGCCACCGTCGACCTCGCGGGTGACGCTGACACGATCCCCAGCAACGGTCACCTTTGATGCAAAAGTCGCCTGCGGGACATTCATCAGCGCCGCCAGCATCTGGCCCGTCTGATTGGCATCATCGTCAATGGCCTGCTTGCCCATGATCACGAGCTGGGCACCCTCTTTTTCAGCAATCGCCTTTAAAAGCTTGGCAACCGCTAATGGCTCAAGCGGCTGATCGCAGAGCACATGCAGACCACGATCTGCGCCGATCGCCATTGCGGTACGAATGACGTCCTGACACTGGGCCACCCCACAGCTGACAGCGACGATCTCCGTTGCGACACCGGCCTCTTTCAGACGCGTGGCCTCTTCGATTGCAATCTCATCAAAGGGATTCATCGACATCTTGACGTTGGCAATATCCACATCCGATCCGTCCGACTTCACCCGAACCTTGACGTTGTAGTCCACCACCCGTTTGACGGGCACCAGTATCTTCATGGTTTGCGCTCCCTTACTCGTCACAATTTATTACCATTCTAATGCGACAATCGCCGACAGCCTGTACGCCCATGATGAACCGTCGCCGTCACCTGCTGCTTGCCTGCACCTCGCTTGCGATGACAAGCGAACTGCTGCTTTCCCGGCAGGCGTTTGCCGAGCGCAAGGCCAAATCCACAGCCAAACAGACGTCCAAGCCCGCAGTTAAAAACCTAGCGAAAACCTCGGCGACCGAATCCGGTGGCGATTCCGCGGCAGAGGCCCTCAAGGATCGCCTTCGGTTTGGATGGCTTGGCCGCAGCGATGTGCAGGAGTTCATCTCCGATGTCGCGTCCCGAAATGACATCCCGCGTAACTGGGTTGAACTTCAGTTCAAGGGATTGGGGGTTCAGCCAAGGGCGCTCGCACTGATGAACCCGCCGCCCCCGAAGCCAAACGAACCTGTTCGTAAGCGCTCCTGGGCCCGTTACTTGTCCCAGCACGCAGATACAAGTCGCATCCAGGAAGGCCGAGCCTTCATGGACACCCACCGGGCGGTGCTGGAGGACGTTTCGCGACAGTCCGGCGTGCCCGCAGCAGTCATTACCGCCATTCTTGGCGTTGAGACCAAATACGGAAAGATCACGGGACGCTACCCAACGCTTGAGACGCTGACCACACTCGCATTTGAATCACCGCGTCGAGCAGATTTTTTTAAGCGGGAACTCGAGATGCTGTTGCTGATGGGCTATGACGGCGTGATCAATCTACGCGAGGCCAAGGGCTCATTTGCAGGAGCGCTGGGATATCCACAGTTCATGCCGTCGAGCTGGCAGAACTTTGCCATCGGCTATCAGCACCCACGACAGGCAGACCTGCTCAATAGCCCTCACGATGCCATCGCCTCCATTGGAAACTTTTTAAAGCGCCATGGCTGGCGTGCCAATACGCCGACCCACATTGCCGCAGAGGTGCCTCGAGGGGTCGACGCAAAGCCATTTGTCGCGCCAAAGCTTGAGCCAATTCATACCGTTTCTGAACTCGAGGCCGCTGGCATTCGCCAGCGAACGAACCGGCTTCACGCCAGCACGCGAGCAAGCCTGATTGATCTGCCGGAAGAAGATGACACTGTCCAGTACTGGATGGCCGCCCATAACTTCTTTGTGGTGACCCAGTACAACCGAAGCTTTATGTATGCCGCAGCAGTACTGACCCTTGCGGAGTCTTTCGCAGACCCGATGGGCTAATCCATGATGCCGACGTCAGGCGTGTTGGCTGCGCGAATGAGTGACGCGATCATGCGCATCGTCGCAGCGCTTGGATGCGCCGCCCTCTTATTGATCGCAGGCTGCGATCGACAAGACCCGAACAAACCCCCGCAGGGATCTTATACCGTTGCCGAAGTCTTTGACGGTGACTCATTCAATCTCAATAGCGCCAAGAACACCGTGGTCCGCGTTCGCATTGCAGGGATTGATGCCCCGGAAAAAGGGCAGCCTTACTCCACCAAAGCCCGCGAATCACTCGAGACGCTTTTGAAGTCCGGTGAGATCCAGCTCATGCCAGTCAAAAAAGATCGCTTCGATCGCTGGGTCGCGAATGTCTCGGTCGCGAACGAAGATGTTGGAATGACTCAGGTTCAACGCGGCTACGCCTGGTTCTTTCGACGCTATCAGTCAGATCTTTCTGAGTCGATGCAAAAACGCTACGCCGATGCTGAACAAGAGGCGAAGCGTCAACGGATTGGACTCTGGTCGGGACTCGGTTCTGCGAACCGAGCGCTTGAGCCCGAACCACCCTGGAAGTATCGCGAGCGAACCCGCAAAGAGCGTCAATAAGCGCGTTGTTTGGGAGCGCACTTTAGTGGGTCCGCACAGCAGCCCCGTGCACACCAGGCAAGCTGATTTAACCGCGCTGACGCAAGGCCTCGTAGCAGCAGACGCCACAGGCCACCGAAACGTTCAGACTCTCAACGGAACCCTTCATCGGAAGACGAACCAAGAGATCACAGCGCTCGCGAGTGAGTCGCCGCATGCCTTCGCCTTCTGCACCCAGGACCAGTGCGATCTTGCCCTTGAGATCCGTTTCATAAATCGATTTACTCGCCTCGCCCGCAAGACCAATCACCATGTAATCCGCCTGCTGAAGTTCTTCAATCGCGCGGGCCAGATTCGTGACCTGCAGATACGTCAGATGATCGGATGCCCCCGCAGAGACACGGGCGGCGACATCATTTAGCGGTGCTGATTTATCCTTCGGAGCAATCACTGCAGCCGCACCAGCAGCATCACAGCTTCGCAGAATTGCGCCCAGATTATGGGGATCCGTCACGCCGTCTAAGACCACAAGCCACTGGTCCACTGGCTTTAACGTCTCCATCTGGTCGATCAGATCGGAAAGGCTGTCCGGCTGCGGACGGCGTGTCGCAATCGCTAACACCCCTTGATGACGCTGACCCTTTGCCAGGCGATCCATCTGCAGCGACGATTCCGACACCACACGAATAGAGGCTGCCTCGGCCGCCTTTAGAAGGCTCGATAGTCGCGCGTCTTTTCGCTGGCCATCGAAAACAATGCGGGTAATCGTCTCGGGGGCGGCACGGACTCGTGCGCGAACCGCATGGAATCCAAGAAGGCAGATCTCTTTCGGGTCCTGGGCCATTTATTTTCTTCTATGAGAGCTCTTTGATTTACGAGGACCACCGGATCGCGCAGTCGATGGCCGCGGGCTTGCTGCTTTTTTTAACGCCTGGGCCTGACTGAGCTTGGCGGACTTCCCTGACTTTGCAGATTTAGAAGACTTATCCGTCTTTGATGATCGTGTAGCGCCTTGGGTAACTGCTTTTGCGGCCTTGCCTGATTTGGACTTGCCCGATTTCTTGGCACGCCCCGTCTTTCCCTGTTCGGCCAGTGCTTCGGCAAGCCACTTGGGCATATCGAGCGCTGCGGTCTCCTGATCTGAGTCGTCATTCCAGTCAGTGTCATCACGATCCAATTCTCGCTGCGCCTTTGTTGTGCGCACCATACTCGGCACCAGCTGAAACTCGATACGTCGCGCATCCAGATCCACGCGAGCGACTTGCACCACCAGACTGTCATACAACCGAAAACGGCGCCCGGTGCGCTCACCGCGAAGCTCATGCAGCACCTCGTTATGCTGGAAGTATTCCGCACCGAGCTCAGAGACGTGGATCATGCCTTCGACATAGAGGGCGTCCAAGGTAATAAAGAGTCCAAACGGCGCCACTCCAGTGACGGTACCTCGTAACTGCTCGCCAACACGAGACTTCATGTACTGACATTTCAACCAAGCCTCGACATCCCGTGAGGCCTCATCCGCACGACGCTCAGCGGCCGAGCAGTGATCGCCGATATTGCGCCAGCGCACGATTGGCTCATCACTCCCCATATCGCCATAAGGCGGCAGGTAATGACCATGCTTATGAATAATCGACTTGATCACCCGATGCACCAACAGATCCGGGTAACGCCGAATCGGTGAGGTGAAGTGGGCGTAGGCGTCATACGACAGCCCGAAGTGCCCGGAGTTATCCGGCGTGTAGATCGCCTGCTGCATGCTTCGCAGCAGCAGCGACTGAATCAGCCGGGAATCAGGTCGCGCACGAATCTCTTTCGCAAGCCGCGCATAGTCCCCGGGCGATGGCTCATCACCGCCATCGAGCCGCAGGCCTTGGATCTTTAAAAACTCGCGAAGAGTACGCAGCCGCTCGGGCGTTGGCCCCTCGTGAACCCGATAGAGTCCATGACGCTTGGCGCGCTTAATGATATCGGCCGCACAGGTATTGGCCGCCAACATACATTCTTCAATTAATCGATGAGCGTCGTTACGCACACGCGGCAGAATCTTTTCAATCCGACCCTGGGTATCAAACTGCATGTAGGTCTCAACCGAATCAAAATCAATCGCCCCGCGGGCTTCACGCGCGGCCAATAGACTTCTAAAAACCTCTTCCAGATGCCCCAGCGTCTGGGCAAGCGGGCCAAGCTTACGGGCATCTTCTGATAAGGGGTCACACATCGCCGCCCAGGCCCGCGTATAGGTGAGTCGTTCAGCAGAGCAGATAACACCGTCGTAGAACTGATAGGCTTTCACCTCGCCTGCGGACGTAATCACCATATCGCAGACCAGCGCTAGGCGATCGACATTCGGGTTAAGCGAACACAGGCCGTTAGAGAGCTTCTCCGGCAGCATGGGCAGCACGCGACGCGGGAAATAGACTGACGTGCTGCGTGAAAAGGCGTCGCGGTCAAGCGCGTCACCACTTTCTACATAGTGACTGACATCCGCAATCGCCACCAAGAGTCGCCAGCCCGAATTCGGCATCGGCTCGGCGTAGACGGCATCATCAAAATCCCGGGCGTCTTCACCATCGATCGTCATGAAAGGCACATCACGAAGATCGATACGATCTTTCAGATCTTTGGGCCGAACGGCATCCGGAAGCTTTTTGGCAAGCCGCTCGGCCTCGTCAGAAAACGTATGCGGCACATCAAATTTACGGACGGCAATCTCGACTTCCATTCCCGGGTCATCCACACCGCCCAGAACCTCGACGACACGGCCGACGGGTGGCGTGTACCGCGTTGGCGGGTCAACAATCTCAATCGATACCACCTGCCCCGGGTCTGCCCCCATGGTGTCGGCGGGCGAGACAATCACATCGTGTTTGATCCGCTGGTCTTCAGGCACCACCAGCAAGATGCCCCGTTCATTGACTAAGCGGCCCACGAGATTGCGGTTAGCGTGCTCGAGCACCTCAAGAATGACTGCTTCGGGCCGACCGCGACGATCCGTGCCAACGATTCGGGCACTGACCCGATCACCGTGCATCGCCTTGAGCATCTCCTTGGGAGAGACAAAGACGTCATCACCGCCCGTGTCGGGCCGGATAAATCCAAAGCCATCCCGATGGCCGATCAGCCGTCCGGAGAAGCTGGTCGGTTGGGGGGAGGCGGCGGTTCGTTTTGACAATTATTCGATTCCAGCTAAAGTACGCGGCTCGTTAGCCCAGATGGCGGAATTGGTAGACGCACTAGGTTCAGGTCCTAGCGGTGGCAACACTGTGGAGGTTCGAGTCCTCTTCTGGGCACCATCTGCATCATGCTCACCGGCGATCCGGTGCACGCGCAAGACCGACCCCCGTCGCTTGATTCCCAAACGGATGATCCAATAAGATCGTATCGTCCCGATCCGCGCCGGTGGACACCATCGCAATCGGTGCCCCCACCACTTCCGAGAGTCGATTCAAGTAGCGCTGCGCCTGCGGGTGCAGGTCGGCCCACTGACGCACGCCCTGCGTGCTGCCCGACCAGCCGGGCATGGTTTCATAGATCGGCGTGCACTGGGCGACGGCATCCGCTCCAAACGGCAGCACATCACAGCGGCCCGCGGGGGTGTCGTAGCCCACGCCCAGTTTGACTTCCGACATGCCATCCATGACATCCAGTTTGGTGATGCACAGGCCACTCACGCCATTGATCTGCATCGAACGACGCAAGGCCGCCGCATCAAACCAACCGCAGCGGCGCGGCCGACCCGTCACCGATCCGAACTCATTGCCGCGTTTGGCCAATCCCTGGCCGATCTCATTGACCTGTTCGGTGGGAAACGGTCCACTGCCCACACGCGTGGCATAGGCCTTGGTGATGCCCAACACATAGTGGAGTTTCGATGGCCCCACGCCTGCACCGGCACCGGCGGCACCGGCCACGCAGTTACTGCTGGTGACATAGGGATAGGTGCCGTGATCGATATCCAATAGCGATCCCTGGGCCCCTTCG
>CAYPCG010000025.1:19439-22863 GCA_964409175.1 uncultured Burkholderiaceae bacterium
CTCGCCGCGCTGTCCGACTTCATACAACAGTTGCGGCACGTCGGCGGACATCTTCAATAAGCGCGGTGCCATCGCCATCAGATCCTGATAGACCTGATCGACGGAAATCGGCTTCGCATTTAAGTGGTGCTCGAGCACAAAGTTATGCAGGGCCATGGCGTCGGCGAGTTTCGCTTTCAAACCCGATGGCTGCGTGAGGTCTAACAAACGAATGGCACGACGGGCCACTTTGTCTTCGTAGGCCGGTCCGATCCCACGCCCGGTGGTGCCGATCTTGGCATCGCCCTTGGCGGCCTCGCGGGCCTGATCCAGGGCCACGTGATAAGGCAGGATCAGTGGGCAGGCCAAGCTGATTTTCAGGCGCGACTCGACATCCACACCGCCGGCCTGGAGTTCATCGATTTCGCTTAACAAGGCCGATGGCGAGAGCACCACACCATTGCCGATATAACAGGTGACCTTAGGATGAAGAATTCCGGATGGGATAAGCCGCAAAATGGTTTTTTTGCCATTGACCACCAGGGTGTGGCCCGCATTGTGGCCCCCTTGGAATCGCACCACCCCGCTGACCTGCTCGGTCAACCAGTCGACGATCTTGCCCTTGCCCTCGTCACCCCACTGGGTGCCGATCACGACGACATTCCTGCCCTGCCGCCCTTTTGAATCACCTGCCATTTAGTTATCCAATCTGCCAAGCGCCGGATTTTTCAACGAGTTTTTTGCCCGACCAAGACGCCAATTCTGCATCAGGAAGGCGCACGACGGCCTGGCCTTGTTGGCGCAAGGCGCTGATGGCCGCACGCAGGCGGGCATCGTCACGCCAGGGGGCCGCCACGGGGGCGGCCGCCTCCGGCCCACGCGCCTGTCCGCCCGCAGTGATGTCCAGAATTTCACGCAGCTCCAGACTGAATCCGGTGGCAGGTCGCGCACGACCAAAGACCTGACCCACGCCATCGTAACGGCCACCACGCACGACCGCATTGGGCAGCCCGTCGCAATAAATCGAGAACATCACACCGTTGTGATACCGATAACCACGCAGATCCGCGAAGTCGACGGTCAGCACGCACTGCGGGTGCTCCGTGAACATGGCGGAATTGGCCACCGCCTGTAGACGATCCAACGCCTCCGTAATGCGCGCCAACGCGGGCAGTACCGCGCGGGCTTTTTCGATCACGTTATTGGCACCGCTCGCAGGGCCGTAGAGATCGAGCAACGCCAACAATGCATCGGCCGTGGTGCGCGACAAAGAGCCGACAACACCGGTCAATCGCACCCGATCCTTGGCCTGCAAGGCGGCCAACACATCGTTTTCAATCACTTCCAGTGCCAGATCGTGATCACGCAGCGCCAGAAAAATGCCACGGTGCGAGAGATCCAAGCGAACGCGCTGAATGCCCACGGCGTCAAGCGAGGCCAAGGCAAGCTCCTGCACCTCCAGATCCGCCTCAACGCCGGCGTGACCAAAGAGCTCGCAGCCCACCTGCACCGGCTCACGCGAGGACAATAATCCGGCCGGCTGCGCATGGAGCACAGAACCGGCGTAACACAGCCGTGTCACACCCTGATGTTGGATCTGATGGGCATCGATGCGGGCCGCCTGCGGCGTGATGTCCGCACGCAGGCCCAACAAACGACCGCTGGACTGATCCACCACTTTGAACGTGCGCAGATCCAGATCACGCGCCGAATCGGTCAACAAGGACTCGACATGCTCGACCATCGGTGGCTGCACCAGATCGTAGCCATAGCGGGCATACAGATCGAGCAATCGACGGCGAATGGATTCCAGCCGCTGTGCATCCGGCGGCAGGATGTCCGAAATGTGGTCAGGAAGAAGCCAGGCCGGCATGAAGGTCTCGCCTGGCCTTACTTGGCGCCCGCGCTATTTGCCCCCGAACCGCCACGCGCACCGGACGACCGGAAATACCGGAAAAAGTCAGACTGCGGATCGGCCACGATGACATCGGACTTGCTCTTAAAGCTCTCCCGATAGGCCTGCAGGCTGCGATAAAACGATGCGAATTCTGGATTCTGTCCAAACGAGGCGGCATACAGGGACGTGGATCGGGCATCGCCATCGCCCATGATGCTCTGTGCACGCCGGTAGGCCTGGGCCAGGAGCACTTCGCGTTGACGATCGGCATTGGCACGGATCTTTTCCGATTCGGCAGCACCGGAGGAGCGCCGCTCATTGGCAATCGCCTTGCGCTCGGACTCCATCCGACGAAACACGGAGTCACGGATTTCATCGGCCAGATCCACACGCTTGATGCGCACGTCGACCACCTCCACGCCCAAGCGTTTGGCGTCCGCATTAACCCGATCACGAATGCCCGTCATCACCTGCTCGCGCGAGGCCGAGATCACCTCGTTGACGGTACGCTTGGCGATTTCATTATTTAACGCGTCACGAAGACTGCGTGAGATCCGGTCTGCCGCACCGGCCGGACGACCGGCCACCGACACCCAGTATTCCTTGGGATCGATCACGCGCCACTTCACATAGGTGTCCACCAACACGTTCTGCTTTTCGCTGGTGATGAACCGATCGATCTCCGGTGTGTCGATGGTCAGGATCCGTTTTTCCACATAGACCACGTTTTGGAAAGGCGGCGGAAGCTTGAGGTAAAGCCCGGGCTTGTTCACCACTTCTTTAATCTCACCGAGCGCAAACACGATGGCGTACTGCCGTTGATCCACCACATAGATGCAGGATCCGGCCACGAGCACGGCAATGACCAGCCCGGTGATTGCGGTCAATAACTTATTCATCAGCGCGCCTCCCGAAGACGATCACGCAGACTGGAGGCCGGCGGGGTGCTCGGTGCCGACTCGGCGGGAGCCGCAGGGGCCGACGATGCAGCACCACTGGACTGCGCACTGCCGGAGGTCGCTGCCGATGATCCCATCATGGGATTGGCGGCACCGGGCGCGGCCGTGGCGGCGGACTGCTGCACCAACTTATCGAGCGGCAGGTAAAGCAGGTTGCTGTTGGACTTGGAGTCCACCATCACCTTGCTGACATTGGTGAACACCTGTTGCATGGCTTCCAGATACATACGCTCACGGGTCACGGCGGGCGCCTTGTTGTACTCCACGACAATTTTCCGGAACCGATCCGCATCACCCTGGGCAGTGGCAATCACACGCTCTTTGTACCCTTCGGCTTCTTGAATCAAACGCTCTGCGGAGCCGCGGGCGCGGGGAATCACGTCGTTCGCATACGCCTGACCCTCGTTTTTCAGTCGCTCTGCATCCTGGCCCGCCTTGATGGCATCACTGAAGGCCGCCTGCACTTCTTCCGGCGGCTGCGCGTTCTGAATGGTCACATCCACAATCGCCAATCCCGATCCGTAACGATCGGCAATGGCTTGAATGGCGGTCAGCGCCTCGCGCGCGATACCTTCTTTATTTTCGTAGA
>CAYPCG010000025.1:22873-23980 GCA_964409175.1 uncultured Burkholderiaceae bacterium
ACCGTATCGCTCATGCTGCGGCCCACGATCTCACGCATCACCGTCTCCGCCGCCTGGGACACGATGTCATCGGTGGCCACGTTATTAAATAGGTATTCCTTGGGATCCCCAATCCGGTACTGGACCGCAAATTGCAGATCCACCATGTTTTCGTCTTTGGTGAGCATCAGCGAATCCCGGCTGCGACTGGTGGGGCCGCCACCGCGCACGCCGACCGTGATCTGGCGGATCTGAGAGAGGTTCACGATCTCGTGGGATTCAAACGGATACGGCAGGCGCCACTGGAAACCGGCCCCCCCGGTGGTGCGATATTCACCAAAGCGCAGCACGAGCGAGGACTGGCCTTCCTGCACGATGTAAAAGCCCGTGGCCAGCCACAACAACACGCCGCCCAGGGCCACAAAACCCACGGCCGATCCCGTTTTGATATTGGGGGGCTTAAAGCCACCGCCACCGGAGTTGCCGCCCGGGCCGCCACGGCGACCGCCGCCACCAAAACCACCGCCCGTTCCGCGACCGCCCTTGCCTCCGAACATGCCGCTTAACCGACGATTAAAGTCACGCCAGACCTCATCGAGATCGGGCGGCTCGTTTCCGCCGCCACCCTTAGGCGCCGGACGCGGGGGGTCATTCTTGGGCTCGGACTTCGGCTCATTGCGCGGCTCGCCCGACTCCTGATTGCGGGAATCGCCATTACGCCCCGAGTCACCGCCCGTAGAGCCGTTGGGCGATGAGCCCGAACCGCCCCAACGGGGGTCGCCAAGGGCAAAAAGCCGCCGAAAAACTGACCAATTCAATCGTCGAATCATGAGCGCTTAGAGAAGGGACTGTGCCGAAGGTTGCGAAACCGGTGAATTATCGCCGAGAGCCCCCATCAACGGTTCGGGATTAGGGAAAGCCGGCATGTGGGAACGCACCGCCTGCCGCAGAAGGTCCATTCCTTGGCCACGATGCGCACTTATCCACACCCGGCGGATCCTACCATAGGGGTCCAGTTCACTTCGGGGCGCATGACCCGCGAGATCGATCTTGTTGTAGACCTCGATGCGGGGGACGTCCTCGGCCCCCACCTCGCGCAGCACGGCCTCGACGGCCTGCTGGTGGATG
>CAYPCG010000026.1:0-9305 GCA_964409175.1 uncultured Burkholderiaceae bacterium
GGGTATCTAATAGCGGAGAACAGATCTTAAGTCTCTGTTTTTCCTACTCTTTTTCTGATATTTCGAATCCCTCCGTCCCGCCAAGTGGCCCCTAGCGGCTACTGAAGCGCTTTTCCCCGGCCGTTGTGGACACTTTCCTCTTTTGTATGACTAGACTTTTACTTGCCGAATATCTTTTGGTTGGGAGAGGTCTGTTGCATGATTAAAACTGCGCTGATAGCTGGATTTTCCCTTGCGAGCTTACATTTGTGCTGGGTGTTAATCGTCCTATCCGGATGGGCGCAGACGCTCCTTGATTGGGTGTTCAGGCTGCACATGCTCAACTCACCCTTTCAGGTGCAACCATTTAATTTCGGGTTCGCGGCGACACTGCTTTTAGTCACCTTTGCGATCGGTTGCTTTTATGGCGTGATCTTTGAGCTCATACGGAACCTGCTTAGTCAGCGCGCGGCTTAACTAAGCACAAAAGATATCTTTGTATCGATCGCGTAAGATGTTCTTCTGAACCTTTCCCATTGCGTTTCGAGGGAGCTCGTCGACGATAAAGCATTTTTTGGGAATCTTGAAGTTTGCCAGGGTAGATTTCAACACTGCAATAATCTGGTCACCCGTGAGGGTAGAGTCTTTCTGGCGGATTACGACTGCCACCCCAACTTCGCCAAAGTCCGGATGTGAAACTCCCACAACAGCACTTTCAATGACACCATTCATGTCGTTAATCACGCTCTCGATTTCGGCGGGATAGACGTTATAGCCCCCACTAATAATCAAGTCTTTGCTTCTGCCAACGATGGTGATGTAGCCTCGCTGATCAATTTTTCCTACGTCCCCCGTTCGAAAAAAACCGTCCTTGGTGAACTCTTGTGCAGTCTTTTCAGGCATATTCCAGTAGCCTTTAAAAACGTTTGGACCGCGTACCTGGATGCCACCGATGACATCAACATCTAAGGGCTTGTCGTGGTCATCGCATACTCGAACATCGACGCCCGGTAGCGGGAATCCCACGGTGCCGCCACGACGTTCATCCTGATTTTTGAAGCGACCATCTGCGGCATATGGATTGGAGGTCAGCATGATCGTTTCGCTCATACCATATCGCTCAAGAATCGTGTGTCCAGTGCGCGCTTTCCATTGGTTAAACGTCTCAATGAGCAATGGCGCCGAACCTGAAATAAACAGTCGCATCGTTCGGCAGATCTCTCGGTTCAGGGAGGGTTCGGAAAGCATCCTGACATAGAGTGTAGGCACGCCCATAAAGACGGTGGCTCTGGGCATTGATTCAATGACCTTTTTTGGGTCAAATTTTCCAAGCCATATCATCTTGCTTCCGTTGATGAGCGCTCCATGGATGGCAACAAAAAGCCCGTGGACATGGAAAATCGGCAGGGCGTGGATGAGTACATCCCCTTTTTTCCAGTGCCAATAATCCTGAAGCACTTTTGCGTTCGAGTACATATTCTCGTGCGTGAGCATTGCGCCCTTGCTTCGTCCTGTCGTACCACTCGTATAGAGAATTGCTGCAATATCGTCGTCCTTGCTATTGGCAGTAGGGTATCGGTCAGTGTGTTGTGCCGATTCGGAGAGCAGCGTTCCTGTGCGGTCAATTCCGAGTGTGAAGATGAAGGGCTTATTTTTTTGTTTCGCGGCAATCGACGTAATCCAACCTTGGTTTTCGGGGCTACAGACGATGACCGCCGGGCTCGCATCTCCAAGGAAGTACTCAATCTCTGCACTCTGGTAAGCAGTATTCAGAGGAATAAAAATATATCCCGCCCTGAGTGTCGCCAGATAGAGCAGCATGGCCTCTACTGATTTTTCAACTTGCACGGCGATCCTCGATCCCGCTTCGAGATGAAGCGACGCCAGCAGATTGGCCATCATTGCGGTGGCACGATCAATGTCTCGCCATGAGTAATGCAGCCCCGACTCGGTTTCGACCGCAATGCTATCTAGATCGGTTGGGAAACACGCGCGAAGTCGTGCGAAGAGGTTCGCGTTCTGCATGGTAATCGGGCTCTCTGGTTACGCTGCCGTCTCTGAAGACGGTGGATTTAATTGTCGCAGTGTCTATTCATTAATCCAGTTTTACGCCGGAGGCTTTGACGACCTGGCCCCATTTCTTGAGTTCCGCTTTGATGAACGCGTCAAACTGTGGCCCCGCTAGATTTGGAAACTCTGCGCCTTGCCGCATCCACATGGCCTTTGACTCCTCGGTCTGACAGGCGCGACGGACTTCTTCAATCGCGCGGTTCTGCACATCAGCGGGTGTCGCCCTCGGCGCCCATAATCCGTACCAAGTGGATACTGTGTAGTTTGGGAGTCCCAGTTCGCTCGAACAAGGGATTTCTGGAAAGGCGGGGCTTCGTTTCGTACCGGACACCATTAGGGCCTTAATTCGACCCGACTTAATGTGCTGCGCCGATGATCCGAGACCGTCGAACATAAGATCGACGCTTCCCGCCTCGAGGTCTTGAAGTGCAGGCCCAGCACCGCGATAGGGAATATGCGTTAAAAAGGTCTTGGTCTGTAATTTGAAGAGTTCTCCGGCAAGGTGGTGTGACGTCCCGCCGCCAGCGGACCCGTAGTTAAGTTTCCCCGGGTTATTTCTAACGTAGTCCAAAAAACTCTTGAAGTCTGGCGCGGTGACATTTTTTGGATTCACGACCAGTACCTGAGGCACGCTTGCGACCAGAATGAGCGGTGCAAAATCCCGCTCAAGGTCATAGTCAAGCTTCGGATACATGAAGGGTGCAATCGTATGGTGCACCGCACCCATGAATAAGGTGTAGCCATCTGGCGCCGCGCGCGACGCTGCGGTTGCGCCCACTGTACCCCCGGCGCCCCCGCGATTATCAATGACGAGTTGTTTTCCGGTGAGTCGAGCAAATTGTTGAGAGAGGGGCCGAGCAAACGCGTCGGTTCCCCCGCCGGCCGGAAAGGGAACCACAACGGTCACTGGTCGACTTGGCCACGAACTCTGGGCCCAGGCAAGTGGTGGCATGGCTAGACCACCTGCAATTCCTAGAAGAAGGCTACGTCGGTCTGACTGGTGGGGCTTGTTCATGGTTCGGTCTCCTTGGGTGCTCGCGTTATGGCGTCCGCTAATCCGGCTGCGCTTGTTCTGATGCCGATGCGGAGCTCATGGTAGCCCTGGACTGACCAGTCGTCTATAGGCGCGATCCCTTAAAAATGACCGAATATGAGCGTTGATCTTGCGATGCGCAGCCGTTGTGCTGCATGTCGAGTCGCCTTAGAAGTCAATCGACGCACCGATCCCTAATCCTCGAACCTTTGTCTCTTTCTTGTCGTAGAACTGCGTGTAGTCGATGGTGAACGACAGGCCTTTGTCCGCATAAAAGGCGAGTCCGATGCCGTAAGCAAAGTCATGATCACGTTCATTCAGAGATAACGATCCATTGGCGGTATCGAGTTTTCCATTGAAGTATCCTGCGCGTCCATACAAATCAAGTGTCGGTGTGATCGGAACTTGTGGGCGTAAGACAAATGTATAAAAATCTTTTGACTCCACTCTTACGTCTCTGCCTAAAACATTCCTTGTCTGACTATTCACGCCCGCGCCCCAGGAGCCTTCAATTGCGAAATTTCTGTGGATCCGGTATCCGAGTGTCACGGCTAAGGTGCCGTTATCGAAACTCCCTAAAGCGCCTGATTCATCCTTGATATCAAGAAAGTTGTAATTGATTCCACCGTAGATCGGTGATCGATCTGCAGCAACGGAAAGCGTTGGTAGCGCGACAGCGGTGCAAAGGAGTACAGAAGCGAAACCCTTTTTCATTGACTTCCCCATTTGTAAAGTAACAGGAGGAATATCCTTGAAGTGGCTCAGTTGCGTTACACACATGCGGAGGATTTACCTCCGGCATGTCCGCGAGAGCAACTAGTCGCCGGGGTGCGCTTTGCTGACCTTAGACATTCGGCCATTGAATCGTTGAGCGATCACCCATGAGAAATGCTTTATTAAGCTCGGCGATCTCCCGGGTATAGTCCCACACGGCGCGGACCCGAGCGACGTCTTTTCGCTCCGCTGGTGTTGATAGCCAGAAGCTTCGAACGATGTCGACCTCATCGACCAGAAGTGGCTGTAGGTCTGAGCAGTGAACGGCCAGAAAGTGAGGCAGTATGGCGAGCCCTCTGCCCTGACAGGCCGCAAGATATTGGGCGACGACATTTGTGCTTCTCAGGGGTAGCGAGGCATTTGGCACGACTGACTCTAGATAACGAAGTTCTTCGCTGAAACATAGTTCATCAACGTACCCAATGAAGCGGTGTTGACTTAACTCGGATATCGATCGAATTGGCGGATGTTCAGAGAGGTAGCGCTTTGCGCCGTACAGCCTGAGTCTGTAGTCGGTGAGCTTACAGGTGACCTCGCTCGATCCGGTCGGGCGCTCGATGTTGACGGCAAGGTCTGCTTCGCGTTTTGAAAGATTAATAAATCGGGGAACGGTGACGAGTTCGACTGATAGGGCTGGGTAGCGGTCACCGATTCTGGCGAAGTGAGGTGCAAGAAAGTAGCTG
The DNA here is from genome assembly GCA_964409175.1 of uncultured Burkholderiaceae bacterium. GTDB lineage: Bacteria > Pseudomonadota > Gammaproteobacteria > Burkholderiales > Burkholderiaceae_A > Lacustribacter. Next base: position 4,540 of record CAYPCG010000026.1, read on the forward strand.
CCAAACCCCTCGGTTGCGCCGATGCGAACCTGACCCGTGACGGTTTTGCTATCCCCGCCGACCTGTTGATCGATCTGGACAACGGCGCTTTCCATTTTTTCAACTTTTTCGAGCAGGCGGTTTCCAGCGATTGTCAGGCGATGCCCGGTCGACGTCCGATCAAACAACTTGGTCTCCAGTTCTTTCTCGAGGCGGTGCATTCGGCGGGTCAGGGTGGAGTGATCAATCGCGAGCTGACGAGCGGTCTCCTGGGCCGACTGAAAGCGAGCCATCGCCAGAAAAAGGCGCAGATTGTCCCAATTGAGCTTCGATACGTCCATTTCAGACCCCCGATCGTTGGTGCACTAATGCAACGAAGGTATTCATTTTTTCCGTATCTTAATGCAAAAAAACAAACCATAGTCATATCTCCAATAAAACTGCCGGGGCCACCCGGCTCATTACAGGAGACGGGAATGAAGTTCATCAAGAAGCCTTTAGCAGTCGCGTTGCTGTCGTTATCGACCCTGGCACATGCCCAGATTTCTAATGGTGTTGTGAAACTCGGGATCATCACGGACATGTCGGGACCCTATTCAGGCATGGGGGGAGCTGGTTCGGTGGTAGCCGCCAAGATGGCCATCGAGGACTGCCTGAAGGCAGAGTGCAAAGGTCTAAAGATTGAAGTGCTCTCAGCAGACCATCAGAACAAGGCAGATATCGCAGCGGCCAAGGCACGGGAGTGGCTTGCGACAGAAAAAGTGGATGCATTTGCTGATCTCACGAACTCAGCAGGAGCATTAGCGATTCAGAAGCTGATTAAGGAGCAGGGTGGAATTGCGCTGTACAGTGGTCCGGCGACAACACGTCTGACCAATGAAGACTGCGCACCCAATGGTTTCCATTGGATGTTTGATACCTACTCGTCGGCCTCTGGTGCAGCGGCTCAGCTCACGCGAGAGGGAAAAAAATCCTGGTACTTTGTGACGGTCGACTATGCATTTGGCCACTCCCTTGAGAAAGAGGCGGGTGACGTGGTTCGTGCAAACGGTGGCAATGTTGTGGGGGCGGTACGTCATCCGCTGAATGCGACTGACTTCTCGTCGTTTCTGCTTCAGGGGCAGGCCTCGAAAGCCCAAGTGGTAGCGCTTGCAAGCGCAGGGCAGGACGCCGTGAATGCCATCAAAGCCTCCCGTGAGTTTTCTATCGGAAGTAAGACCCAGCAGGTTGCCTCCTTACTCCTCTTCTTAACGGACGTCCATGCCTTGGGTCTTAATAATGCACAAGGACTGACATTCTCAGAGGGATTCTATTGGGATCTTGACGACCAGACTCGCGCATTCTCCTCGCGATTTGAAAAGCTGCATAAGGGATTTAAGCCCACCATGGTGCAGGCGGGTGTTTACTCAAGTGTCTTGCATTATCTGCGTAGCGTTGCCGCTGCGAAGACGGATGATCACAAGGTCGTTGCAAACAAGATGCGCGAGCTGCCAATCAGGGACCCCATCATGCGAAATGCAAAGATTCGTCCAGATGGGCGTGTCGTCCACGACATGTATCTCTTTGAAGTAAAGAAGCCATCCGAGTCGAAAGGTCCTTGGGATTACTACAAGGTGGTGAGTACGATTCCAGCGGATATCGCGTTTAAGCCGCTTGCGCAGTCGACCTGCCCACTCGTGAAGCAATAAGCAATCGATAGATCAGCACTCGTGTGGGTGCTGATCGTTAACCCTATTTTGTTAGAAGAGGATCCCTCCTATGAATGCACCCCAGGCTGGTCTTACGACCATTCATCATTTCATTAACGGTAAACCCTATCCTTCGAAATCGAGTGAATGGCGCGACGTCACTAATCCCGCAACGCAAGAGGTTGTTGCCCGCGTTCCATTTGCAACGCCAGAGGAAGTGAATCTTGCTGTTGCATCGGCAAAGGAAGCATTAAAAGCTTGGAGAAATTCCTCATTGTCGTCGCGCATGCGGATCATGCTGAAATTTCAGGCCTTGGTTCGTGAAAATACGTCTAAGCTTGCTGCGCTCATTAGTCTGGAGCACGGTAAGACCATTCCGGATGCCGAGGGAGAGGTCGGGCGCGGCTTGGAAGTCATTGAGCATGCCTGCTCGATCACGTCGTTACAGCTTGGAGAGTTTGCTGAAAACGCTGCGACAGGTGTCGATGTTTATAACTTGCTTCAGCCGATTGGCGTAGGTGCGGGCATCACGGCATTTAATTTTCCCGTGATGCTGCCGTGTTTTATGTTTCCGATTTCGATCTCCTGCGGCAATACTTTCGTCTTAAAACCCTCTGAGCAAGATCCAAGTTCAACCATGTTTCTCATTGAACTAGCGCATCAAGCCGGCGTGCCGCCAGGCGTGCTGAACGTTGTTCACGGCGGTCCAGATGTCGCTAATATGATCTGTGATCATCCAGATATCAAAGCGTTGTCCTTTATTGGATCGACACATGTTGGAACCCATATTTATCGTCGTGCCTCCGAGGCCGGTAAACGGGTTCAGGCCATGATGGCGGCAAAGAACCACTGTGTCGTTCTGCCGGATGCAGACAAAGATCAGGCGATCAACAACTTACTCGGGTCCGCTTTTGGCGCTGCGGGACAGCGGTGTATGGCAAATTCTGTTGCCGTGCTGGTCGGCGACGCTAAGAACTGGCTTCCTGAAATTGCAGAGAAGACAAAGACACTGAAGGTTGGCCCGGGAATTGACCGTGAGGCGGATCTCGGTCCGCTCGTTAATAGGTCCGCCAAGGAACGTGTTGTGAAGCTCATTGATTCGGGCGTTCAGCAAGGTGCAACGCTCCTCGTGGATGGACGTGGGGTTAAGGTGGCGGGGTACGAGTCAGGAAACTTTGTTGGGCCGACCTTGTTCTCGGATGTGAAGCGCGGCATGGATATTTATGAGCAGGAGATTTTTGGGCCGGTTCTGGTGGTGGTCTGTGTGCCGACATTACAGGACGCGATTGACTTTATTAATGCAAACCCGAACGGAAACGGTACGTCGATTTTCACGTCGAGTGGCTGGGCCGCGCGTAAGTTTCAAAATGAAATCGATGTTGGTCAGGTGGGTATCAATGTCCCAATTCCTGTTCCGGTTGCCTATTTCAGCTTTACGGGTTCGCGTGCCTCAAAGCTTGGAGATCTCGGTCCAAACGGCAAACAGGGCGTGACATTCTGGACGCAGACAAAGACGGTTACGGCACGCTGGTTTGAGCATGGCGTGAGTGCTGGAAAGGTCAACACCACGATTTCGCTGAAGTGAGTCCTTTATGAATATCGCTTTTATCGGACTAGGAAACATGGGTCTTCCCATGGCCTTAAACCTTGTGAAGGGCGGACACGCCGTGACTGGATTTGATTTGTCACGGTCCCAGATGGATTCACTGGTCGCCGCAGGCGGCAAGGTTGCGGCAAATGCCGCGGCTACCGCGGTTGGTGCAGAGGTCGTCATCACCATGCTGCCGGCCTCGAAGCATGTCGAATCTGTTTACCTTGGCGACGGCGGCCTGGTGTCAAACGCTCCCTCGGGCTGCTTGTTCGTGGATTGCTCCACCATCTCGCCGGCATCGGCTCGGAAAGTCGCAAAGGCTGCCTCAGACCGTGGCTTTCAGATGGTGGATGCACCGGTATCGGGTGGTACGGCCGGGGCACAGGCGGGAACGCTGACCTTTATGGTCGGTGGACCGCTGGATGCGCTAGCACGGGCTAAGCCATTGCTCGAAAAAATGGGAAAAAATATTTTCCATGCGGGCGATAGCGGGGCAGGGCAGACGGTAAAAGTCTGTAACAACATGTTGCTCGGGATTTTGATGGTCGGAACGTCAGAGGCGTTGCGTCTGGGAATGGCTAATGGACTCGACCCAAAGGTTCTGTCGGAGATCATGTCTAAAAGTTCTGGCCGGAATTGGACGTTGGAACTCTACAACCCGTGTCCTGGTGTCATGGAGAACGTACCGTCGAGTCGAAACTATGCCGGCGGATTCGGTGTTGACCTGATGCTGAAGGATCTTGGCCTTGCGGTCGAGAATTCTCTGGACGTCGGCGCCAGCACTCCTCTTGGGGCGACCGCGCGAAACCTGTATGACATTCACAGCAAGCAGGGAAACGGGACACTGGATTTCTCCAGCATATTTCGCCTGTTAGGTCAGAAGACCTAGCGAGCGGGAGCAAACAAGAAGGGGGCGTCAGCCCCCTTCTAAATCATTCAGAATGATTCTTGGTCGAGCGCGTCACCCGATTAGCGAGCGACCTGAATCCGATTGATATATTCCAATATCGCCAATAAACGAGCGCGCACGATGGGCTCCGGGTCGTATGGGTAATCCATATACTGCTCTGCCGCCAGTGTCCTGAACGTCTGCCCCCAGACCGGCATATCGCGTGTTCCATGTGCGGTTTTCCCTTCTCCCGATACACTTTGATAAAGCCGATCGAGCGGTAGGATGCCGCCATTGTTTCGCGCCAATGTTGTTAAATCAGGTGGTGCCTTCGTGAGCCACGGGGTGACCGGCCCAGACCCCTTGCCATCCATGCCGTGACAGCTGGCGCAGTTGCCCTCAAATTCGCTTTTGCCAAAGTCCTTGATGCGCGTTTGCGGCGGCGCAGCCGATACTGACGTGGCGACGGCAAGTAAAGCCAGTGCGACGGTAATAGATTTGATCTGCATCTTTTCTTCTCCGTAATCATTAAAATTGTGATGTCATTACAGCATCACCGTTTATGACTAGTACTCGTCGTCTGTGGAAGTGCTCTTGGCCGGTCGGTGTTAGAGTCCTT
>CAYPCG010000026.1:9405-22062 GCA_964409175.1 uncultured Burkholderiaceae bacterium
CCGGAATGGCGGTTGCTGATCATCACTGGGTTTTGTGGTGGTCTCACCACGTTTTCAACGTTTTCTGTTGAAGTGGTATCGCTTCTTCAGGCAGGACGCTTTGTTTGGGCGCTGGGAGTTGTATCGGTGCACGTGCTCGGATCAGTGCTGATGACGATTGCCGGTTTGGCGACGTGGCAGTTTCTCAGAGGGTTTCACTGACTGACTGTGGTGCTCTAACCATTCGTGAAGATGGTTGTATAGCTCATCTGCCATGGTGGTCGACCAATCTGGGGTTTCGGCCATCTTGATGAGGGCTTGCGCCCTGTGATTGGTTGCGAGTAGTGACCGGAGATGGCTGAGCGTATTTGGACCAAAGACGTTTGATGGGACTTCCTGACTCAAGGGTTGTCCCGGGGGCCAATGTCTTAAGTCAAAGTGGACGAGTTCCATCATGGTTTCGTTTAGCATTACGAGCTCCTTGTCTTGCGGACGCATGATCCCCTGATGTTCCAGGGGCTGATCCGGGGACGATCCCCGAATTTGGTCCGGGTTTCTGTTGCTACTCGATGGATAGAATTAGAGCGCTATCAATCCCTACGTGGCGTCACTTCGTGTTGAACTTTTAGTCCAGATCATGGATTCGATCACCCAATTTGCACTTGGTTCTAGTGTCGCGTTAGCGATGACCGGGCGACACAGTCGAACACGTTCAGACGCATGGAAGGTTGCCATTATCGGCGGCGTTGTTGGTACGTTGCCCGACCTTGATGCGTTTATCGATTTTGGCGACGCCATCTCCAACATGATCAGGCACCGTGCCGAGACACATGGATTATTCACGCTCACCCTCGTTGCGCCCTTGCTGGGGTTCCTTATTGCCAAATTTCAGGGTGAGCCAGGACGCTGGCGACGATGGACCCTCGCCACCTGGTTGATTCTGATTACACACGTCGGTATCGATTATTTGACGATCTATGGCACGCAGCTACTGCAGCCTTTTAGCGATCGTCCGTATGGTCTTGGAAGTATGTTTGTCATTGATCCGCTCTACACGATCCCTCTCATTTGCGGCGTTATCTCGACTGTGATCATTTGTAGCCCCCGACGGTGGCAATGGAATCAAATCGGGCTTACATTGAGCAGTGCCTATATTGCCTGGGGGTTGGGTGTCCATCAGCATGCGGTTACAGTTGCGCGCCAACATCTCCCCGTTACTGTCGACTCGTCATCGATCTTGGTCACTGCAGCGCCCTTAAACACTCTTTTATGGCGCGCGCTAGTGGTGACGCCTGAGGCTTACTATGAGGGGTGGTACTCCTTATTGGATCCCGAGCGGAAATTCACCTGGGAGACAATCACGCGTGATCAGACAGTGACCGTTCGTCATGCGAACCACCCAGACGTTCTTAGGGTGGCTTCTTTTAGTCACGGCTTTTTCAGCGTCGACGAGCAAGATCAGCGGCTATATACGACGGATCTACGTCTAGGGCTAGAGCCGTTTTACTCATTTCGTTTCGATGTTGGCCCCTTGGAGGGGGACCCTTCAGTAAAATCGTCTCGCGTAGGGATTCGCCCGGATTTGGCGACTGGTATGCCTTGGCTGTGGCAGCGTATAAAAGGCGATACCGAAAGTTATATCAGTTACCGCGCACGTGTGACACGTTAAAGATTAAACGTTAGTTTTAGGCCGGCAATCAGTAAGACCGCCCCCAATAGGCGTTTTACCCCCGTGTGAGCAAAATAGTGAATTCCAAAACGTGTGCCAATCAATGCCCCGGCGAGTACGAACGCCATGTAGAGCGGGAGCACTGGTGGAATCTGATTTACAGAGCTCAGGTTTCCAAGAAGCCCAAAGAGTGAGTTGAAGAAAATAAAGATAGCTGCCGTGCCGCTTGCCCCTTTGACGGTCGTCCATCCCGCAAATAAGATTAAGGGGGAAAGAAATATCCCCCCGCCAGTGCCAGTCAGTCCTGAGAGTAGTCCAATGATTGCACCGACACCGATTGCGAGGGTTCGGTTATAGGCCCTTGGGGGTCGCTCTTGTTGCGCCTTCACGGTAAGAAATCGGTACGCCGAAATTAGCAGGATCACACCGACGATGGGCTTGTAAATATGGTTGGGGAGTTGAATCCAGCCGCCGATAAATGCCGCAGGAATTGCGCCAATCAATAGGGGAATAACAAGTTTTAGGTCATATAGCTTGGCGCGAATGAACTGAACACTAGTAAACGACGAGACCAAAATGTTGAGCGACAGGGCCGTTGGTTTGATGGATGTCGCGGGCACGCCGAACAGCGACATGATTGCAATGTAGGCAGATGCGCCGCCGTGGCCGACGGCGGTATAAAGCACTGCGCCGAAGAAAAGGCAGAGTGCGATCCCAAAATCAATAAGCATCAGTGTCCCGAGCATAGAACTGCGATTTTAGCTATTTGATGGCATGAAGGATTCGCTTACACTTGGCGCTATGGAAAACCATCCTCTTGATCGTAAGTATCCTTCAGGGCTTGAATGGATGCTTTTTCGCAAGCTTCCCCTGCTAACCGTCGTCGGATTTCTTGTCATTGGGCTGCTCGCGCTCGCCGCTCGTTGGTGGCCTTGGGAAGGGGATAGTCGGCATATTGCGGCATTGGTTCAGCGCCTTGATTTCGCGCTGATCGGGGCAGGGATATTTCATCTGACGGTCATATCGACGCTAGCAATCGGCTGCGTCGTTGTATTGATCATGAAAGGGCCTCGCTATACTGCGGACTCATATCCTGTTGCGGATGCGGAGCGTCCGAAGCGGTAAGTGTCGTTCGAACACTACTTGATGCAACGGCAGTCGACGGGACTGATGGCAAATCTGCAAATCCTTTGGTTTAAGCGCGATCTGCGCGTCCGCGATCATGCGGCGCTCCTTGAGGCGTCGCGTTTGGGCCCCGTACTCGGTCTGGTCGTCTTTGAGCCGTCGCTATGGCATCAACCTGACAGTAGCGGTCGCCAAGCAGCGTTCTATATGGAAAGCGTCGCCGATCTTCAGCGTTCCGCAGAAAAGATTGGGCTGCCCTTGGTCTTTGCCTGTGGCGAGATGCCGGATCTTCTCGCAGCCTTACTTCGCGACCTTGGCCCTTTTGGCTTGCATAGTCATGAAGAGACAGGAAACTGGGCTAGTTTTGAGCGAGATAAGCATGTCCTGGCGTGGTGTCGAGCCAACAAGATCGTTTGGACAGAGCGCGCTCAGTCTAATGTCGTTCGTCGACTTCGCGATCGGGATGACTGGGGAAAGATTTGGGACCAGCGGATGTCCGCACCGCCCTCTCCGTTACCGCAGTTACAGGGTTTAGCGGACGTACAGCAACATGCCCTTGCACGGCTAAGCGACGCCTTCCGTGTGTCTGACCTTGCGCCCTGGAAGCGGTTGGCAGCGGTAGATAGCTGTCCCGGTCGGCAGGCGGGGGGTCGCCGTCAGGGAATTGCATTGTTGAAGAGTTTTCTGGACGGTCGTGGGGTGGACTATCGACGACATATGAGTAGTCCAGGAACCTCCGAGCAGTCCTGCTCTCGGCTTTCACCCCATTTGACTGTTGGGTCACTGTCTATTCGAGAGGTCGTCCAGGCGGTCTGGCGGGCACGCAAGAACTGGTTAGAAGAGCTCGGACATCCCATGCAGCGTCAGATGGTCGCGAGTCTTAAGAGTTTTGAGAGCCGTTTACATTGGCGTTGCCATTTCATTCAAAAATTGGAATCAGAGCCTGAGATTGAATGGCAGTGCCTACATCCTGCGACACGGGGTGTCAGGAACGAAGGGCTGATGACTCGGGAAGAGGCTGCCCGGTTTAATGCCTGGCGTGACGGGGAGACAGGGCACCCTTTCGTGGACGCCTGTATGCGATTCCTTCAGCATAACGGCTGGATAAATTTTAGGATGCGAGCCATGCTCGTATCGTTTGCGAGCCAGCATCTATGGCTGCACTGGCGCGAGACGGGCGAGCATATGGCTCGTTTGTTCACTGACTACGAACCAGGGATTCACTGGCCTCAGATGCAGATGCAAAGTGGAACGACGGGGATCAATACTATCCGCATCTACAACCCGGAGAAGCAACGGCTCGACCAGGACCCGCAAGGTCAGTTTGTGGCGCGCTGGGTGCCTGAGGCGGGCCTATCTGGGTACCCTGACCCTATCGTCGATTACAAAGAAGCGGCTCAAGCCGCAAGGGATCGACTCTGGAGCCTTCGAAAACCATCCCCGGCGGATGATCAGGTTCAGCGTATTCTGAAAAAGCATGGCAGTCGCAGCGGTGCTCGCGCACGCCCTCGTAAAACGCGACAAACCGTGCCTGAAGATCCTCAGAAGTCACTTCTGTAGTAAGCGCATTTGATGCGGCTACACTTTCGACATGAATCCAATTGACCTGCCGAAGTCATCGCCACGAAGAGATCGGATGATCCTATGGATCGCCGTCTTTGTGGTGCTGCTGATCACCGGGCTGTTGTCAGCGAATGCGGATTGGAGTGGTCGAGCGCAGTTGGTCGTTACCTTTTTCGCATTAGTGTTTATTGCAGTGATTGCGGATCGGTTGTTGTGCCGAGTCGCCCAGGATAATGGGCAGGGTAATCGAGAGCGTTTGCATCGGGAGCAGCTTGCCCAGATGAATCGCGATCTGCTTGATCGCCTGCATCAAGATGAACTAACCCGGCTGCATAATCGACGGGCGTTAGACGCGTTTTTAGCCGATTACCTTCGCTCGCGGGACTTTGGTCTACAGTCCCTGTCGATAGTTTTGTTGGACATCGATCAGTTCAAGCGCATTAATGATCGCTACGGCCATCTCGTTGGGGATCAGTTACTTCAACAGCTATCGATCGTCTGGCGGACTTTGATTCGTGGATCCGACCTGCTGGCAAGATTTGGCGGGGATGAGTTTGGCCTAGTGTTGCCCGGTACAACACTCGCCCAGGCGACGATGGTTGCCGAGAAGATTCGGGCGGCGACAGAGCAGTTCAGGCTTTTGCTCGAAAGAGATGGGGCATCGCCAGCGATATCGGTGACGGTGAGTCTTGGCGTTGCGACGGCAGACGATACGCACGGTATGGATGGGGCTGGTCTGCTCTCGGCGGCGGATGACGCCCTCTACGCGGCGAAGGCAGGCGGTCGTAACCGCGTGGCCTCTCGGCGCTTGTCCTAGCCCACCCGCTCAATTGTTGCAATTTCAGCAACAAATATTTGCCTTCTGACGTCTATTTTTAGACTAATTCTTTGCCTAAAGTCTTGGTCATGATGACGCAGAAATCAGCGCTTTTTGTCCCTCACGGCTCACCGATGTTCGCCCTATACCCCGGTGCGGTTGGTCCGGCGCTCGCTGCCGCCATTCAGGGACTCGCGACGCCGCGGGCAATTGTGGTGATCAGCCCGCACTGGGAGACGGATATCCCTACGGTGGGATTTGCGAGTCAGTTGGAGACTATCCATGACTTTGGGGGATTTGATCCACGGCTATTTGAGATTCAGTACCCCGCAACAGGCTGCCCCGAGGCGGCGCACCAGGTTGTCGAGGTCCTAGAGGATGCAGGTTTTCCAGTGTCGGTAGATCAGGAACGCGGTCTGGATCATGGCGCCTGGGTACCGTTGCGCTACATGTTCCCCGATGGGGATGTGCCGATTGTCCCGTTATCGATACAGCACCATGCGGGACCAGAGCATGCGTACCGTGTCGGGCAGGCGCTTGCCCCACTTACAGCGCGTGGGTTTCTTGTCGTGTCGTCTGGGAATGTGACCCACAACCTAAGGGACTGGCAGCTTTCGCTGAGGCTAAACGATGCGACGCCCGACTATGTCTACGAATTCTCGGACTGGATTCATGATCGGTTGATCGCCAGGGATATTGATCGTCTCTTAGATTATCGCCGCACGGAGGACGCCGGACGTCGTGCCCACCCAAGGGATGAGCACCTGCTGCCATTGTTTACTGCACTGGGGGCTGCTGGAGATGACGCATGCGCTGAGGCCTTCTATCGAGGTGTCAGCGATACCGTGATCGCGATGGATGGCTACGCATTCTACGCAGCGTAAAGAATTTTCATGTTTTCTCATTGGAGACTGTTATGGCAAAAGTTGTTGTTGTATTTCACAGTGGATACGGTCACACCACGAAACAAGCCGAGGCCGTAGCCCAAGGCGCAAAGGGCGATCTCGTGGCGATTAATACAGAGGGGAATATCTCGGATGCGGATTGGGCGTTATTAGATTCAGCCGACGCGATTGTTTTCGGATCACCGACCTATATGGGAACGGTGAGCTGGCAGTTTAAGAAGTTCGCCGATGCCTCCTCCAAGGCCTGGTTTGTTCAAAAGTGGAAGGATAAGGTCTTTGGAGGCTTTACAAATTCTGCAACTATGAACGGTGATAAACACTCGACCTTGCACTACTTCATGACACTCGCTATGCAGCATTCCGGCATTTGGGTCGGCACGGGTCTGATGCCGTCAAATGCGAAAGCGGCAAAGCGTGATGATGTGAACTATGTGGGGTCATTTGCGGGTGCGATGATGCAGACGCCATCCGATGCAGGGGTCGATGAGGTCAATCCCGGCGACCTGGAGACTGCTCGTCTGTACGGAGAGCGTCTTGCTCAGATTGCTGCACAGTTTAAGAAATCTTGAGAAAGGTCGATTGAAGTGATTCAACTGCGACGCTCTGAAGAGCGAGGCTTTGCGGACCATGGCTGGTTACAGAGCTATCACTCATTCTCATTTGCGGATTACTACCATCCCGACTTTGTTCACTGGGGGAATCTGCGCGTGATAAACGAGGATCGAATTGCGCCGGGAACAGGTTTTGGCTCCCATGGTCACCGAGACATGGAGATCATCAGTTATGTGCTTTCGGGCGAGTTAGCCCATCGCGATAGTCTGGGAAACGTAAAGGCAATTCCTCCTGGGGATGTACAGCGTATGTCGGCGGGTACTGGAGTGGTGCATAGTGAGTTCAACCACGCGCAAGGTCAGCAGACGCACTTTCTGCAGATTTGGATCGTCCCGAATCAAAAGGGTGTTGCTCCGAGCTATGAGCAAAAGACGATTTCGGAAGGGGATAAGCGTGGCCGTCTTCGTCTCGCAGCCTCCCCAGATGGGCAAGACGGTGCCGTCTTGATCCATGCAGATGCTCGGCTTTATGTAGGCTTATTCCACGGGGATGAATCGGCGATGTTGGCACTCGATGCTTCTCGAAAGGCTTATGTTCACCTTGCGCGCGGCCAGGCACAGGTCAATGGGCAGACACTAAGGACTGGTGATGCCCTGATGATCTCTGAAGAATCCTTGCTCGACATTTCTAATGGAGTAAACGCAGAAATTCTGGTGTTTGATCTTGCCGCCTGATTGGGTCAAGGAACAATGGTCAGGAAAAGATAGGCAATAAAGATCACCAGATGCACCACCCCTTGTAGAACAGCCGTTTTACCGGTCGCGAGTGTCGTAATTCCGGAAATTAACGTGAGTGCCAGTAAAGTGATTTCAACGGGGCTCAGGCCCAGATTCAGGGGGAGTTCAAACAGAATCGATAGGATTGCTACTGTCGGGATCGTTAGCCCGATACTTGCAAGCGCGGATCCAAGTGCCAGATTAAAACTGGTCTGAAGACGATTGGCGACCGCGGCACGAATCGCGGCCACGCTTTCTGGTGCCAGGACGAGCCCTGCAATGATGATCCCCACAAGCGCCCGTGGGGCACCCATGTCGGCAACGCCCCGTTCGATGGCGGGACTAAGTGCCTTCGCAAGCCCCACCACCAGGATCAGTGCAACGACCAGCAGCACGCCACTGCGGAGTGACTTACTTCGAGTGGGTCTTGGTGCGTGACTGTTTTTATTATTTAGTGCTGCTGGAGTAACCGGTAAAAAGTAATCGCGGTGGCGAACGGTCTGGACAAAGACGAATGTTCCGTAGAGTACTAACGAGGACAGGCCGGCAAATATAAGCTGCGTTTCGGTGTAGGTGGGACCTTGCGAGCTTTGGGTAAAGCTCGGCAATACCAGTGTCAGCGTTGATAGCGCAGCCAGCACTGTTAACGCTGAGTTTGAGCCCTCAATCCGGAAAGTCAGCTCATGGTGACGGATGCCGCCAATCAGAATCGCCAGTCCGATAACGCCGTTGGTCACGATCATAATCGCTGCGAATACGGCATCTCGCGCAATCAGTTCGCTCCCTGGTGATCGTGACAACATGATTGCGGCGATCAGTGCGACCTCGATCACCGTGACACAGACTGCGAGAATGAGGGTGCCGAAGGGTTCTCCCACTCGGTGCGCGACCACTTCGGCACTGTGAACCGCCAGCACAATGGCGGCGATCAACAGAGCGGAAAGCGCAAGAAGCGCCAAGGGGCTGTCAAGAAGCGATGCGAGCATAAGGCCGAATTTTAGGAGGGTTCAAGGCCTGCGCGGGGATATTCCCTCTGGAAATCCGGGATCTACCAAATAAAAGGGGGCGACTCTTGCGAGTCGCCCCCTACCGGACGCCGTCTTACGCTTACAGAGCGTCTACGGCTTTAAGGAAGGTCATACCTGTCCGCATGCATCACCTTGGTCCAGGCCGCTACAAAGTCTCGTACGAACTTTTCTTTGTTGTCGTCCTGGGCGTAGACCTCGGCATAAGCACGCAGAATCGAGTTAGAGCCAAAGACTAGGTCCACACGCGTTGCGGTGAACCTGGTTTTCCCAGATTGGCGCTCGACAATGTCATAGCTATTTCGGCCGGTTGGCTTCCATGTGTAGGTCATATCCGTCAGGTTGACGAAAAAGTCATTCGTCAGCTGTCCAACGCGATAAGTCAGGACGCCGTGGGCGCTTCCTCCGTGGTTTGTTCCGAGAACACGAAGTCCGCCGATCAGTACGGTCATCTCGTGTGCCGTGAGCCCCATCAACTGTGCGCGATCGAGCAGCATTTCCTCTGGTTTTACAACGTAGTGCTTCTTTTGCCAGTTCCGGAAGCCATCCGCAAGGGGCTCCAGAACAGCAAATGACTCGACATCGGTCTGCTCTTGTGACGCATCGCCCCGACCTGGTGCGAATGGAACTTGAACGTTGAAACCGGCTGCCGTAATGGCCTGTTCAAGACCGACGTTTCCACCAAGGACGATGACATCGGCCACGCTTGCCCCCGATGCTTTCGCAATCGGCTCAAGAACGGCGAGTACCTTTGCTAGTCGAGCGGGTTCATTACCTTCCCAGTCTTTTTGAGGAGCAAGGCGCAGACGCGCGCCATTCGCGCCGCCTCGGTAATCTGAGCCGCGGAAAGTACGTGCACTGTCCCAGGCGGTCGAGACCAGCTCGGCAATCGACAGGCCGGATGCAGCGATCGCTGCTTTTACGGCATGGACATCATAGTTCCTGTTCCCAGCAGGAATCGGGTCTTGCCAGATCAGATCTTCCTTTGGTACTTCGGGTCCGATGTAGCGTGTCTTCGGTCCGAGATCGCGGTGGGTCAGCTTAAACCAGGCTCGTGCGAATACTTCTGAGAAGTAGGCGGGGTCCTTGTAGAAGCGCTCGGAGATCTTCCGATACTCCGGATCCATTTTCATCGCCATGTCTGCATCCGTCATGATCGGGTTGCGACGAATAGAGGGGTCTTCAACGTCTACAGGCTTATCGTCCTCTTTAATGTTGATCGGTTCCCACTGCCAGGCGCCGGCGGGGCTCTTTTTCAGCTCCCAGTCGTAGTTCAACAGCAGGGAGAAGTAGCCGTTATCCCACTTGGTCGGATGGGTCGTCCAGGCGCCTTCAATGCCGCTGGTGACGGTATTTCGACCGACGCCACCCCCCTTTTTGTTGAGCCAGCCCAGGCCCGCGGCATCAATGTCTTCTCCCTCTGGGTTTGGGCCAAGATCTTGCGTGTTCCCGTTTCCATGGGCTTTACCCACCGTGTGGCCGCCGGCTGTGAGGGCAACGGTTTCCTCATCGTTCATTGCCATACGGGCGAACGTGATCCGGACGTCATGAGCGGTTTTAAGCGGGTCGGGCTTGCCACCCACGCCTTCAGGGTTGACGTAGATCAGACCCATTTGGACGGCCGCAAGGGGGTTTTCAAGGCTTTCGCGATCGGCGGTGTCGTCATAGCGGGTGGATGCCAGCCATTCTTTCTCTGAACCCCAGTAGATGTCCTTCTCAGGGTGCCAAATATCTTCGCGACCGAAGCTGAAGCCATAAGTTTTTAAACCCATCGATTCGTAGGCAACATTACCGGCCAGGATCATCAGATCCGCCCAGGAGATCTTGTTGCCATACTTTTTCTTGATTGGCCAGAGAAGGCGGCGTGCCTTATCCAGGTTGCCGTTATCTGGCCAAGAGTTCAAAGGTGCAAAGCGTTGATTGCCAGTGCCCCCGCCGCCGCGGCCGTCAGCCACCCGGTAGGTTCCGGCTGCGTGCCAGGCCATGCGAATCATGAGACCACCGTAGTGACCCCAGTCAGCCGGCCACCAGTCTTGGCTATCGGTCATCAATGCCGTGAGATCCTTTTTTAGCGCATCGACATCGAGTGTTTTCACCTCCTCGCGGTAGTTAAAGCCTTGCAGGGGATTCGTCTTGGTATCGTGCTGATGCAGGATATCCAGGTTGAGGTTGTTGGGCCACCAGTCGGTGTTCGTGGCGCTACCCGATGTGATGGCGCCGTGCATAACAGGGCATTTTCCTTGAGTGGACATTTTCATCTCCTTTGTTTGTAACAGGTGATACGGTAGGGGCGATGCACTGCGTCTGGCCAACGAAACTTTGTAATATCCGTCATCGATCACGTCGATCACCGTCAGACCGTGTTGAAACCAATTAGTTTTTGTCTATCAAGGGGATTAATGCTGTGCAGATCAATATGGACTTCGCTCAACGGGTTGTGGTCTCACCCGCGCAGCACCAATGGGTGAGTTCTCCAACGCCTGGCGTGAGTCGGGTGATGCTGGACCGGGATGGAGTGGAGTTAGGTCGGGCAACCAGCCTGGTTCGGTATGAGCCGAACACGACATTTCCACTGCATGTCCATGGTGGAGGCGAGGAAATCCTTGTGCTTGAGGGAGAGTTTTCTGATGAGAAAGGCCTCTATCCGGCGGGAACCTACCTGCGTCACCCGACTGGCAGTCAGCATCGACCGACGAGCGGTCCGAATGGTGCATTGCTGTTCGTGAAGCTCTGTCAGTTTGATGCCAACGATTCTGTGTGCTTCGCTGTGAACACCCGAGATGCGCAGTGGCACCAAGGCCTTGTGTCGGGACTGAGGGTGCAAGGGTTACATCAGTTCGGCACGGAGCATGCGGCGCTCGTTCGGTGGGCCCCCAATACAAACTTTTCTGCACATCGCCATTGGGGTGGGGAGGAGATCCTAGTGTTGGAAGGTACCTTCTACGATGAGCATGGCATCTATACAACTGGAACCTGGATTAGAAGCCCTCACTTAAGCGCGCATCAGCCTTACACCAAGGACGACGGCGCCCTGATTTACGTCAAGACAGGGCACCTGATGGGGGGTCTCTCGCGATAGGTCGAGGCTGCCCCTTGGGTGCCCTGGGTGTTTAGATAAGCGACAGGTTCATCAGCCAGAACCAGGCCATGGTCGCGATGAGCATCAGTCCGACCCACCAGAAACTATGACGAATGCCTTGCGATTCGGGACCCGTCTTGAAACCGCTAAACATTGGGCCGATGAGGTTTTCTTTGTGGGCGACGCTCGAGAAGATCACTCCGGCAATATGGATCCCCACGACTGCGAGAAGTCCATTTGCAAGCCCTTCATGAAGCTCTTCAAATAGTTCTTCAGCGATTTCTGCTTCAAGAAGGATGCCTGAGACACTTGTGCCAACGATGAGCGATAGCATAGCGATAATCCCGAGAGCGCCGATCGGGTTATGGCCAAGCGTATGCATGGGCTGACGACTAAAAAGCGATCGAATGTAGGCGACGACTTTCCTCGGACTGGGTGCAAACGATGAAAATCTTGCATACCGCGTTCCGATCATGCCCCAGATCAGTCGAAACCCGACGAGACCTAGCATGGTGTAGCCAAACGTGATGTGCACGAGACGCAGCCGCTCCATCTCCTGGGTGATCATCGCGCCAGCAAAGCTGATGGCTAGTGCCCAGTGAAAGACCCGAGTGGGCATGTCCCAGACGAGAATTTTCTTTAGCAAGTTCGTTTGTGTTGTGACTGCCCTCATTTTGGAATCCTCACAAAGTCTTCATCATAATTTCCCTCTGCTGCCTTGGTATGACAGGCCGCACAGTTAGCGGCACTCTTGATAGACGTTCGTTTAAATACGTTGGGTTCTACTTCACGGTGCTTCTTGGTAAACCAGGGTGTTGTTGTGATCCGGTCCTCCTTCGAAGTCGCCACCACCCGTTTGTATGTTCCACCGGTCTGGTTAAGCCATTTTGTAATGTCTCGAACAGCCGCTTCATCTAAGCTTGCATCGGTGCCGTAGTGATTCGCTAGCCCCGTCATGACGCGATTCCATGCTGGCTTTGACAAAAAATCTGGCGGATACGCCATGTGACATGTGCTGCATTCTTGCTTATAGAGAGGGTGTAACTTTGCTTCAGGCGTGACGGGATTGCTTGCCTCGGCGGTGACGCCAGCCGCGAGCAGTATCGATAAGATGGTTAGTTTGAATGTGGTCTTCATGGGAGTCGTTTCTCTTTGGTTTACCTTGGG
>CAYPCG010000027.1:0-12699 GCA_964409175.1 uncultured Burkholderiaceae bacterium
GCTTCCAGGCCATCATGACCAAAGAGCTCACAGCCCACTTGAACAGGTTCGCGGGAGGACAGTAATCCTGCAGGCTGGGCATGGAGCACCGAACCCGTGTAACAGAGTCGCGTAACGCCCTGATGCTGGCTCTGATGGGCATCAATACGCGCCACCTGCGGCGTGATGTCGGCCCGCAGCCCAAGGAGTCGGCCGCTTAACTGATCGACCATTTTGAAGGTTCTCAGATCGAGATCGCGGGCTTCTTGGATCAACAGCGATTCGACATGCTCAAACATCGGCGGCTGCACTAGGTCGTAGCCATAGGTCGCGTAGAGATCGAGCAGACGGCGACGAAGCGACTCAAGTCGCTTCGCCTCGTCAGGAAGAATGTCAGAGAGGTGATCGGGAAGCAGCCAGGCGGGCATGGGATGCCTTGTTACTTGCCGTTGCCGCTTCGCGCACCCGAAGATCTGAAATAGCGGAAGAAGTCAGACTGAGGATCGGCAACGATCACGTCGGATTTGGTCTTAAAGCTCTCGCGATACGCCTGCAGGCTTCGATAGAACGATGCGAACTCGGGGTTCTGACCAAAGGACGCTGCATAGACCGCGGTCGACCGGGCATCGCCATCCCCCATGATGCCTTGGGCACGACGATAGGCCTGCGCCAGTAACACTTCCCGCTGACGGTCAGCATTTGCACGGATTTTTTCTGATTCCGCAGCACCGGATGAACGACGCTCATTGGCGATTGCCTTACGCTCAGACTCCATACGACGGAAGACCGAGTCACGAATTTCATCGGCAAGGTCTACTCGCTTAATCCGAACGTCGACCACTTCAACCCCAAGACGTTTGGCATCGGCATTCACTCGATCACGAATACCAGTCATCACCTGCTCACGAGACGCCGAGATCACCTCGTTCACCGTGCGTTTGGCAATCTCATTGTTTAGCGCATCACGAAGGCTGCGCGAAATACGATCGGAGGCCCCCGCGGCACGACCCGCAACCGACACCCAGTACTCACGGGGGTCAATCACGCGCCACTTCACATAGGTATCGACGAGAACGTTCTGTTTTTCACTGGTGATGAAACGGTCAATCTCAGGCGTATCGATGGTGAGAATTCGCTTCTCAACATAGACCACGTTCTGAAACGGCGGGGGCAGCTTGAAATACAACCCCGGCTTACTCACCACTTCCTTGATCTCACCGAGCGCAAAGACGATGGCGTACTGACGCTGGTCCACAACAAAAATACAGGAACCCACAACGACGACCCCAAGCACCAGGGCAACAATGGCAGAAAAGAGCTTGTTCATGATTAGCGCGCCTCTCTCAGACGGTCACGAAGACTCTGCACCGCATTGCCACGCGAATCTGTCGCAGCGGGCGGCGCCTCCTGTGCGGGGGCTGCGGCCGGTGCAGCCGCCGGCGTCTGCTGCGGTGTCGCTGTCATCGACCCAGACCCAGAAGCACCCGGGGTGGTCGGTGCACCAGCAGCACTCTGTGACAGTAGTTTATCCAACGGGAGATAGAGCAGGTTGCTGTTGGACTTGGAGTCCACCATCACCTTGCTGACATTCGTGAACACCTGCTGCATCGCTTCAAGATACATCCGCTCACGCGTCACGGCAGGTGCCTTGTTGTATTCCACCACGATCTTGCGGAAACGCTCGGCATCACCCTGGGAGGTAGCGATCACGCGCTCTTTGTAGGCTTCCGCTTCTTGGATCAGACGCTCCGCAGAACCACGGGCACGAGGAATGACGTCATTGGCATACGCCTGACCTTCGTTCTTGAGACGCTCGGCATCTTGGCCTGCTTTAATTGCATCACTAAAGGCGGCCTGCACTTCTTCCGGCGGCTGTGCGTTTTGAATCGTCACGTCCACAATGGAAAGGCCCGATCCATAACGATCGGCAATCGCCTGGATCGCACTTAAGGCTTCACGCGCGATTCCTTCTTTATTTTCATAAAGCACCGTATCGCTCATGCTACGCCCGACGATCTCCCGCATCACCGTCTCGGCAGCCTGGGCAACGATCTCATCGGTCGCTACGTTGTTAAACAGGTAATCTTTTGCGTCACCCACACGGTACTGAACTGCAAACTGCAGATCGACCATGTTCTCGTCTTTGGTCAGCATCAGCGAGTCACGACCGCGGTTCCCTGCGCCGCTCCCACGAATACCAACGGAGACCTGACGAATCTGTGACAGGTTGACGATCTCGTGAGACTCAAACGGATAAGGCAGACGCCAGTTAAAACCGGCCGACGTCGTGGTTCGGAACTCACCAAATCGCAGGACGATTGATGACTGACCTTCCTGAACGATATAAAACCCAGTTGCCATCCATAGCAGCACGCCGCCCAGAGCGACCACGCCAAAGGCTGGTCCCGTTCGGACGTTCGGGGCCTTAAAACCACCGCCGGAGCCGCCGGTACCACCACGGCGACCACCCCCGCCACCACCAAACCCACCACCGTTGCCACCAGCGCCACGGTTACCGGACTTACCACCAAACATGCCGCTTAAGCGACGGTTGAAGTCACGCCAGACCTCATCAAGATCTGGCGGCTCATTATTCTTTTGGCCGCCGGGACGCGGTGGCTCGGGCCGCTGCTCGCGGGGGTCGCGCTCCGGTTCCTGACCAGACGCGCCACGGCCAGGCTGGTCCTGGTTCGCAGGCTGAGAAGGCTGCTGTCGGTCCTGGTCGGAGCCGGACTGGCCGCCCCAGCGGGGATCGCCCAAGGCAAAAAGACGCCTAAAAAGGTTCATACGTCGAATCATGGGTGGTTAGAGAAGGGATTGGACCGAAGGTTGCACTAGATCTGGATTATCGCCGAGAGAGTCCATCCACGCCGCAGGGTTAGGGAAAGCGGGCATGTGGGATCGAACGGCCTCTCGAACGGCATCCAAACCCTGGCCGGAAGCCGCACTCAGCCAGACCCTTCGGATCCTACCATAGGGATCTATCTCGGTTCGGGGGGCAAGCCCCATGAGATCGATCTTGTTAAAGACTTCCACACGGGGCACGTCGGCCGCACCGACTTCTGCCAGCACCGCATCAACGGCCTGCTGTTGCAGTTCACGATCAGGGTCCGAGGCATCAATCACATGAAGCAAAAGATCGGCATCGGCTGCCTCGTGCAGCGTCGATTTAAAGGCCTCGATCAGGCTATGCGGCAGCTCACGAATAAAGCCCACCGTATCCGATAGCACCATAAACTCGCCGGGTGCCAGAAACACTCGCCGACTCGTGGTGTCCAGGGTGGCAAAGAGCTGATCGGCGGCGTAGACCCCAGCGTGGGTCAGGGCATTAAAGAGTGTGGACTTTCCGGCGTTGGTGTAGCCCACGAGCGACACCGAAAACGCCCCCTGACGATCCCGTTGACGACGGCGGTTTTTACGCTGCCGCTCCACCAGGGCAAGCCTGGCTTTGAGCTGCTTTACTCGATTGCCGATCAGCCGGCGGTCTGTCTCCAACTGGGTCTCACCCGGGCCGCGCAGACCAATACCGCCCTTTTGTCGCTCCAAGTGAGTCCAGCCTCGGACCAGTCGCGCCGACAAGTAGTCGAGCTGGGCAAGTTCTACCTGCAATTTGCCTTCATGACTTCGGGCCCGCAGGGCAAAGATATCGAGAATTAATGCGACCCGGTCGATCACGCGACGCTTTAACAACTTCGTCAGGTTGCGCTGCTGGCCGGGCGTGAGTGCATGATCAAAGATCACCAGATCTGCGCCATGCGTCTGACAGGCCGCGAGAATGTCTTCGCACTTTCCTGAACCGACGAAATAAGCGGGGTCCGGTCGATCGCGACGACCAGTAATAAGACTGACCACCTTGGCCCCTGCCGATTCGGCAAGGGATTGAAGCTCTTCAACATCCGGTGAGGGGCCCTGACCAATCGTCAGGGCAACCAGGACCGTTTTTGGCTGCTTCGAAAAATCAACGTCTAGGGACGTTGATACGGAACCAAGGTCGCTCAGCTGGACTCACCCTCTGCAGAGAAGTTCACCGCGCGCGCGGGAACGATGGTGGAGATGGCGTGTTTGTAAACCATCTGCGTCACTGTGTTTCGCAGTAACAACACATACTGATCGAACGACTCGACATGGCCCTGCAACTTAATGCCATTGACGAGATACACCGATACCGGCACATGCTCTTTGCGCAGCAGATTCAAAAAAGGATCTTGCAATGCCTGCCCCTTGGCTTGTGTCATTTTTATCTAACCTCCCGAAAGACGGGATTAACTATACCGATTTCGGCTTAGAGAATCACGCCTCGGGCTTGTAAGGATTAGTGGAGGTCTTCCACTCAATCCGCAGCGGGGTGCCCTCGAGCTTAAAGACCCGACGGAAGCGGGACTCGAGATATCGCTTGTAGACATCAGAGACGTGCTCCAACGCGTTGCCATGCACCACGATGATCGGGGGGTTCTGTCCACCCTGGTGCGCATAGCGCAGTTTGGGGCGGAAGATGCCGTGTCGGGGGGGCTGCTGGTGCTCAACGGCCTCGCGCAGGACGCGGGTGATCTTGGGCGTGGAGAGCTTCAAGGTCGCTGCGGTGTAGGCGTCGTCCACCGACCGCATCAGGGCATCCACCCCAGTACCCTTGAGCGCGGAAATGAAATGAAACTTCGCCCAGTGTAGGAACTGGAGCTTGCGGGTCATCACCCGCTTGACCTCATCGCGGGCGACCACATCCAGGCCATCCCATTTGTTGACGGCGACCACCAATGCCCGACCAGACTCCATGACGAAGCCGGCAATGTGGGCATCCTGATCGGAGACATCCTGACGTGCATCTAACATCAGGATAGCGACATGACAGGACTCAATCGCCTGCAGCGTCTTAATCACGGAAAACTTTTCAACTGCTTCGAATACCTTGCCACGTCGGCGAAGACCAGCCGTGTCGATCAGCTGATACTTTTTACCCGCCCGTTCAAACGGAATCGAAATCGCATCACGGGTCGTTCCCGGCATATCAAAGGCAATGACCCGCTCTTCGCCTACCAACGTATTAATCAAGGTGGACTTGCCTGCATTGGGGCGACCGACAATGGCCACGCGTAACCCACGCTCTGCAATCGTCGCAGCGTCCTCTTCCTCCTCTTCTACGTGAGGCAATGCATCCAACACGAGATCCATCAAGCTCGACACACCATCGCCGTGCGCTGATGAAATTGCGTGGGGCTCCCCGAGTCCGAGCTCGTAGAACTCGGCGGTTCGTCCTTCCCCCGTGAGGCCTTCTAATTTGTTGACCGCAATCGTGACCGGACGCCCTGTCTTGCGAAGCAGGTCAGCGATCTGCATATCCTGTGGCGCAACGCCATTACGGCCATCGACCACAAAGATCACCGCATCGGATTCAGCAATGGCCTGACGGGTCTGCTTGGCCATCTGGAAGGTAATGCCTTCTTTGACCACCGGCTCGAAGCCGCCGGTATCCACCACGAAATAAGGTCTAGGACCCAGTCGGCCTTCGCCATAGTGACGATCACGAGTAAGCCCCGGGAGATCGGCGACGAGCGCATCACGCGAGCGCGTCAGCCGGTTAAACAGCGTCGACTTGCCAACGTTCGGTCGGCCCACCAGGGCCACTACCGGTTTCGCAGTCAATGCCTATCCTTCCGTGCGAATCAGCATCAGCCGACCCGACTGCGTCTGCACGACCAGACCCTTGTTCGTGGCCCGCATCGCGCCGGATGCCTGGCTTCCCAGATCAAGACGCGTCATCGTGCGTCCGTCCTCACGCGAAAGACCATGCAGGTAACCAAATCGATCGCTCACCCAAAGGGCTCGCCCCCAGGATGTCGGAGCGGTGAGGCCACGCAACTGAAGTGCCTCCGTGGACCAGGCCTGTGCGCCATCCGCACGCGCAAAAGCATGGACACGAGACTGGTTATCGGAGACATAGACAAATCGAGTGTCGATCGCCAATGCAGTTGCTGCAGCAAAATCTTTCGTCCACAACCGCTTGCCTGTCTCTGCGTTATAGCAGGCCACTACGCTCTGATAGGCGGCAGCACAGACATCTTTGCCTTCTGCAGAGGGCGCCCCTAACAGATCAACAATCCGCTCCACTTCATTCGTGCCTTTCGGCGTTGCCACCTGAG
The DNA here is from genome assembly GCA_964409175.1 of uncultured Burkholderiaceae bacterium. GTDB lineage: Bacteria > Pseudomonadota > Gammaproteobacteria > Burkholderiales > Burkholderiaceae_A > Lacustribacter. The sequence continues at coordinate 6,114 of CAYPCG010000027.1, forward strand.
ACTCCCAGCGAAGACCACCTGTGAGCGCGTTGATCCAGAGCAGTCGGCCACCGGGAAGATTTGCCACCACATCGTTTGTTCCCAACGCGGCACTTGATGATTCTTCCGGTGCAGCAGGCTTCATCAGAAGCCCTGACTGGGCATGCAAGACAAGGTTCGGCAGGTTTCGCTGCAATACCCAACGACGAAGTCCGGTCTGGACATCCCATCCGCCAACCCGGTTATCCGTGAGCCGCACGACGGCAGTATTCCCAATCAGCACGGGAATCTCCTGGGCAACACCCCCAAGTGGAAAGCGTCGAACAATCGCGCCATCGGCACCGATCAGCACCAGCTCACCACGATCCGTCACCACTGCCGATAACCCCGCAGACTCGCCGGAGCCCACCGCAACGCCAGCCACAATCGTTGCGTCCAGATCCCGTTTCCAGCTGACCTTTCCTGTTGCGAGCGAGACACGCGTCACAGACTTCGTCGAGGCGGCCGTGACAAAGTCACCTGAGACTGCCGGCGAAAACTGGCCCACGCCAATATCAAACTTCTGCGATCGGCCCACGTCTGCTGTCCAGGCAATCGATGCGGGCAGTGTGGTCTTAAAACTCTGAAGCTTCGCAGGCTCCGCTTTTTTCGAGGTGCCACAGCCGGAAAGCGTCGCCACTGCAATCAGTGCAGCAACCGCGACAACCGATAGAGACCGAGGCGAGGGATTCACGCGCGTCATGACTATTTCGCTTCCTTAAAGGCATCAACAGACTGAAGCTTACGCAGCACCAGTTCGCGGGTGGGAGAGCCTGCCGTTAAGGCATCCGCGGCAAGCTTCCATGCCGCACGCGCCTCCTCTAAATTACCCAGTGCCGCGTAGACATCTCCTTTTCGATCATTGACCAGAGGCGCAAACTCTTTGCTCGGCGTTCCAGACAAGATATCCAATGCCCCTTTGGCATTGTTCTCATCAAGCATGACCCCGGCCATACGAATCTTGGCAACCCAAGAAAACTCATCAGCGCCATTTTTGGCAACTTGGGCAAGTGCATCACGTGCCGCGGGCAGATCGCCACTGGAGACCAATACCTTGGCCATCTGCAGCCCGCCAAGTGCCGCCTGCGTGGTGCTAGCGAAATCATCGGCCAAGACCTTGTAGGCGACCTTCGCCTTATCAAGGCTTTGCTCTTTCAGTGCGTTTTCCAGTGCGACTAGCGCTTCGGTCGCCTTCACCGCCTGACGCTCCTTCCACCAGTTAAACCCGTTAAAACCGGCAACAGCCAGTAATGCCAGAGTGATGAGCGGAACAATCCAACGCTTGTTCTCTGCCCAGAAGCCCTTGATCGCATCAAGCTGCTCTTCTTGTTCTAGATCTTCACGCATAAGACTCGACTTTCTATTTGGAATTTCCCACCATGTCACGCACCACGATAGCGGCGGCGGACATCGCGACCTGGTCCTGCTGGGATAGCCCCGCCTGACCGCGTAACGGTTTGATCGTGACCACCTGATTGGCACGCTCATCATCGCCCATCAGAATGGCAAACGAGGCGCCACTCTGATCTGCTTTTTTCATCTGTGACTTCAGACTTCCCTCACCACAGTGCATCTGTACCGATAGCCCATGGGCTCGGCAGTCCTCTGCTAAAGACAAGGCCTGGGACTCAGAGTTCTCCCCCCAGTGCACCAGATAGACATCAAGGACTGCGGGAAGCGCTGGGGGCGCCACTTCTTTCAGTAGTTCAATCAATCGCTCAACACCAATGGCAAAACCGCAGGCCGGCGCAGGCTTACCCCCCATCTGTTCGATCAGCGTGTCGTAACGACCGCCACCACAGACCGTCCCTTGTGCCCCGAGACGGTCGGTCATCCACTCAAAGACCGTCAGGTTGTAGTAATCCAATCCGCGCACAAGCCGGGGGTTTACCGTGTAGGCAATCCCGTGAGTATCTAAGGTGCGCAACACCGCATCAAAGTGCGCTTTCGATGCATCGCCCAGAAAATCACGCAGCAAGGGCGCGCGCTCAATGACCGAGGCCATCGCAGGATTCTTAGAATCAAGAATGCGCAACGGATTCGAATGCAGACGTCGCTGGGCATCGGCATCCAACTGGTCCGCATGAGATTGGAAATGGGCAATCAGCGCCTGGCGATGTGCAGCACGCTCATCTTTTTGCCCCAACGAATTCACCACTAGCTTCGGTGCGAGATCTCCAGTCAGTCCCAAGGCCGCCCAAAGCCGGTGCACCATCAGGAGCTGTTCTGCATCAACGTCCGGACCTGACAGGCCAAGTGCCTCGACACCAAACTGATGAAACTGACGATACCGGCCTCGCTGCGGGCGCTCGTGGCGAAACATCGGCCCCACGTACCAAAGCCGCTTCGGGCCGTCATAGAGCAGGTTATGTTCAATTGCAGCGCGTACCACCGCCGCGGTGTTTTCCGGACGAAGCGTGAGCATCTCGCCGTTTAACGCGTCGGTGAAGGTATACATCTCTTTCTCAACGATATCGGTGACCTCACCAATCCCGCGAATAAAGAGCGCTGTTGGTTCGACAATCGGTGTGCGGATCAGGCGATAGCCGTACTGCTGAAAGACGCGAGACACGCGGGCCTCGGTCCACTCCCAGATCGGTGACTGATCCGGAAGGAGGTCATTCATTCCCTTTACACCGGAGAGCTTCTCCAGCGGCTTACCTGAACTCATCGTGCCCCACCAAAACGCTTCTCAACATAGTCGGCCACCAAGGCCTGAAATTCTTCAGCGATACGCTCCCCTTTCAACGTCACGGACCGCTCACCATCCACAAAGACCGGTGCGACAGGAGACTCGCCGGTTCCGGGAAGGCTGATACCAATATCAGCGTGTTTACTTTCACCAGGACCGTTGACGACACAGCCCATCACTGCAACCGTAATGTTCTCAACCCCTGGGTACTGCGTCTTCCATTGGACCATCTGCTCGCGCAGATACGCCTGAATCTTTGCGGCCAGCTCTTGGAAATAGGTCGATGTCGTGCGACCACATCCCGGGCAGGCCACCACCATCGGTGCAAAGGCACGAAGCCCCATCGACTGAAGCATCTCTTGGGCCACGATCACCTCTTGACGACGATCACCACCCGGCTCTGGTGTGAGCGAGACGCGGATCGTATCGCCAATGCCTTCTTGCAGCAGTACGCCCATCGCAGCGGTCGAGGCCACAATTCCTTTGCTGCCCATCCCTGCCTCGGTCAGTCCGAGGTGCAGTGGATAGTCACAACGACGCGATAGTTCGCGATAGACCGAGATCAGATCCTGGACACTGCTCACCTTGGCTGACAGGGTGATGCGATTACCCGCAAGACCCCAGGCCTCTGCCTGCTGGGCACTTTCAATTGCAGAGGTGACAAGGGCCTCGCGCATCACTGCCTGGGCATCCCACGGTGTTGTGCGTCGCCCGTTCTCATCCATCAACCGAGCGAGTAACTCCTGATCAAGACTGCCCCAGTTCACGCCAATACGAACCGGCTTGTTATAGCGGCAGGCGGCCTCGATCATCGCGCCGAACTGGTTATCGCGCTTTGCGCCCTTACCGACATTTCCAGGGTTGATCCGGTATTTCGATAGCGCCTGCGCACAATCCGGGTAGTCAGCAAGCAACTTATGGCCATTAAAGTGGAAATCACCAATCAACGGCACACTGCAGTTCATCCGATCAAGCTGCTCACGAATAGCCGCAACCTCTTTCGCGGCATCCGGCGAATTCACTGTTATGCGGACTAGCTCAGAGCCGGCCTGCGCAAGCCCCTGCACTTGGATCGCAGTCCCAATCGCATCCGCCGTATCGGTGTTGGTCATCGACTGGACCACCACTGGGGCACCACCACCAATAACAACCGTGTTGTCCGCCCAAGAAATCTCGACTGCCCGCGTTTTACGACGTTGGGCAGGGCCACAGGAAAACGGCTGCATCGCATTGAGATCAGTGGTCATTTCAGTCTCATCGTGATTTTGGTTCGATCCTGGATATCTCCCGCCAACTGGCCGCAGGCGGCATCAATATCGTCTCCTCGTGTTTTCCGAATCGTCGTGACAAAGCCTTCCTGCGTCAAGAAATCCGCAAAGGCGCGCTGCTTGGGCCAAGAGGGCTTCTTGTAGCCAGAATTCGGGAAAGGATTAAACGGGATCAGGTTGAACTTACAGGCGACTTCTTCCTGACGCACCAGCTTGGCAAGCTGTCGCGCGTGATCCAGCGAGTCGTTAACCCCGTCCAACAAGACATATTCAAAAGTAATGAAGTCGCGTGGCGCCGGCTCAAGGTAACGGCGCAGCGACGACATCAGATCCTTCAACGGATATTTTTTGTTAAGCGGTACCAGTACATCCCGAAGGGCATCTGTTGGCGCATGCAGCGACACAGCAAGCGACACCGGGCAGTCTCTGGCCAGCCGGTCAATCATCGGCACCACACCCGATGTGGATACGGTGACCTTGCGCCGAGAAAGCCCATAGGCATCGTCCGAGAGCATCAGCATCAACGCGGGCACTAACGCGTCATAGTTGAGTAGCGGTTCCCCCATGCCCATCATCACGACGTTCGTCACGGGAGACTGCGCCTTGTGCTTGGCCCACCAGAGCTGGCTCACGATCTCAGCGGTCGTGAGGTTTCGATTAAATCCCTGGCGTCCGGTTGAGCAGAACGGGCAGGCGACGGTGCAGCCTGCCTGAGAGGACACGCAGAGCGTGCCGCGATCCGTCTCGGGAATGAACACCGTCTCAATCGCGTTGCCCTGCCCGACATCGAAGAGCCACTTGCGTGTGCCATCGCTTGACGTGTGATCGGTGATGACCGGTAGGGCCTCAATGACAGCAGTGGTCTCGAGCTTGGCGCGAAAGTCTTTCGCAAGATCGGTCATTTCCGAAAACTGCCCAGCGCCCCGCTGGTGAATCCATTTCAGCAGCTGGCGAGCACGAAACGGCTTCTCCCCCATCGCCACGCACCATTCGGTGAGGGCTGGAGGAGAAAAACCGAGGAGATTGGTTGACGGGGTGGGCATTGTCCGGGCAAATCCCCGTCTGCAGCGACGGGTTTAGCGGCTGTAAACGGCCATTGCGGGGAAGAAGAAACCAACTTCCTGACGTGCAGTGTCAGGACCGTCAGAACCGTGCACAGCGTTGGCATCGATGCTGTCAGCAAAGTCTGCACGGATCGTGCCAGGAGCAGCTTTCTTCGGATCGGTCGCCCCCATCAGGTCACGGTTCTTGGCAATCGCGTTATCGCCTTCGAGCACCTGAATCATGACGGGGCCAGAGACCATAAAGTCCACCAGATCTTTGAAGAAAGGACGCTCACGGTGCACTGCATAAAAGGCTTCTGCCTCACCACGGGAGAGGTGTGCCATGCGCGCAGCAACGATCTTCAGACCGGCCTGCTCGAAGCGCGAGTAGATCTGACCGATGACGTTCTTTGCGACTGCGTCCGGCTTGATGATGGAGAGGGTTCGTTCGATAGCCATGTCTAATTTCCGTGTCGTAATAAGGGTTATTGAGAGGGTTATGTTGAGGAAAGGCGCGGGGACTCAATTCCTGGGCGTTGTTCTGCCTCCACGGGGAAACGGCGATGACCCCATGTTGAACCCGCTTTTGAACCTTTTCCTACTTGATTTGTCAACTAAACCTGCGATTATACGCGCAGGCGTCCGTCCGGGCGGCATCCCGCCCCCGGAATCTCGCCATGAATCACTAAGGAGAAGCATTACATGAATCCAAGCTGGAACAACAGTACCCCGTTGCCTCAGGCCGAGTCCTCGGTTGCGCGCAACCGAGTGCTGCGAAACACTTACTGGCTCCTGGCTGCGACCATGGTCCCAACGGTGTTGGGGGCTTGGGCAGGCATGCAATTTGGTTTTGCCTGGTTCGCAGGAAGTCCGTTCATCGGTGCCCTGCTGTTCTTGGGCATTGCCTTTGGCTTTTTCTACGCTATTGAGCGGACCAAGCACAGTGTCACGGGTGTCTACCTGCTGCTGGGCTTTACCTTCTTCATGGGTCTCATGCTGTCGCGCTTAATCGGCATCGCGCTGGGGATGTCCAACGGCGCCCAGCTGATCGGAATTGCTGCCGGCGGAACCGGGCTCGTGTTTATGGGGATGGCCAGCATCGCGACGACGACGAAGAAGGATCTGTCCGGCATGGGCAAGTTCCTGATGATCGGTGTCGTCGTACTCCTGGTGGCCTCGCTCGCAAACATCTGGTTGCAGATGCCCGCCCTGATGCTGACGGTCTCGGCACTGGCTGTTGCCATCTTCTCGGCACTGCTGGTCTATGACATCAACCGTGTTGTGAACGGCGGTGAGACCAACTACATCTCGGCGACGCTCGCGATCTACCTGAACGTCTACAACATCTTCAGCAACCTGCTGGTGCTGCTGATGTCACTGTTTGGTGGAAACCGGGACTAAACGAGACCATTCAGTCTCTAAAAACGAAGCCCCCTTGCGAAAGCCTGGGGGCTTTTTTACGGCCGCTCAAAGACCGCAATCGACTCCACGTGGGCCGTATGCGGAAACATATTGATCACGCCCGCCTTGTGAAGCTGCCACCCCCCCTCATGCACCAGAATGGC
>CAYPCG010000027.1:12799-21753 GCA_964409175.1 uncultured Burkholderiaceae bacterium
TGAAGCGCCGCATTCTGAGCCGCGCGATCCGTAAGCGACGATGACCCTTCAATCCCCAGAACCCGAGACGCGCGGCGTCCCAAGGCCAGCGTGAAATTCCCTAGACCACAAAAGAAATCAGCCACGCGATCGGATGGCTGCGGATCGAGCAAATCGACCGCCCGTTTCACCATGACCTGATTGATTCCAGGATTCACCTGCGTGAAGTCCACCGGCGAAAATGGCATGCGCAGATTGAATTCGGGGAGGTGATAGGCGAGTGCCGGCGCATCAACGGGATAAAAGAGTGCCGCAGTCTGCGGACCACCCGGCTGCAGCCAGAACTGGACCTGCCAGGTATCCGCAAAGGCTTTCAGAATCGCCTCGTCGTCCTGAGTTAATGGCTCAAGAATCCTCAGCACCCAGACGATTACGGGATGGGTGCGCGACTTTGCGACGAGTGACTCACCCGCAGCAACTTCGGGTTCACCAACAGCGACCTCAGCCTGAGGGAGACGACGCGCAATCGAGAGCGAGGCAAGACAGTCCCGTAATGCAGGCATCATTTCGGAGACTCGGGGATGCAAGATCTCGCAGGAATCCATTACCGCGACATAGCTGCTCTTGCGTTCGTGAAACCCCAAGAGCATGCCGCCTTTTTTATCGACCCATCGCGCGGTGAGACGAGCTCGCGTGCGATAGCCCCAGGGACTTCCGTCAATTGGCGGCAGAATTTCGGCGGGCTTTAAGCGTGCTAGGTGCCAGAGATGGTCCTCTAAGACCCGCTGCTTAATCGCTAGCTGCGCAGAGGCGTCGACATGCTGAACGGCACACCCACCGCAGATACCAAAGTGCTGACACTTTGGCGTGACGCGTTGAACGCTCTTACGATGCCAGGCAATCGCTGACCCTTTGGCATAGCTGGTTTTGTTACGAGTCACCGCGACGTCAACCCGTTCGCCAAGCAGTGCGTCTTCCACAAAGACCACTTTGCCCTCGTGGCGGGCGAGACCCTGACCGTCGAGATCGACAGACTCAATCGTGAGATTCGAGAGAACCTCGGGAATCTTTGGTGCGCGACGCTTCATCTACAGGTTGGTCAGTGCCGGTGCAGCCGCCAGATAACGCTGCCAATGCGCTCCACCCAGCGGGCTGCTCGCATCACCAATCATCGCCTTTAAGGTGTCGCGTACTAAGGCAAGTTCCGCCCGGTAATACGGCTCTGCCCAGGCACCACGCATCAAGTTATAACGACAGTAAAGTAGATAGGTATTGACGACATCGGTCTCACAGTAGGCCCGCACAGAATCGCCGCGTCCCTCTTGGAAAGCCTGCCAGACCTTACTGCCATCTTCGCCAAGCTTTCCCGCAAAGCCACAGAGTCGTGCCATGGCATCTAGTGGCGCAAAGGCCCGATTCTGATAGCCCGCTATCAGATCCATCAGGTCTAAGTGCCGGGAGTGATAACGAGACAGGTAGTTATTGAACTTGAAGTCCCGATCATCGTCCCCCTGCTCCCAGTAACGGGCAGCAGGGATGCCATGAATCAGCGCCCGATGATGCAGCACGGGCATATCAAAACCAGACCCGTTCCAGGTCACAAGCTGCGGTGTGTGCTTCTCGATAACCTTGAAAAACGATCGGATGCGTGCCGCCTCTTCCGCATCACTTCCTCCGTGCTGATCACCAAGACAGCGCACACGAAAGCCCTCGTCATCACGAAAGACACAGCCAATCACCCAGATACGCTGCAGGTAGTGCGGAAAGAAATCAGATCCGTGAGATGCCAGCCGTTCGGCCTGCACCGCTGCCACACCGGCATGATCATCGAGCGCAGGATCAAAGCTCTCAAGGCGGCGCAACCCCGCGGCATCCGGAATCGTCTCAAGGTCAAAACAAAGAATAGGGGTCATGCCGTGAACACCCGTCTCACTAACGCTGCGCAAGAAACTTCAGCGGATCAACAGGCTTACCAGACTTGCGAACCTCGAAGTGAAGCTTTGGCTGGTCAGTATCGGTCTTGCCAAGCTCTGCAATCTTCTGACCGCGTTTCACCTGCTGGCCTTCCGTCACCATGATCGATTTGTTATGTGCATAGGCGGTCAGAAAATCGCCGTCATGCTTCACGATGACCAGGTTGCCATAGCCGCGCAAACCGTTTCCGCTGTAGACCACTCGACCGTCAGCGGCCGCCGTGACCGGATCCCCCTCGGCACCTGATAACGCAATGCCCTTATAACCTGGGTCCGCAAACTGCGTCATCACATTTCCTTTCCCCGGCCACGACAGCGTAATACCCTCTGCTGCCTTTGCTGCGGATGCAGAAGATGCGGCAGAGGGCGCTGCCGAGGCAACGGGTGGCATCGCCGGGGGTAACGCAGGTACCGTTCCGGGCGCGGGAATTGATGCAGCGCCGGCGATCGTGCTACCCGATGCGGTAGTGCTCGCTGTCCCGGCACCCGTTGTCGCAGCGGGCTTGGATGAGGCCAAAGGACGCACATCAATTTTTGCTGGGCTGCTATCGGCGCCCTGATTCGCGGATGCACCGGTTGGGCCAGCGGCAGCTGATCGCGTGGGCTTTGGTGGCTTCACGCGAATCAGCTGGTCCACTTCAATCAGATTAGGATTGTCGATCTGGTTCCATGCCGCAAGATCTCGCCAAGAGACGCCGTGATCGAGAGAGATACCAATTAATGTATCGCCCCTGCGGACGCGATAGTAGCCATCGGCAGAGACACTTGGCGTAGCAGCGCTTGCAGGCGCGGCAGCCGGTTTTGCGGGCGCGCCTTTCCCAAGAACTCGGCTTTCCACCGGTGCGGGTGATTTTGTCTGGGCACAGCCCACCAGCGCAAGAACACACCCCGCGCAGATGATCAGCTTTGACTGTGTAAATCCTTTGACCTGCATTACTCAGTTCCTCGAATGACTGGCACGTACCGTACCAGATCAAACGCCTGCGTTTTAAATTCGGTGTCGGTCAGCCGTTGCACGGCCACAAGGCGCTGCTCAGGCGCGCCAATTGGGGCCACTAACACCCCGCCGACAGCGAGCTGCCCAACGAGCTCCTGTGGAATCGTCGGCATTCCTGCAGACATCAAAATAACATCAAATGGGCCATCGGCTGCGGCAGCAACAAGGCCGTCTCCGTAGATCAGCTTTAGATTAGAAAGACGTAGCGACCGTAAGTTCGCCCGCGCCAGATCCGCCAGCGCCTTAATTCGTTCCACCGACACCACACGACCGAAACACCGTGCCATGACAGCCGCCTGATACCCACAGCCACAGCCAACCTCAAGCGCCGATAAAGGACGTGCTGGATCGGTTGGCTGGACCAGACTTAAGGCAAGCTCAATCACCCGCGCCACGACAAAGGGCTGCGAAATGGTCTGCTGATGGCCAATTGGTAATGCGGAGTCTTCATAGGCGCGACTTGCGAGCGCCTCATCCACAAACTGATGGCGGGGAATCTCGCGCATCGCTGAGAGTACGCCCGCATGACGAATTCCTTGCGTCGCAAGTCGCTCCACCATGCGCGCCCGTGTGCGATCACTTGCAAGCCCGGCACTCGCGCCTGTCTCTTTCGCGGCGGGCTTTGCTGCAAATGTCGATAACCTCTTGGGCGGCTGTGTAGGGTCTTCCTTCTTTAACGATTCTGCTCCCCAACGCGGCACAAGACTTGGCGCTTTCACCTCTGTGGTCTTGGTGCCAATACGCAGCCCAGGCTGCGTTGGTTTTGCCGGTCCTTTCGGCTTTTTTAAATCTTCGCCAGCCATTGCCCTACTTCATCAAAACCATCGTGGTCACCAAGATCCACGTGCAGCGGCGTAATCGATACCTTCGCCTCGCTGATCGCATGAAAGTCCGTTCCAGGACCTGCCTCGCGCTGACCGCCGGGCGGGCCGACCCAATAGACTGTCTCACCGCGAGGAGATAAGGCCTTCTCTACCGGCTGGGCCACATGTCGACGACCGAGACGAGTCAATGCGTAGCCCTTTAGGGTCGACTTTGGAACACTCGGAATATTCACATTCAACAGACGAGGTTTCGAGAAAGGCTGCGCCATGAGTCGCGTGATCACCTCTGTGGCCACCGCGGTGGCGGTATCAAGATGATCAAAGCTGCGACTCGCGAGAGAAAACGCCACCGAGGGGATTCCTAAAAGATAGCCTTCCATCGCCGCAGCAACCGTGCCGGAATAGAGCGTGTCCTCGGCAAGGTTCGATGCATTGTTAATCCCTGACACAACTAGATCAGGCCGATCCGGGAGAAAACCCGTCACGGCAACGTGGACGCAGTCGGTAGGAGTGCCGTTGACGTAATAAAAGCCATTCGACGACTGACGGACATACAGCGGGCGATCAAGTGTCAGCGAATTTGATGCGCCACTTCGATCTGCCTCTGGGGCCACCACCGTGACCTGCCCAAACTGGCGCATGGCAGATGCCAATGCTGCAATCCCAGGCGAGAAGTAGCCGTCATCATTCGAGACCAGAATTCGCATTAGGCCCCTTCTTTCTGTTCCGGCCAGTCACGAATGTAGGCCTTCAACATCTTGTTCTCGAAGCTCTGCATCTCGAGCACGGCCTTGGCGACATCATGAAACGACACCACCCCCATCAGCACTGCACCCTCCATGACCGGCAGGTAACGCTCGTGAGAATCAACCATTAGCTTGCGCAGCATGTCGACATCCATATCAGGGGTCACAACCGTCGGCTTGGGATTCATCACCTCTGCGATGGTGAAGGACGATACCGGCGGCGTTGGACCGACGCGATTCTCTGCCTGACGCTTGGCAAGAATTCGGATCACCTCGCGAAAGGTCAACATCCCCGCAAGCTTTCCATCAGCCATCACCACAATCGAGCCAATGTCGTGTTCAGCCATGACCAGCACCGCGGCTGCAAGAGACTGATCAGGACTCATCGTGTAGAGCGTCTTGCCCTTCACTTCAAGAATCTTGCTCACTTTCATGGGGTGTCTCCCTTGTCTTTGTATCGAGTGGAAATCCTAGCATTCGCAACGCGCCACTCGGGCAGTATCGATGCCAGCAACGCCCCCGCCAGAAACATCCACCAGGTCATGTACGTCCAAACCAGTAGTGCGGGGATAGCCGCCAACGGTCCATAGACCTGCTGGTAGGTGGGGACGGCACCAAAATACCCTATAAACAACGCGCGAGCCAATTCAGAGCCGATTGCGGCGACCAGCCCTCCGATCAGCGCATCCTTCCAGCGCACCCGAATATTCGGAAACCAGCGGTAGCAAAGACTATAGGCCGCCAGCGTCAACAGCAGATTCACCATATCCCACCACTCGACCCCCCAAAAACCAGTGGCCATCGCCCGCTTCCCGCCCGCCGCCCAGATTGCTAGCCAGGCGCCTGCGCCGATCAGGATCGGGCCCAGTAACAAGGCAATCCAATAGATAGAAATCCGGTGCATTAACGGCCGGGGCTTCTCTACGCGCCAGATCAGATTCAGCGTGCGATCAAGGGTCAACATCATGACCGTTGCCGTCACCATCAGAAAGACCACACCCAAAACCGACAAGGTTCGCGCCTTGGCAACGAACTGATTCAGATAACGAAAGATCGTATTGGCAAAGCCTTGCGGCAGCAGGTTCTCCACTAAGACAAGCTGCACGCCCTCGCGGATTTGGTTAAACACGGGAAAAGCCGTTAGGGTCGCCAAGACCACCGTCAGCAGTGGCACCAGGGCCAGCAGGGAGATAAAACTGAGGCTCGCTGCACTCTGCCCGAGTCTCAGTTCACGCTCCCGAGAGCCCATAGCCCTTACCAAGAAGGCAAGGTTAAATTTGAGTTGCTGCGACATGGCCCTATGATAAATGGCCGAAACCGCTAATTCTGGAGCCTGCATTGGAAATTCTGGTGGTCTATTACACGCGCCATGGCGCTACCCGCAAACTGGCCGAGGCCATCTGTGACGGGGTTCATCTTGTTCCTGGTTGCTCAGCACGCCTTCGTACCGTCCCTGCGGTGTCAACCGTCTGCGAAGCAACACAGCCCGCAATTCCGACCGATGGTCCACCCTATGCAGAGCCCAAAGATCTTGAAGAGTGTTCCGGAATCATCCTGGGATCCCCGACACGCTTTGGCAACATGGCCGCACCGATGAAATATTTTGTCGACCAGACCCTCGCACAGTGGCTATCAGGCAGCCTGATTGGTAAGCCTGCGGGTGTCTTTACCAGCACGGGCAGTCTGCACGGGGGGCAGGAGACAACGTTGTTATCCATGATGCTGCCACTGCTTCACCATGGCATGCTGATCGTTGGCCTTCCGTACTCCGAAAAAGATCTGTTAACCACGACCTCGGGCGGTACACCCTATGGTCCATCCCATCTTGCCGGCGGTGATGGTGCACGACCCGTCACTGATGAAGAGATTCGACTCGCAAGAGCCTTGGGGCAGCGTGTAGCCCAGACCGCAAAGAAACTCGCTTAGCGTGCAACAGAGATGACAACACAATGGAATAGCCGCGCGATCCCTGTGCCAAAACCATGGCCCGTGATCGCAACGGCGCTATCGGCTGCGCTGATTGCATTTGGACTCGCATGGGAACTCTTTCTTGATCCGATCCGACCCGGTGGATCTTGGCTCGCCCTCAAAGTCCTGCCACTCGTCATTGCGCTGCCCGGTTTGTGGAAGGCAAAGATGCCAACCTTTCGCTGGATGTCACTCATGGTCTGGCTCTATGTCGGTGAGGCGCTGGTGCGGATCATTGGACTTACTGAGATTGAACGACAGCTCGCCTGGAACAGCCTTGCCTTATCGCTGGGGCTCACCACTGCCATCCTCATGGGCGCCCGTGCACAGATTAAGGTGGCGAAGACGCTGTATGCCGAGTTAACGCAGCAGACACCTACGCTGGAAGCGGACCAGGCCACTGCTCCGAACGCTGAGCGGGCGACTGACCAAATCCAGCGCTAAGCGCCTCAAATAGCGCAAGCGGCCCCATCTTTCCTTCACAGATCTCTCGTCGCCAGAGTCGAGCCCCAGGCTGACCGTGAAAGAGCCCATGCCAATGTCGGGTCATGTGTTTTGCACTGACTCCTTGTGCCAACTGCGATTCGAAATAGTCTTGTAATGCAGGAAGAATCGACTCGCGAGTGCTTGGGAGATTTGTATGCCCGAGCGCACCGGCGATTTCTCTCAGCACCCAAGGATCGTGATACGCGGCACGACCAAGCATCACACCATCCGCAGCAGGCAACGGTCCTTCCTTCGATGGACTTAACAGTTCAAGCGATTCGTCGACCGTATGAATTCCACCATTAGCCACAATCACCGCATCCGGAAAATCTCGCTTCAACTGACGAACGACGGACATCCTTAGCGGAGGAATCTCTCGATTTTCCTTTGGGCTTAAGCCCTTCAGAATTGCGGAGCGGGCATGCACGATAAACACACGGCAGCCCACCGAGTACAACTTTCCAACGAAATCTCTGACAAAACCGTAGTCGTCCTGGTCATCGACACCAATGCGATGCTTCACCGTCACCGGAATCGTGACTGCATCCTGCATCGCCTTCACGCCATCCGCCACCAGATCCGGTTCGCGCATGAGACACGCGCCAAACGCGCCCTTTTGAACACGCTCACTTGGACAGCCACAGTTTAGATTGATCTCGTCATAGCCCCAGCTCGCCCCAATCCGGGCGGCCTGCGCAAGATCAGCGGGTTCACTCCCACCAATCTGCAGTGCGACGGGATGCTCTGCCTGATCAAAGTCTAAAAGTCGATGAAGATCCCCGTGCAGGATCGCACCCGTCGTAATCATCTCGGTGTAAAGAAGTGCCGACGGCGCAATCAATCGGTGGAAGAACCGACAATGCCGATCAGTCCAGTCCATCATCGGCGCAACGGTGAGCCGATAGTTCGAGGGGTTCAGTGCCACAACGCTATGCGCAGAGCAGCATGTCGATATGCTGACCCACACTTCGTGCCAGCGCATCGACCGCGTAACCACCTTCTAACGACGACACGATGCGGCCACCACAGACCTTGTTCGCAACCTTGACCAGCTGCTCGGTAATCCAGGCATAGTCCTGATCGGTCCACATGAGATGGCTCATGTCATCTTCCCGGTGGGCATCAAAGCCGGCAGAAATCAGAATCAGCTGGGGCTGATAGGCCTCAATCGCGGGGATCCACTGCGTTAACACGGCTTCTCGCATCGCCTCCCCGTTTGAATACGCCGGGAGTGGCACGTTGACCATGTTCGAGCCGAGCGGGATATCGCCGCTAAACGGATAGAGCGCCTGTTCAAAGGTTGAGACCATCAGCACACGATCATCTCCGGCAAAGATATCTTCTGTGCCATTGCCGTGGTGCACATCGAAATCAATCACCACAATTCGCTTTAGTCCATGGACCGCCATCGCATGGGCCGCCGCTACGGCAATATTGTTAAAGAAACAAAACCCCATGACACGGTTTCGCTCTGCATGATGCCCCGGTGGACGGACCGCACAGAAAGCATTGCGAATTTCGCCTGTGACCACCGCATCCACGGCCTGAATCACCGCGCCGCAGGCTAGGTAAGCGGCATGCAGCGTATGGGGGTTCATCGACGTATCAGGATCAATCCCATGGTAAGGCCGATCTGTTGGCACACAGGCCACAAGACTATCGAGATGCTCTTCGGTATGAACCCGAAGGATGGCATGGTCAGGAGCGACGACAGGCTCTCGGACATCCAAGAGTGCCATCAACCCCTTGCGCGTCAGGTGATCGTGGATCGCCCATAGCCGCTGAGGAGACTCAGGGTGAGCCTCCCCCATCTCGTGCTGAAAGAAGGCAGGATGCGTATAAAAAGCAGTCATGGGGTTAGTTTACGATAGCGGCTGCGCGGGATTTTTGCGCTAGATCCAGAAATGGAGAGAAAACCCAGCCTGCGCCTCCGTAGCTCAGTGGATAGAGCATCCCCCTCCTAAGGGGAGGGTCGCACGTT
>CAYPCG010000028.1:0-19574 GCA_964409175.1 uncultured Burkholderiaceae bacterium
CCGTCTAGGCGAGGTCACGCTATCGTTTCGTCGAACCTCTGGCCGCTAATCATTCACAATGGCCCAGCTCAACCCACCGATTCGTGACTGGACAGACCAGATTGTCTGGATTGTCGGGGCGTCGTCCGGAATTGGAGAGGCCCTGGCAAAGGAACTTATCCAGCAGGGCGCTCGCGTCATTGCAAGCGCGCGACGCCAACAGGTCCTGGATGAAATGACACCGGCACCAGCGCGAACCATCGCTTTGGATGTCGCAGATCCCGAGGCGATTGATCGTGCGATCACCATCATGCGAAACGAAAATCTGGTGCCTGACGTCGTCTTCTGGGTTGCTGGGGTCTATCACCCAATGACCAGTGATGCGCTGGATCTGAAAGGGGTTCGCGATACGTTTGAGATTAATCTCATCGCCGCTTACAAAGGATTGGCGGCCATGCTGACACTCTGGAAAAGTAGCCCCGCCCAGCCTCGACATTGGAGCTGGGTTTCCAGTGTTGCGGGATATCGAGGCCTTCCCCAGGCCGCGGCGTATGGCGCGAGCAAGGCGGCACTTACCTATCTCGCGGAAACAAATTACTTGGAACTCAAGCGTCAAGGCATCGCGGTTTCCGTCGTCTGCCCCGGATTTGTTCAGACAAGGCTCACCGAGATCAATGACTTCAAAATGCCGGCCATGATTAGTCCAGACGAAGCTGCCGCACTGACATTAAAGGGGCTTGCACGCGGAGAGTTTGAGATTCACTACCCCAAGCGATTTACGCGATGGCTCAAGCTACTACGACTGCTTCCATATCGAATCTACTTCGCCCTCGTCAGCAAGACGGTAAAGCCCCCTCATGGACACTAACGCTTTCATTGCCGTCGCCGCTCGTCTGACGATTCAGACCGTGGATGCCCTCGCCGCCTTCTACGCACCAAATGCCGTCTTTACAGATCCATTTCAGACGGTGACCGGTCGCACCAAAATTGCTCAGATCTATCGATCAATGTTTCAAAATCTTGACAATCCTCGGTTCGTCAACCTGCGGGTGCTCGGCGCGGTCACACCGACTGAAGTCATGATCGGCTGGGATTTTGAGTTTGCTTTCAAACCCGGTGGGCCCAGGCAGTCCATTGCGGGTGCTAGCCGGTTAACCCTAGATGACCAGGGGATGATCCAGGAGCATCTGGACTATTGGGATGCCTCTCGGCTGATGCAGGCGCTGCCGCTGGTAGGGCGCGTGATTGCTTGGCTTAGACAAAAAATTGGTCACGCGGACGGCGGTTGACCTTAAAATACGGCGGCTTCCTTACGAGACGACTATGCGAACACCACAGGCCAGCGACATGCTCTATCCAGAACTCTTTCGGGCGTTCGAGCGCGTGCGCTGGGATCTTGAAAAAGATATCGACTGGAATCGCTTTGATGCCTCACGCCTGACCGACGAGCAGGCGCAGACCATCAAGATGAATGCGATTACCGAATGGGCAGCACTTCCCGCAACCGAAATGTTTCTGCGGGACAATCGCCATGACAGTGATTTCTCTGCCTTTATGTCAATCTGGTTTTATGAAGAGCAGAAGCACTCGCTTGTCTTGATGGAATACCTGCGCCGCTTCCGACCAGATCTGCTGCCCACCGAAGAAGAACTCCATGCAGTGCGATTCGAGTTTGATCCAGCCCCAGCGCTCGAGACGCTGATGCTGCATTTCTGTGGCGAGATTCGACTTAATCACTGGTACCGCTGTGCCGCCGAGTGGCACACAGAGCCGGTCATCCAACAGATCTACGAGACGATTGCAAAAGATGAGGCACGTCACGGTGGCGCCTATCTGCGATACATGAAAAAAGCATTGGTGACGACGGGGGATGCTGCAAAGGCCGCCTTTGCAAAAATTGGTGTGCTCATGGCCAGCGCCCGTAGAACATCACAGGCGCTGCATCCGACAAACCTTCACGTCAACCAGTCACTATTTCCGAACGACACGGTACAAAGTCGAACCCCAGAACCCGGCTGGCTCGAGCACTGGCTTGATCAGCAGATCAACTTTAATGCGGACTGGGAAAAGAAAGTCGCAGAGCGGATTCTGCACAATCTATCGCTTTTGTTTGAGCAGTCCTTTGCGACGGTGCAGGAACTTAATCGCTATCGTAAATCGGTCACAGGCTAAGTCATCTTGAGTGGCGCACCGACATTCGAATCAAAGATTGTCTCGCCGACCGCGCTAACTGACCGTATTGCAACGCTTCCTCGTCCGATCGTCTTTACGAACGGGGTATTTGATCTCCTGCATCGCGGCCATGTCACATACCTTGCACAGGCACGAGCAGAAGGCGCTGCCCTGATCGTAGCGCTCAACGATGACGACTCAGTTCGGCGCCTTGGAAAAGGATCAGATCGTCCGATCAATACCTTGGCCGATCGGCTTGCCGTTATCGCAGCCCTAGAGAGCGTCTCACTCGTCACTTGGTTTTCAGATGACACGCCACGATCGCTGATCGAATCCATCAGTCCAGACGTGCTCATCAAGGGCGGAGACTGGGCCCCCGAGAAGATCGTGGGAGGCGACTGGGTGCGTGCCCGTGGCGGACGTGTCCTATCGATCGCCTTCGAGCACGAGCGATCCACCACGCGGATGCTCGAGAAAATTCGCCGAGCGAATTAGGTCGTGATCAGGCTGGTTTTTGAAAGCGTGCGAGCGCCATCAGCCCTGAAAATAGTAAGGTAGGCTGCTCATGTACCGTGATCATTGGCCCCGAGGCTGGATCGAGTGCTGCTAAAAAATGGCGCCAGTCTCGCGCCTGACCCCCATGGAGCCAGAGCTTCGTGACGTGATGATGTCGAATCAGTCCGGCGATAAAGCCCGTTTGCGCTAGACCGATTCCCTGCGAGATAGCCGTCTGTGAGTCACGGGGAATCTCCGGCTCAGCCAGCGGCTGTGCCGCAAGGGTGTAATCAAGATCACGCGTACCGCTTCGTAGTGCGCTATTCATTAAGCGAAATCCTGGAAGAATCCATCCCCCAAGAAACGCAAGACAACGATCTTCTGGCTGGGGGTGCCCCAACGCTTCCCGATGACAAACCAGGTCTACCGTTGTCGCAGTACCCGCGCTGACAATCATGTGTGTTTCGCTCGGTCCGGTAACCCCCTGACATGCAAGACCGATCGCAGAAATCCATCGATCCACGCCAAGCTGCTCGGGTCGTTCATAACAGTTCTCAACGACATCACAGCCAACCCCGATCAGATCAATGCGCGAGCGCGACTGATACGGCAAGGGTGCCTCATGGCCAGAGAGCCGCTGATACGCCAGCGCAACGGCCTGTTGTACAGAGACCGGGCCGACCGCGCACCAGGCCATCTCCCACTGCAGCGATGGCAATGCATCAGAGGCAAGCGGTGCGGCAGCAGCCCGCCAGGCACTCACGAGTGCCTCGGTTGAGACGACTGTGTTATCCATCCGATGGACATGCGTCTGGGAGACTGCCGCTAACGCGTGCTCCGAGGATAAGAGATCAGTCTCGGAGCGAACAAGAAGCTGCCACTTCAGTGCCGAGTTTCCCGCATCAATTAAGAGAACGGCGCGCATTGTCATAACGTTGCCTCCGATTCGCGCAGTGAGAGTTCCCCAATCTGGACTTCTAATAGTTGTTCAGCGGTCTGTAGTCGTAATGCACCGACTTCTGAAATACCCCGACTTTTACCCTGCGCGACGAGTCTCCCGTCCATCGGATGGGTCACGGAAACACCAACGTCTGCAAAGATATCGGCGCAACTAAACCGCTGCATCAATTCAGTAGCAGTCCACGGTGTCGTGACCTGCGCGTGCATCGCCATCACCAGATCAGCGACCAGCGCTGCTGGGTCAACATGTGCCACGTCAAGCGATTCAAGGTCAGTGACGGGTCGATCCAAGGCGGCAGAAGTCTGCCATGCCAGGTTAAGTCCAATCCCAGCGATCAGCCACCACTGCCCGGCGACGCGATGCCGCGAGACGAGGACGCCGCCGAGCTTGGCGCGCCCCGCCATGATGTCGTTGGGCCACTTCACGCCGACACGATCAGCGAGCTGCGGATAACGTCGCACGAGACAGTCCACCACCATCAGGCTGCAACGAATTGGCCAGGCCGGTACAGGATCGTCTATCAGAGACTCTGGCCAGGCGAGGGATAAGGCAAGTCCGCTTCCCGAATCAGTCCACCGGCGACCGTGACTGCCAATCCCCTGCGTCTGACAAGTTGTCCATAAGACAAAAGGGGCGCTACCACTGGTCGAGCCATTCGATAGGGCATACGCCTCGAGTCGGCGCAGCGCCTCGCGCTGCGTCGAGTCAATCGAATCAAGATGCTCAGACGCCCACATTCTTGGCATCATAGCCGCATGGCAAAAGGTTTCCCATCATGAGACTCAGTCGCACTGGTTCGCTCTTCTTGGCGGCCCTGCTCTATGCGGCCGGGCTTGCGGTTGTCTCGCTGTCGCCCTTGACCGACTGGCGATTTATTCCGCAGGCCCCTTGGGAATTTCTCTGGGGGCCATGGCCACGCTACTGGACCGGATTTGATGTGCTGGTCAACATCATCGCGTATACCCCTCTCGGGGTTTTTGTCAGTCGCGCGATTAGCCTACACAGGAGACATACCGTCTGGGGACCACTCCAGGCATTTTTTCTCGCACTGGTCTGCGGGATCTGTCTATCGATTGTCTTGGAAGGACTTCAGACCTATCTGCCGAGTCGACGGCCATCAATTCTCGATGTCACCGCAAACGGCCTTGGAACATTTGTCGGGGCTTTCTTAGCGAGTGCCTATGCCCAAGGCAGTCATCGTCTGCAGATCACCGAGACCCGACCCATTGAAATCGGCGGGTTGATGCTGCTCGGACTCTGGTTCATCGCACAGGCGGCGCCCCAGCCCATTTGGCTTGCACTCGGAGACGTCACCGTCGGCGGCAGCCTGGGCGAACACCTCCCCTGGTTTGCCGCACCCCCCGATCCCTCCGCCGCCGACGTCGAATTATTCGCCGCCCAACGCATTCTGGTCGAAGCGCTGTGTGTCGCCACTGCGATCATGGGATGCGCCCTGCTCGCCCATCTGACCCTGCTTGAATCGCCTCGCTGGTGGCCGGGTTACGGACCAGGTCACTGGGTCAAGACCTTTATCCTGATTGTCGTGCTCACCCTGGGGATTCGCGCCATCTGGGTGTTACTACTTCTGGGTCCCGGAGCGCTTGTAACCTGGCTCAACGCCGGCGCCCAGGCAGGCATTGTCCTGACCCTTCTGAGTGCCTATGGTTTCGCGGGCGCACGCCCAAGCCAGCAGCGGATTGTGGCGATCTTAAGCCTGTTGATCACGGTATTTCTCGCCAACAGCCTGCCCGAAAATGGCTATACCGCCACGAGCTACCTCGCCTGGTCTCAGGGCAAGTGGCTGAACCTGCAGATGCTGGCAAATGCCGCGGCGGCGGCCTGGCCATTTGCCGCCTTAGGCTGGTTCTGGCTGGTCATCAGCCGGCGCAGTGTCCGCAGCCTCGATCGCGAATTAAACCGTAGTGAGGCGGAGCAATAAGCACGAAGGTCCGGGATAAAATCGGTCCATGAGTTATTTCGAGAAACACGTTTTTTTCTGCATTAACCAGCGTGAAAATGGGGCTGCCTGTTGCGCGGACTGTGGTGCAAGTGACCTGCAGGCGTACGCAAAAGATCGAATCAAGGCCCTGAAGAAAAACGGGCCTGGCAAGATTCGAATTAATCGTGCGGGATGTCTTGATCGATGTGACGAAGGTCCCGTGATGGTGGTCTACCCAGAGGGCATCTGGTATCGCTATGTCGATGCGACCGATATCGATGAGATCATCGACGAACACCTTCTACACAATCGTCCTGTTGAACGGCTCAAGATTTGAATTCCGCAACCGAACGTCTCCTGATTCCTGGTGTTGTTGGATCCCTCGAAGCAGCGCTCGATCGACCTGCGACCGGACCGATTACCGGACTCGCTGTAGTGGCACATCCCCACCCACTATTCGGAGGAACGCTCGATAACAAAGTCGCCCAGACCATCGCCCGCGCATTTGTCGCACAAGGAATGATCTGTCTGCGACCAAATTTTCGCGGCGTCGGAAAAAGTGATGGCAGCCATGATCATGGCACCGGAGAGGTCGACGATCTGTGGGCCGCATGGACCTGGCTCATCGATCAATTCCCAGACGTGAACGGGCATCGCTGGATGGGCGGATTTTCATTTGGGGGCGTGATGGCCACCCACGTCGCAGCGACCTGGGATGACCATATGTTTTCGCATCCACAGCCACCGCTAAGCCGAGTCATTCTGGTGGGTCTTGGCATTGCAGAGGACCGACGGCCTGCAGCGCCGCTGACGAAAGCAGCGCGTCTGATCCATGGGGAATGCGACGAAGTCGTTGCGCTGAAATCCGTCTTAGACTGGACTGGCCCACAGGGAGAGCCCGTGCTGGTCATGCCGGGTGCCGGTCATTTTTTCCACGGCCAGCTACCCCTTCTCAAAGACTGCATCACACGATGTCTGCTCGCCTAATCATCACTATCTTATGTAGTCTCTTCGGCAGCATCGGCACTGCCCAGGCACAGGCGTGGCCAGTCCCCCCAAAGATTGCAGCGCCAAGCTGGATGCTGATTGATGCAAGCACTGGTCAGACGTTGGCGATGGCCAACGCCGATAAGCCGATTGCGCCTGCATCGCTCACCAAATTAATGACGGCATACCTCACCTTTGCCGCACTTCGCGAACGACGTATTCGACTCGACCAGACCGTGCCAGGGCCCGCCGAAAACGAGGTTCCGCAGGGCTCTCGTATGTTTCTTCAGCCAGGGAAAAATATCTCGGTCAATGAACTGGTTCAAGGGTTGA
The DNA here is from genome assembly GCA_964409175.1 of uncultured Burkholderiaceae bacterium. Lineage (GTDB taxonomy): Bacteria > Pseudomonadota > Gammaproteobacteria > Burkholderiales > Burkholderiaceae_A > Lacustribacter. The sequence continues at coordinate 6,867 of CAYPCG010000028.1, forward strand.
TCACGCTCAATGCCCACGATGCAGCCATTGCCCTAGCCAAAGCCATCAGCGGATCGGAAGCAGCCTTTGTCGACAGTATGAATAAGACGGCGCAACGACTCGGGCTTCAAAACACCCAGTTTCGTAACGCCACAGGCGTTCCCCAGCCTGAACACATGACCACTGTGTCGGATCTGGTACGACTCTCTAATCAGATCATCAACGAATTTCCGGAACAGCTGCGTGAGTTCAGTCGGCGAGAGCTCACCCACAACGGAATTCGTCAGGTCAACCGTAATCGACTGCTGTGGCTAGACAACTCCGTCGACGGGCTGATGACAGGAAGAAGTGACACGGATGGTTTTGCCATTGCCATTAGTGCCCATCGACCCTCGCCACTCGGCACCAAGGAGCGTACCCAACGACGACTGATTGCTGTGATCGCAGGGGCGGCGACCGAAGAGCTTCGCGCCCAAGAAGGATTAAAGCTACTGAACTTTGGCTTTCAACAGTTTGATGTCGTGCGACTGTTTCGCGCGGATGAGGCGAGCGAAACCGTGCCCGTGTTTAAAGGTGCAAACGCAAGTGCTCGGCTGCACTTCCCAAGAGATGTGCTGGTCGCTATCCCGCGCGGTAAAGCAGGCAATATTCGCACGCAGCTGGAGCGGCCTACCGCCTTGTTAGCCCCTGTCGTCTCAGGCCAGCCAGTCGGTCAGCTTCGCATCTGGCTCGACAGCACCGAGATTCACCAGTTTCCTGTCACCGCGGCCGAATCGGTGCGTCCCGCGGGTCTATTAGGCCGGGCCATCGACACCCTTCGACTCTGGTGGCAGGCCCTATAAGATTGCAGTACACGAACCCCTGATTCTTAACCTCTCTACACGAGCAGACCTCATGATCCAAGGCATTCAAGGTGACCCAACTGTCTTTCTTAACGGGGGATGGCAGCCACTCTCTCAGGCCAAGATCTCAGTCCTCGATCGCGGCTTTATTTTTGGAGACGGGATCTACGAAGTAGTTCCTGCCTATAGCCGGAAGCCGTTTCGACTCGAGTCGCACCTGCGACGACTCGAACGTAGCCTTGCCGCCATTCGGATTCGCTCACCCTATGACCATGATGGCTGGTCAAAATTATTTCACGAGACGATTGCGCGTAACGAAGGCGAAGACCAGTTCGTCTACGTTCAGGTCACACGCGGTGTCGCCAAACGTGATCATGCCTTTCCCAGTCCGGAGGTCACGCCGACTGTCTTTGCGATGTCGACACCCTTTCAACGCCCAGGCGCGGACCTGCGCGAACAAGGTGTCACGGTCGTCTCCATTCCGGATGAACGCTGGCTTCATTGCGATATCAAGTCCACCGCATTGCTCGGAAACGTCTTAGCAAGACAGACCGCTGTCGATCGAGGGGTGACAGAGGTCGTGATGTTCCGTGATGGATTTCTTACCGAAGGGGCCGCCTGCAACATTTGGATGGTCAAGGACGGCGTTCTCTGTGCGCCTGTCAAGAATCACCTTGTCTTAGAAGGTGTTCGTTACGGATTAATGGAAGAGGTTGCAGAGCGACTGCATATTCCTGTGCAGATTCGTCGTATTCGCCAAGCCGAAGTGGCCCAGGCCGATGAACTGCTGATGACATCTGCCACGAAAGAAGTCTTGCCCATTGTGCGGATGGACCAACGTCTCGTTGGAAAGCCAGCGCATGCGGGCAAGCCTGGTCCCCTCTATCAGAAGATCCGTCAGGCCTACGATGAGGTGATTGATGCAGTTCGGCTCGGGAACGCTTAATGAATCCATCTGACGAATCGCCTCTGAAATTTCCTTGCCAGTTTCCGATCAAGGTCATGGGCGCACGCGCCGATGGATTTGCGGATGCAGTCTGTGCACTGGTGCAGCAGCATGATCCTGGTTTTGATCCGATGACCTTAGAGATGCGTCCCAGCAAAAATGGCAACTATCTCGGACTTACCGTCACTGTTTCTGCCCAGTCACGCGAACAGCTCGATGCACTCTACCGTGCACTGACCAGTCACCCGATGGTGAAGGTTGTTCTCTAACGTCACACCTGACTGCTTATCCATGGTGGGTTCAATCATAAGGGTGACACGACGGCCAGCAGACTATGCGCAGACCCTCGCCGAGATGCAGGCATTCACTCGAGATCGCACTGCGACCACGCCGGACACCCTATGGCAGGTCGAGCACCCGCCGGTCTACACACTTGGGCTGGCCGGGCTAACGACCCATATTCTTGATGCAGGAACCATTCCCGTCGTCCGTGTGGAGCGAGGGGGTCAAGTGACTTATCACGGACCCGGTCAGATCGTGATCTATACGCTGCTTGATATTCGACGCCGTGGAATCTTTGTCAAAGACCTCGTCTGCAGACTCGAGCAGGCCCTAATCGACACCCTGACGGACTACGGTATCCCGGGGGCGACCCGAAAACCTCAGGCACCAGGAGTCTATGTGCCAGGCCCGACTTCAACGGAGGATCCCACGCCCTCTTTAGCGAAGATTGCAGCCATCGGTCTGAAGGTCACCCAAGGTCGCACGTACCATGGCATTGCACTGAATCTTGCAATGGATCTGGACCCTTTTTCGCGCATCAACCCTTGTGGCTATGCGGGTCTGAAGACAGTCGACATGGCTACAATGGGCGTGTCTGCGTCATGGCAGGAAGTGGCTGATACCCTGTGTGACCGAATTGATCAACAGCTGATGGCATAGGAACTGACCGAGTGACCACAACCTACGATCCGCTTAAAAAGCAAAAGGGTGCCGACAAGACCTCGCGCATCCCGATCAAGATCGTACCGGCAGATCCGCTCCCGAAACCCGAGTGGATTCGTGTCAAAGCGGCGGCAGCATCATCTCGATTTATTGAGATCAAGAAGATTCTTCGTGAGCATCAGCTGTACACCGTCTGCGAAGAAGCCTCCTGCCCCAACATCGGAGAATGCTTCGGAAAAGGCACCGCCACTTTCATGATCATGGGGGATAAGTGCACCCGTCGCTGTCCGTTCTGTGATGTGGGCCATGGCCGTCCCGACCCCCTTGATGTCAATGAACCTGAGAATCTTGCAAAGACCATCGCTGCCTTAAAGCTGCGCTATGTCGTGATCACGAGCGTTGATCGAGATGACCTGCGCGATGGGGGTGCTCAGCATTTTGTCGACTGTATCCAGGCCGTCCGCACACGATCGCCAGAGACGCAGATCGAAGTGCTCGTTCCTGACTTCCGTGGCCGGCTGGATCGCGCGCTCGACATTCTGAAAGCAGCACCTCCCGACGTGATGAACCACAACCTCGAGACTGTTCCTCGGCTCTACAAAGAGGCGCGCCCGGGCTCGGACTATGCCCACTCGTTGGCGCTGTTAAAACGATTCAAAGAAGAGGTGCCTGGCATTCCGACGAAAAGTGGGCTGATGGTCGGACTTGGAGAGACCGACGACGAAATTCTGGCAGTCATGCAAGATATGCGTGACCATCAAATCGATATGCTCACGATTGGTCAGTATCTTGCGCCGTCTAACAGCCACCTCCCCGTTCGGCGCTATGTACACCCAGATGTCTTCAAGATGTTTGAAGAAAAAGCGGCAGCCATGGGATTTAGTCATGCCGCCGTTGGGGCCATGGTTCGGTCGTCGTACCACGCCGATCAACAGGCCCATCAGGCGGGGTTTACGAACTGAGCTCCCGGTCGAGGATTTTGCGAAGCTCTGCGAAATTCGGTTCACCGACATAACGCTTAATGATTCGTCCATCACGATCCACGACAAAGGTGGTCGGCGTGACCGCAACATCCCCGTAAGCTCTAGCCCAGGCACTGTCCTTATCGTGAATCACATGAAACGGTAGCTCGCGATCTCGAACAAAAGTTTCAATATAGTCGGGTCGGTCATAGCTCATCGCCACGGCAATCGTCTGATACCCCTTCGCCGCAAACTCTTTGTGAACCGCGACCAGATCGGGCATTTCTTTCACGCAGGTCACACAGCTCGTTGCCCAGAAATTTACTAGATAAGGCTTCCCGGAGAGCGATGCCGGCGTCACGGCCTGACCCGAGATGGTCTGACCAGAGACGGCAGGAGCAGGAGTAGACCGCAAAAAGACTGCGGCACCAATGGCGACGATCGTAATTAGCCCAAGGACGAGTAATAACGGTCGTTTAGAGGTAGATTTTTGAGAAGAATTGTTCATGGTAGTGGCATTATAAAAAACTCATGGAAATCGACCTCCACATTGAAGGCATGACCTGCGCGGCCTGCTCAACCCGCATCGAACGCGTTCTGAACAAGATTCCAGGCGTTGTCGCTCAGGTCAGCCTGATCGAACACCGCGCCAGGATATCTGGTTTACCCGTTGACGACGCGATTGCCGCCATTCGGCGTGCGGGCTATGACGCCTGGCCAAGTAGCGCCACTCCCACATCGACTGAGCACGATGCAACGCAATCTTTGACAGCGACCCGACTGGAATTGTTCCGTCTCTGGTGTTCTGGCATCGGTCTACTTGTGATGATGGTCGAAATGGTCGGCATGCTGCTGGGCCAACATGGGCTGATCCCGATTGCCGCCCAATGGGTCATCGCCACCGTGATGCAGACGATCGTGGCCTGGCCCTTTTATCGCAGCGCCTGGCGAGCGCTCAAGGCGTGGTCTGCCAATATGGAAACCCTGATTACCATTGGATCGCTTGCCGCCTATTTCTGGTCGGTCGCACTGTGGCTCGAACTCGTGGATCTGGGGGCAACGAGCGACGGGCTTCATGGTGTCTTTTATTTTGAGACCTCTGTAGTGGTCTTAGCGATGGTCACGCTCGGGAAACGACTCGAGCAACGCGCGCGTCAACAGGCTTTAGACGCACTTGCGAAACTAACGTCAATGTCAACAACGCTTGTGTCCCGATGGGACAAAGCCGATGGAACCTGGAAACAGGTTGATCCCAATACGATTGGGCCGGGTGATCGCCTGCGCATTCCATCAGGAGAGGCGATTCATGTCGACGGGCTCATCATCGACGGCATGACCGACATCGATGAGAGCAGTATGACGGGCGAGAGCATGCCAGTTTCAAAATCTGTTGGAGATGCCGTCTATGCAGGCTGTCTCAATACCACCGGAACGATCATCATCGACGCCACAAGTCGCTTCGATAACTCTCGACGCGCTCAGATTGGAAGCCGTCTGTTAGCGGCACTGAGTTCTCGGGCGCCGATCGCTGCGCTAGCAGATCGGATTGCGTTCTGGTTTGTTCCAGCGGTATTGGTCATCGCTACGATCAGTGGTGCTGCGCATCTGCTGATGGGTGCTCCGGCCAGCGTGGCTGTCAGCATTACGGTAGCCGTGTTAGTCGTGGCCTGTCCGTGTGCACTCGGTCTTGCGACTCCTGCAGCCATCGCTGCTGGACTTGCTCGTGCGACGCAATTCGGATGGCTCTTTAAGTCCGCAGAAGCGCTTGAGCGCGCGGCAAAGATTAGTCACGTCGTTTTTGATAAGACCGGCACGCTGACTTCTGGCCGCCCGATGATCTTAGCCATCGTTGATCGCCAGTCAGGCCTCGTCCAGATTACCGAAGCGAATAGCCCTTGGCCTGATTGGCTTGCGGCGGCGGCTTCCGCAGAGCGCGGCATTGAACACCCTCTTGCAGGCGCCCTACTCTCTTATGCCGCTGGTCGGCCCTTGCCCCCGATCCGAAGCAGCGAACAAATCCCCGGCAAAGGCGTGATCGCAAGACTGGATGATCTGCAGGGTCGTGAGGTGTTAGTCGGAAGTCCCGACTGGATTCGCAGCATCTGTGCAGTCGAACTCCAGGACAGTTTTCCCGATGCGATCGCAATCGATGTCGTAATCGATCGGCAATGGCAGGGCCGTTGCTGGATTGCAGATCGGCTACGAAGCGATGCCCCAACGGGGCTCGCGATGCTTCGGTCACATGGTGTCGAGGTGGAGATTCTTAGCGGTGATCGCAAGGCGTCGGTCGCGCGGATTGCCCAAGAACTCGGTGGCATTCGGTACCTTGCTCAGGCGAATCCTGAAATGAAGAGTCAGCATCTCGATCAGCACCGTCAGGCGGGTCGCCAGGTCGCCATGGTGGGGGACGGATTTAACGATGCCACTGCGATGGCCCACGCATCGCTCGGCATTGCGATGGCCAATGGCGCAAGACTGACACTAGAAACCGCCGATCTCACGATGACCAGTCGTGCCCCGGTGTTAGCAACAGCCCAGAGCCTTCTGTTTGCAAAAGTGATCATGCGTCGCGTACGCGAAAACCTTGGCTTCGCTTTTGGATTTAACGTCTTGGCCATTCCACTGGCCATGACTGGTTTGCTGGCGCCCAGTATCGCAGCGACTGCAATGGCGTTAAGCTCTGCTGCTGTGATGACCAACGCAGCACGACTGCTCCGCTGGACTCCCCCCACTGAAAAGGAATAACCGATGGCACAACACACCGCCGAATTCACCGTCGAAGGCATGACCTGCGGCGGGTGCGAAAAATCAGTGATTCATGCAACCAGTGCAATTCCAGGGGTTGCCCAGGTTTCTGCCGACCGTCAACAGAATCGAGTCGTCGTCACCTTCCAAAATGAACTGCCTGCACAAGAACGGCATCAGGCGATTCAGACGGTCTGCCAGGCAATTGAGGCCGCCGGCTTCGACTGCCGTCCTGCGTAAAAAGACTTATCCCGATTAACGCACGGGGGTAACGACCGCACCCTCATCTGATTTAGCGGGGGGAGGTGCGTCCGCCGACGGGCCCGCTGCAGAACGAATTGGCGCAGGAGTGCCCGATGCACCCGGGCTACCAATCTGCGCTTTGAGTCGAGCCGCCTCGGCCTCACTGATGATTTCAAACGCGCGAACCACACGCAGGACACCCGGTACCTTTGAGGCGATGTCTGCCGCGACATTGGCTTCACGCTCCGTCACTAAGCCCATGAGATAGACCACGCCCGCTTCCGTGTAGACCTTCACTAGGTTTGCCTGGAGATCTTTACGATCAATAAAACTTGCCTTCACGCGCGTGGTCAGCACAACATCCGATCCATAGGTCTTCAGTGACGTCGGAGCCCCAACCGTAATCTCATTCAAAACGCTGCGGACATTATCGATGCCGCTGACCAGTCGCGCGGCCTCTGCCTTCGTGGCGGCGTCTGGAACCACCCCAGTGACCAGGGCGATACGGTTAAAGCTCACGACAGATAACGAGACTTTGTCCGACTTAAACTGCTCACGGAATCGATTAAAGGCCTTCAGCTCAATGGCAGCATCTTCGGTCTGTGCGCCAGTCGTACGACGATCAGAGATCGACAGCGCCCCCGCCACTACGCCCGTCGCCACCACCGGAAAACAGCCCGACAGACCGACCGTCGCTCCCGATAACAAGAGAACGGTTGTCAACACACGGACGCGATCGGAAAATCGAGACGACTTACCAAAAGAAGGGCTGTACAGAGCGGACATGGCGTTTCCTTTGAAATCAGAGAACTGCATTATAAGAGCGCACTCTTCTAAAAGGCGCCCACAATCCATTCCAGTCGATCCGCCGTGATTGCCACTACATCGAACCGACAAGGCGCTCGACCCATAAGACAAGCCTGTATCAGCCACAGGGACGCCGCGCGTCTGACGCGCTGCTGCTTTTGATAACCCACTGTCTCGGCCGGACCGCCAAATCGACTGGATCGACGAAACCGCACCTCGACAAAGACCACGACCGCACGATCACGCATGACAAGGTCAATCTCGCCGACACGAAACCGGATATTTCTTGCCACCAGACAGAGTCCTTTTTGTTGCAGAAAGGCCAACGCCTGATCTTCCGCCGCCTGTCCCTGACGCTGAGCCAAAGTTAGGCGAGAATGGGGAGATGACTCGGTCTTCATTTCCCGCCGGATTGTATGTAGCCGCGACGCCACTCGGTCATTTGGCGGATATCACCGCACGCGTGAGAGAGGGGCTTGCCCAGTGTGATCTTCTCTTCGCGGAGGATACACGCCGCGCACAGCAACTGCTCACCGCCCTGAGCATCAGCCGGCCAAAATCGACCATTTTTGCCCTTCATGATCACAACGAAGATGAGGCAAGTCTTCGGGTGCTCGCGGCGCTCGCTGCCGGACAGTCGGTCATCCTGATTTCTGATGCCGGAACACCGGCCGTGTCAGATCCGGGATTTCGGGTGGTGGATGCCGCCTGGCGTAGCGGATATAAAGTCATTCCACTGCCCGGGGCCAGCGCCCTCACTGCCGCTGTCAGTGTGAGTGGCTTTGCACGATGGCCGATTAGCTTCTGGGGTTTTATTCCCTCAAAGTCATCCTCACGACGAGACTGGCTTGCCCAAGTCCAGCGACACCGAGGGGTTGCCGTCTTGTTTGAAGCCCCCCATCGAGCGGCGGAATCACTCACCGATTGTGCAGCGGTGTTCGGATCAGAGACCCCAATGCTCTTTGCGCGCGAGATGACCAAGCAGCATGAGACGCTGTTTCGCGGAACGATTTCTCAGGTTCAACAGAGTATCGAGACACAACAGCAGGCAGATCCGGGTGCAGCAAAAGGCGAGATGGTCTGGGTGTTTGATCTTGGTGATCGACCAGAAGCTGCGGTTGATGATGAACAACTGACCGCCTGGGCAAATACCCTGGCGCAAGAAATGCCCGCAGCCGCTGCAGCCAAATGCCTGGTCAAGATGCTTGGCGTGCCTCGAGAAAAAGCCTATGCGTCGGTGCTCGCCGCACGCGACGCCCGCGATCAGTAACCCTTATTTACGCTTTGCTTTGCGTTCCTGCGCAATCAGATAGTCCACGACCTGCAGCGCACGGGCATGACTGCCGCCCACCATCGCGGGGGAGGTCACGTAACGACCATTAATTCCAAATGTCGGAACGCCTTCAATCTTGTAGCCAGCAACTAACGCGTTGGCACGCTTCTGCTGGGTCTGCACCCCAAAAGAATTCCATGTCGATTCAAACTGGGCGACCGGAATACCCTGAGCCTTTGCCCATTCAGAAATCTCCATGAGCATGCCCATGGCATTGCCGCGTTGGTGGATCGCATCAAACACACGTGGGTTCAGCTGCTCTGCCTTATTCAATGCCTCAAGCGTATAGAAGAGCTTCTGCTGCACGTCGCCGCGAAAAGCAACGTGTACTTTTTTAAACACCACATCGGCGGGCAACGACGCCTTCCACTTCGCTAGATGAGGCTCGAGGTGATAGCAGTGCGGGCAGGAATACCAGAAGAACTCCAGCACTTCAATTTTTCCAGGGCTTGAGGTGGGCAAGGGCTCACGAAGCACCTTGTAGTCAATGCCCTCGTCCGGTTGGGGCTGCGCCAACACCGTGGAGACGGGCGTAATGGCGAATGCGCCGAGTAATGCGGAAAACTCTCGCTTATTCATCTAATGACATTCCTTATCGGCTATTCACACGAATGACAGTGGAATCAATTCCGTTTTCTGACACGCGAACTTTGGCTTTGTTCAACTCTTCAATCGATCCATAAGGGCCCAGTCGAACGCGGTGAAGCGTCACCCCATCTCGTTCTGCATCAGAGACCTTTGCCTCAAATCCAAGAATTGCCATGCGTGCGCGCATCTGCTCGGCATCTTCTGGCGCTTTAAAGGCACCCACCTGAATCAGGTAGGTCATCCCTGAAGGGGAAACAACCTTTGGCTCAAGCCCGGCTTCCGCAGGAGTCTCCACTTCGCCAGCATCTTTCGCCAGAAGTCCTTTGTTCGGATCAATGACCTCATCTGATTCTGGGCGTTGAATAATCGTTTTGCCTTTTTCGGTGGGCTTTGCCCCACCGACGCGATCCACAAACGGCAACGGGGACTGGGTGATATAGAGCGCAATGGCCGCGGCCACTAATAGCCCCACAGCAATTCCCGCAGCGAATGGATTCGCGCGAAAAACGCCCGTCTTCGTCGACGATGACTTTGGATTCGGAACTGCACTAGGCCGCATAGGTCGCTTTCAACACCGCAAGATCAACCAAGAGATGAAAACTCTACCATCACATGCGGTTCGGTGCCGATACCCCAAGCAGACCCAGCCCAGACCGCAACACCTGACCCACCGCCGAGACCAACAGAAGTCGCGCCTGACGAAGGGATTCGTCCTCTACCAGGACGCGCTCGCTGTTGTAGAACGCATGAAAGTCTGCAGAGAGGTCCCGCAGATAAAAAGCCATCAAGTGCGGGGACAACTCGGTCGCGCAGGTCGAGATCATCTCGGGGAATTCGCTGAGCCGATTGATAAGTTGCTGCTCTCGCGGAGCAACTAGAACTCCAAGCAGGGCTTGGGCATCTGGGCCGGTAAGCCCCCGCGTCTGTGTCCAGACCTGGTCGGGATCCGTTCCCGCCTGCGTCAACACACTCATGACACGGGCGTGGGCGTACTGAACGTAATAAACAGGGTTTTCATCGCTACGCGACACCGCAAGGTCCACATCGAATACAAATTCACTGTCCGCCTTGCGGGAGACCAGAAAGAACCGAACGGCATCACGACCGCGCTGCTCATCCACTGCAATGATCTGATCTGTCGGGCTATCGATTTCTCCGGACCAGGTAATCAGGTCACGCAACGTGACATAACTGCCCGCGCGCTTGGAAATCTTGACCTCTTGGCCACCCCGCATCACCGTGACCATCTTGTGCAGCACATAGTCAGGATAGCCCTGCGGAATTCCAATCTGTAACGCCTGCAGCCCTGCACGAACCCGCGCAACCGTGCCGTGATGATCGGATCCCTGGATATTGATCGCCTTGACAGCGCCCCGCTCCCATTTGGTGACGTGATAGGCCACATCCGGAACAAAGTAAGTAAAGCTGCCGTCCGACTTGCGCATCACACGGTCTTTATCGTCACCAAAGTCCGTCGTTCTCAGCCAGAGCGCGCCGTCCTGCTCATAGGTCATTCCGTTGGCGCTTAACGCTTCCACCGTCTTCTTGACACGACCTTCGGTATAGAGCGATGACTCTAGGTAATAGCGATCAAAGGCAACGCCAAAGGCTCGGAGATCGAGGTCCTGTTCATGGCGCAGATAACTCACTGCGAACCGGCGAATCGCATCGAGATCATCGACATCGCCGTTGGACGTCACTGCATCGCCATCGACAGCCTTTGTGGTGGCCTTATCGCAATACGCCCGGGCAATGTCGGCAATGTATTCGCCCCGATAACCATCGGTCGGAAACTCCGCCGCATCGGGCGAAATACCCTTGGCTCGAGCCTGAACCGAGATGGCTAGATTATTAATCTGCGCGCCCGCATCGTTGTAATAGAACTCACGAGACACGCGAACGCCACTGGCCTCTAACATCGCGGCGAGGCTGTCGCCGAGTGCGGCCTGACGTCCATGACCCACATGCAGAGGACCGGTTGGATTTGCGGAGACAAACTCGATCAAGACCGCCGGCGCATCCGCAGGAATCGGCTGTCGACCGAACTGCGCTGGATTGGCGGCAACGGCCAACAAGACCTGTCCGCGAACCGAAGGCTGAAGACGGAAATTGATAAACCCTGGACCAGCCACCTCAACTGAAGCAAGCCATTCCGATGACTTAGGATCATGACGCAACGCGTCGGCAAGCAGCTGACCGAGCTTGGGGGGCGCAAGACCCAACGGCTTTGCAACCCGCAGGGCAATATTCGAGGCAAGGTCGCCGTGGTCCGCCTGGCGAGGCTTTTCCAGGCTGGCCGCCACCGCCGCAACGTCAAAACCAGTGGCGGTAAGCCCTTGGCTCTCGACCACCCGATGTAGCGCCTGAAATACTAGCGTGGCGAATTCAGATCGTTGTTGGGGAAGCATAGGCCCGATATTTGGCGCGTCTGGCAGGAATTGAACCTGCGACCCTTGGCTTCGGAGGCCAATACTCTATCCACTGAGCTACAGACGCGGGGTTTTTGACTAGAAAAGGGGTGCATTCTACCCCGTGAGACTAATTTTCTACCCCCAACGCGATAAAATTGTTGCACCACAACATAGGGCCTGCCATGTCGTCTGTACTGACCAACGAAATCATCGAGAACAAGACCTTCGACGAGCTCAAAGTCGGCGATTCAGCGCGGCTTGTCAGAACGTTGACCAAGCAAGACATCGAAGGCTTCGCCGCGGTGTCAGGGGACACTAATCCGACCCACCTGGATCGCTCTTACGCGGCAGGCAATACGGATGTTCATGAGATCGTCGGTCACAGCATGTGGAGCGGTGCACTCGTGTCGAGCGTACTGGGCAATACCCTACCCGGCATCGGCACGGTCTATGTCGATCAACAGCTGCACTTCGAGCAGCCGGTTCGACTCGGCGACACCTTAACGGTCACCGTCACCGTCGCACAGAAAGAAGCGATCAACCACTCAGTAAACTTTGACTGCCTTGTGGTGAATCAGCGCCAGGAAAAAGTCGCTTTCGGAAAGGCGGTCGTGATTGCGCCAACGCAAAAGGTGCGACGCGAAAAAATTCAGGCGCCGCGGATTCAGTTATTTGATCCCGACGCACGTCTGCGCGCCCTGCTCGCTTTAGGCGAGCATCTAGAGCCGATTCGCTGTGGCATCGTTCACCCCTGCGAAGAAGGGGCGCTCACCGGCGCCATCGAAGCAGCTGAAAACAATCTGATTATTCCGGTGCTCATTGGTCCCGCACAAAAGATTCGATCGATCGCAGCAGAGCATCATTTAGACATTAGCCGGTTTGAGCTAATCGATACACCGCACAGTCA
>CAYPCG010000029.1:0-19340 GCA_964409175.1 uncultured Burkholderiaceae bacterium
GCTGACCGGTGGTGTGGACGCCAACGCGCTGCATCGTCCCAAGCGGTTTTTCGGTGCTGCACGAAATATCGAGGAAGGTGGCTCACTGACCATCATCGCCACCGCCCTAATTGATACCGGCAGCCGTATGGACGAGGTGATCTACGAAGAATTTAAGGGCACCGGCAACATGGAAGTCCACCTGGCCCGCCGTCTGGCTGAGAAACGCGTCTACCCGGCGATCAATATCAACCCGTCGGGCACCCGTCGCGAGGAACTGCTGATCAAGCCCGACCTGCTTCAGAAAATCTGGATCCTGCGCAAGCTGCTCCACGATATGGACGAGCTCCAGGCCATGGAATTCCTGCTCGATAAGATGCGTCAGACCAAGAATAATGCTGAGTTCTTCGACATGATGAAGCGGGGCGGCTGAAGCCGGCTTCCCAGTCGGCCCCAAATCTGTATATAATTCAAAGGTTTAGGCACGTAGCAGGGCAAAAAGCAGGCCTGCCGGCGACCAGCACTTAAAAGGAAAATCATGAAAGAAGGCATTCACCCCGATTACCGCGAGGTCGTTTTCGTCGATCTGTCGAACGATTTCAAATTCATCACCCGCTCGACTGTTCAGACGAGAGAGACGATCAAGTGGACCGACGGCAAAGAGTATCCGCTCTACAAGCTGGATACCAGCTCTGAGTCACACCCCTTCTTTACGGGCAAACAGAAACTGGTCGACACCGCAGGTCGTGTCGAGAAGTTCCGCCAGAAATTCGGCGCAAAGACGGGAAAGAGCACCGCAAAAGCGGGCTAATCGTTGTCGATGAGCGCAGGCGAAAAAAGCAGCCAACCGGCTGCTTTTTCATTTCAGGGAGCACCTGCCGCGGCTCCCCTGCCTGGACTCGCGGCCAGCGCCGCAAATCGCCTTCCCCGCTGGGCGATTGCCTTACTGATCCTGCTCTATATCTCGCACGGGCTATTTGATCGCGTCCCCTGGCGTGGCGACGACCTGATCAACACTGCACTCGCCCGCACAACACTGGAGTCGTTATTCGTTCGCGGTGACTGGACAGTGCTTCTGCTGCCACAAAGCTTTGAGACGCTCTGGACGACACAGGGTCCGTTATGGATTCTGGTGCTCGCCCTGTTTATGGCGCCGGTCTACCTCTATGCACTGGTGACACAGACGCCGCTTGCCATTCACCTGATGGATGACATCGCGCGAATTCCTCTAGCGATCAGCATGGCGGTCGGTTACCTGGTGATCTGGAAGGCGGCCGATCGATTCGCCCGCCGGCGTGAAGCGCAGCCGATTGATCCCTTAGGGGTTGGTCCCAAGTCAGAGGACTTCGGTAAGACCCTGGGTGACTGTGCGGTGTTACTCGCGATCTCCACACTTGGCATTGTCGTTCCCTGGCACCAGTCGGGATCCGCCGCGATTGGTTTTCTACTGCAGGGGCTGCTGTTATGGTCACTTGCAACGGCCCCCGAGACACCACGACGTGCAGCCACACAGCTGGCGGTGATCATCGTTGCCACGCTCCTCACCCACGGGATCGGTCTTGCGGTCGCGCATCTCGTAACTGTCCTTGCAGTCTTTCGGTGGGTGGCGCCCTATCGACTGGTCTCGCGTGAGTTCATCGGACGCTTTAGCCTTTTCATGCTGGTGATGGTGGGCATCTGGTCTCTCGCAACGTGGATCGCTCTTCCCGCTACCGTGCTTCGACAGTGGTGGGCCCTAAGCCTGGGGCAATGGTGGATCGTGAGCCTGCTCACCGGTGATCTCGGTGCATTCTCGAGCCTATGGGCGTGGGCTAGAGAATCGCTCTGGCGCTGGTGGCCCTTGTGGCCGATTGTGCTCTTTGGACTGTGGCGTGCTCGTCATCTCAGCTGGTTAAAAGCCCCGCACTGGTCCGTACCGTTGGTCTCACTCATCAGTCTGGTTGGACTTGGACTACTCGGACCATTTGAATGGAAGTTTCAGCAACTGATTCCGGTTATTCCGCTCTGTCTGATTGCGGCTTTTGGATTGCTGTCACTACCGCGCGCCTTAGTCAATCTAGTGGACTGGTTTGCGGTCGTGCTCTTTACGGTGCTCGCGGTCATGATCTGGCTCTACTGGACCGCACTGAACTTCGGGTTCCCACAGACGCTTGCCGCCCGTGTGGCCATTCTGACGCCCGGACTCATTGGAAATGCAAATCTTTATGAGGTCGCACTCGGATTAGTCGCAACGATTGGCTGGATTGCCTTAGTCGTCTGGCGCATCGGACGCGGTGAACCGCGGCTATGGCGCCCTGTTGTGCTGAGCGCGGGCGGACTGACGCTCGCGTGGGTCCTGCTGATGACCCTGTGGCTTCCGGCAATTGACCGGTTGCAGGGACAACAAGAAATTGCACGGGCACTTGAAGATGCGTGGGTGAAATCGGCCGCAGACAATCGACGCATCAGTCCTGCGCTCGTGCGGCAGGAACAAATGCTTGTTACACGCAAGGTCGATGCGCCCTACTGCGTCACCCTCTCAGGGCAGAGTCCAGCCCTGGATGCGCTGGCCATCGCGATGACACGCCTACCGATCAGCGAATCGAAAGACTGTGGCTGGCGACTTATCGCCAATCCCGGCAGAACGTCACGACAAGAATGGACCATCATCTGGCAGAGCAGCGTTGAAGAGCGTCGACGTCGCGATCGCTTTGTTCTTTTTGAGAAAACCGCCCCTTGACTCGATCACGTGATGTCTTGCGACTCGGCTGGCCAATTCTGATTGGGCAGCTGGCCGTGCTTGGCAATGGGGTCATTGATACCGTCATGGCGGGCCAACGCTCACCCGCAGATCTTGCGATTGTGGGCTTAAGCGTCAGCATCTACATCAGTATCTTTGTTGGATTTCGCGGTGTGTTAATGGGCCTTGCGCCGATTGCCGCAGGACACTTTGGCGCAGGCCGACTCTCTGCAATCGGTGACGATGTTGGCCAGGCTGTCTGGGTGGCCCTGGTGCTATCGATGGTCGGGATTCCGATTCTGCTGTGGATCGACCCTTGGTTTGCGCTGATTCAGCCAGACCCGCTGCTCAAGCCATCGATCCAGGCGTTTCTCATGGTCACCGCGATCGCACTGCCGGCAACGCTGCTGTTTAGCGTCTTCTTTACGCTCAACAGCTCGACCTCTCGGCCGAAGGTCACAATGGCCATTAACCTCGCCGCGCTTGCCATGAAGTGGCCGTTAAACCTAGTCTTTATGAATGGGGTAGAAGGCTGGTTTGCGCCACTTGGTGCCGTGGGCTGTGCCGTCTCTACCGCGGTTCTAGCCTGGGTATCGCTCGGCATTGGTGTCATGGTGATTATCGTTGATCGACGCTACCGCGAGTTTCATGTCCGTCTGCGCAAACCGGATCGCGCTCAGATCCTTGAGCAGATTCGCATCGGTCTTCCCATTGGCGGTGGTTATCTGATTGAAGTGACGTCATTTACCTTGATGGCACTCTTGATCGGCCGATTTGGCACGATTGCCAGCGCGAGTCATCAGGTCGCAGCGAACTTGGCGTCGTTGATCTTTATGGTGCCGCTAGCCCTCTCCAATGCGACAAGCATTCTTGCCGCGCAGGCTCTCGGGAGCCAAGATGAGCCACGCGCCCGCGCCTGGATTCGATCGGGTCTAAAGCTGGTCATGGGGATTGCCGTCATGATCTCGCTCGTGCTGTTGATATTTAACGAGCCGATCGCGAAGCTCTATGCAGAAAGCCCGGTCGTCCAGCAGAACGCCAAGATGCTCATCCTGTTCGTTGCCGGCTACCACCTGCTCGATGCCTTACAGTGCCTGCTGTATTTCGCACTACGCGCCTGGAGAATTACCTTTGCCCCGATGGTGGTCTACGGCATTGGTATGTGGGGCGTCGGCGTGGGAGGCGGCTGGATTCTGGCCAATATGGTCTTCACGCCAGGGCCCCCCGCAGCGCAAGGGTTTTGGACTGCGGCCATTGCGGGGCTCGTGCTGACCTGCTCAGGGCTTGCGATGTTATTGCGCCGACGATTTCTCAATCCAGTGACGACGGTAAAACTGTAGCTCGTCGATTGACTCTTGGATATCGGCGAGCGCCGTATGGGCGCCACGCTTCTCGAAGCCCTTCATGATCTCGGGATTCCAACGTCGGCAGAGTTCTTTAATCGTGCTGACGTCAACATTTCGGTAGTGAAAGAAAGACTCGAGTTCTGGCATATACCGCTGCATAAACCGTCGGTCCTGGTGCACCGTGTTGCCACACATCGGTGATTTTCCTGCGGGAACATATCCCTTCAGAAATTCCAAGAGTTCCTGGGTGGCCTGCGCCTCGGTTGTTGTCGACGCCTTGACCTTATCGATCAGTCCAGACTTGCCGTGAGTCCCCTTATTCCAGGCATCCATGGCGTCTAAGACTGAATCCTGCTGATGGATCACCATGACAGGCGCTATGGCCAGCGTATTCAACTCTGGATCAGTAATGACCAGCGCAACTTCAAGAATACGATCGCGCTCTGGAGATAGCCCGCTCATCTCCATATCGACCCAGACCAGATTGAGTTCGTTGACGTTTGACATAGTGCCCAATCATCTCACAGGCTATGATTCGCGCCATGCGCGCACGAATCCTTAGCCACCATGGCCGCCAAGCCTGGGCCATCGACCAAGATGGCCAGCACCGGCTCTGTGTCTATAAGGGGCGGGACCATCAGCCGGCTGCAAATGATGACGTACTGATCGATGCGCATACAGACCCTGCGGTGATCACCGAGATCCTGCCAAGACGTAACCAGCTCATCCGAAGCGAAGCCCATCGCTCCAAAATTCTTGCGGCCAATGTCGATGCCGCGGTGATCGTGATTGCGGGAAGCCCCCCGTTTTCTGATGAGCTGCTTGCCCGTATGATCTGCGCCTGTGCCGCCGAAGACATCTCCGGCATGATCGTGCTCAATAAGGGGGATCTCAAAGACGATGTCGCCCGAGCACGGGCACAGCTCGAACCCTTTCAGTCTGCACTCGATCAGTTAGGCTGGCCGATTTTTGAGCTCGCCGTAAAACCAAAGACACTTGATCAAGGCGATCCAGAACGGTTTCGATTTGAGGCGTCACTCGAAGAATTTCGTGCATCACTCTTGGGCAAGACCACCGTCATCATGGGCCAATCCGGGATGGGCAAGAGCAGTCTTTTAAATGCGCTGATTCCAGGGTTTAACGCCCAGACCCAAGAGATCTCCGAGGCGCTACAAACTGGACGACACACGACGACTGCAGGCCAGATGGTGGCACTCGCGCCCGAGTCGTGGGTGATTGATACGCCAGGGTTTCAGCTCTACGGCCTGCATCACTTATCCGAGAGCCAACTGGCGCTGGGCTTTCCCGAGTGGCGAGCCGCGCAGGAAGAACGTGGACGATGCAAGTTCTTTAACTGCCATCATGACCATGAGCCAGGCTGCAATGTTCGCGCAGCGGTGGAGAGCAACAACGCGTCAGCGCGACGCTTATCGCTCTGGCAGACGATTCGTGCGAGCGTCGATTAAGACAGCCAGCTCACGCTTAGGTGCCAGCGCTGCGGCTGGCCTGCAACCCTTGAATTCTGGATACTGTTTCGTGTCGTCTCAAAGTCGGTCAGATTCTGAGGCGATGGGCTCAGCAACACGCAGCCCACTCGGAAGTGATCTAGGTTATAGGTCTCGCTCACATTGACCACCTGAAGCATGAACTTCTCCGATGAACGCTTACCCTTCGCAAAGTAGCAGTTCGACCAGATCGACCCAAGGGCGACGGGCGGCATCGCATTGAACTCCAAGGCGACCCCTTTAAATCCGATGTCGAGTAGCCTGGGGGTCACGACTGAACTAAACGATCCCGAGATCACCAGATCCAGCGATCGATCGTTCGGCGCCAGGACCCGGAAGCTCTCCCGTCGCTGAACGGCGACGACCTCGCCTGGAAAGTCAGAGGTCAGGGTGTCATAGACCCCAAACTTGATATTGGGGGCAATAAACTGCAGTTTGTACTGGTCCGAGGTGATCACGACCCAAAGGTGCTGAGATTCTTTGATCTCCTTGGGGACCTCTGTCCCCTCGGGCAGGGAAAACGTGAGTCCCAGCAAGGGATCGGCCTCGATACAGCGCAAGGCAAGCCGCTTGCTCAGGTCGTTTAATGGCATAAGCCCAGCGGTCACGCCAGAGCTGAACTCGCGTACCAGCAGGCGCTCAGCCGATTTGGGCTGCATTTTGAATTGTTCAATGACCTTGAGGTCAAGTTCGGGGGTATAGACTCTAAACGACACGGGGGCCTCGGAACGTGACAAGGGGCGGATTCCGCCCCAAAACCGTTATTCTAGGGCAACCGGGTTTACCGCTAAAATCCCATGAATTCGTTTATCCGTAAGGACTCTGCGTGAAACCTGGCAGTTCGCCAAAGCTTAAGATCCTCGTCAGTAACCAAAAGGGCGGTGTTGGAAAGAGTTCGCTGAGCGCAAACCTCGCGGCCTACTTCGCCCACGAGCGCCAGATGAACACCCTGCTGATCGACCTTGATCGCCAGGGCACCTCGTCGTCCTGGATTAAAAACGCAGTTCATAACGAACGTCTGGCCTTCGACCATGCCAGCCATCTGATTCAAGGCAATAACCGGCTCGGCATCTTTAACGCCCGTTGCCATATTCGAGACGCCTCGAACCTGCACGATGTGGTGATCACGGACGTGACCTGGTCACCTGCCGTTGGCTATGAGCTGCTGGAAATATTTGATCTTTGGATTATTCCGACGTCGCTTTCTGAACTAGAGCTGCTATCAACCATTGCCCTACTGCGCGACTTAAAGCCTGCTCTTGATCGTCCTCGCTCACCAAAAGTGCTGATCGCACCAAATAAGATCCACCCTTTTCAGCGCAAATTCGATTCGATGTCGGCGCAACGGTTCCCGGTGCCATTTTTGCTCACGCCACCAGTGACCGCATCCAAAGAGTTTGAGTCGCTCTATCAGAAAGACTACATCGTTACCTCCGGGCGAGACGACATTAAGGCAAAGTTCCTGATCTTCTGTGAAGCGGTCTGGCAGGCCACTCAGTTAAGTCGTCGAGAAGCGATCCAGGCGTCCCGGTCCGACTGGACTTCGACGCCCCCAACAGCGGCAACGCTGAGCACACCACCCCTTGAGACGCCGCGGATTCCCCAGATCATCCAGGCCTCCCCGGAATAAAATCCCCGATACGAAAGGTGGACGACTATGTTTAAGAAACTCTTTGGCTGGTTATTTGGTAGCAAGTCATCCAAATCCAAAGATCCGATGGCGCAACAGAACGATCTGGTCTACGAGACCCGTACCGCCATTGAAAAAGGGCTTCGTGACCAGTTTCGCAAGACCCATGGGGATAAAGCCAAGCAGATCGCAGAGATTGTGACCAACTACATCTTCGACTTCGGTGAGTTTGGCTTTGACTTCTCTACCGGCAAGGATCTGAAAAAGACCGTTGGCGCTGAACTCGTCAATGTCTGCAACTACAAACTGGTCGACCCGACGCGCCTGTGCCAGGCCATGGTCCACCGGGCGCTCCAGATGAAACACACGGGAGAGACCTATGACTCCCACATGCGTGACCTATGGATACTCTGCCTCGTTCCAGTAGGGCCTCTGACGCCCCCGGATAACTTATTTCTGCCCGTTCACCAGAACTTCGTGAAGCGGCTGCGTGATATCGAGATTACGCCTGCGCAGGCGAAGAACTGCCTGGTGATGTGGGATAGCCCCACGCTGAAGTCAGCACTGAACGCCTATATCGCCAAAGGCTAAGTAAGCTGAGTTAGACCCGGTAAACGTAGAGCATCGTCTTCCGCTCGTCATCGACCGCAAGCGTCTGCTGCGGCGTCACGTTCGGCACTACAAAACTATTTGAGATTAGAAATGTCCCTGGTGACATTTCTTGCTTCGCCTTTTCCCAGAGCCTAGGCATTGGCTCGGTCGATAAGAATGCATAGACCACTGGTGTGTCGGCCAGCGAGATATCCCAGAAGCTCTGACGGCGGATCTGCATATTCGGCGATCCCATCGCGCGAAGACGCGAGACAAGATACGGAAACCAGGCCGCCTCTACGCCCACAAACTGCTGACGGGGGTATCGTTTTGCCAGCCCCAGAATCATCGACCCTGTTCCGGACCCAAAATCAAGAAAGCGAGCACCAGATTGTTCAGCAAACCCCTGCTGTTTAAGCCAATCGGAGACCGCGTCAACAGTCTTTTGATTGGACAGATAAAGCGGCACGCGACTGCGGTAGCTTGGCCCAAAGACAAAGAGCAGCACCAGAAACGCCACGAGATACCAGGTCGAATCAACCCCGGTCTGCCGAAACACAATCACCGCTACCGAGAAGATTAGGTGGATTACGAGCCACCACCGGTCTGATCGCAATAGATAAGCGACCGCCACGCTCCCCGCTGCCTGGATCGCGCCAATCAGCCAGACCGAGGGCATCGATCGTCCCGTGTTCGCCAGGACGAAAAGCACTGCTAAGACGATAAGCCAGCCGGCAATCTGCGCAGCAACCGCCTTCCCAATGACCCCAAGCGACTTCACTGCCGCTGCGTCTCCGCTTCAAGGGCGGCAAGCCCTTCGATCTCCGGCAGATCCATCTGGTCTTTGGTGCCGCGCTTCAATTCATAAGCCCAGGCCAGAATCTTTGCCACCGCTTCAAAGAGCTGCTCCGGAACAGGATCTCCGATCTCCAGTCGGGCGTACATCACTCGGGCCTACGGCGTCACGCGCGCGATCGGCACCGAGTGTTCCTTAGCCACATCCTGGATACGCAAGGCCAGTGAATCAAGTCCTTTCGCAACCACCACTGGTGCAATCATCGTCGTCTGGTCATAACGAAGGGCAATCGAATAGTGGTCTGGGTTGGCGACCACCACATCGGCCCGCTCAATTGCCGACATCATTCGGCTCTGGGCAATCTGCCGCTGCCGCTGACGGAGCTTGGCGCGGATTTCGGGAGAGCCTTCCATCTCCTTCATCTCTTGCTTGACCTCTTCACGGCTCATCCGCATCTGGCGCATGAAGTTAAACCGTTGAAAGACGGCATCACCCACCGCGATCAGAATCAACGGCACCATCAGAATAAGCGCCCCATTAAAGACCAGTGTGCTGGTATTCACGATGGCGACATTAAAGTCCTGGTTCACCAGCGTCGAGACATTTCCAAGCAGGGCGATCAGATAGACCATGCCCACGCCCAAGACTAAGAATGCCTTCAACACCGTTTTGACGAGCTCGACCGCAGTCGGCATGGAGAAGATGCGGCCAATCCCTTTAATCGGATCCATACGACTCGTCTCAAATTTCAGCGCAAAGACAGGGCGCAGCCCCGACAGACTCAAGGGCGCAAAGACCGCGACCAACACGATAGGAACCAGCAGAAGTGCAAGGAGCCCTACAAGGCTTAATACCGAGCCCCCCAGCCAGATCATGATGGTATCGACCCAGCGATCTGGGTTGGAAAACGTCAGACCGTCACGGACCATGATGACCATCTGTTGCACCAACAGTGGCCCGGCCGAAAAGACAAACAGCATAAAGACCAGCAGGAGCGCTAAGGTCGTGAGATCTCGGGACTGGGCGAACTGCCCTTCTTCGCGGGCCTTTTGTAGGCGCCGCTCGGTAGGGTCTAGGGTTTTATCTTCCTGAAACTCTTCTTCCGCCATGGCGGAAGTGTAGCCGCAGAATTAGGCGTCGGGGTTGTTTTTGAGCATCTCGTAAAGACGCTCCGCCTGGTCACGCTCGGTCTTATCCATCCGATCATAGACGCGGGCTGCCGCCAGTTTGCCGGCAGCGTTTTTAGAGAGTCGATACCAGGCATAGGCACGCGGCAGATCCTGGGGCATCCCTTCACCGGACTCATAGACCATCGCCAGCTTATACATACCAATCGGATCACCAGTTGCGGCCGCACGTCGGTACCAAGTAAAGGCAAGAATCGGATTCTTCTCGGCGTTCATGCCCGTCTCGAACCGACCGCCGATCTCGACCATGGCCGTCGCATTTCCATTATTGGCCGCTGCCATCATCCACTGGCCTCCGCGGGTTGGATCGACCGCGGTACCAATGCCCTGCAGGTACATCAGGGCGACCTCGTACTGAGCCCGCGAGTCCCCCTTCTGCGCAAGCTTCTCAAGCATCTCTAAAGCCTCAGTAAAGCGACCCACCTCATACGCCCGTCGTGCCTGCTGATAGTCCGAGCAGGCTGCAAGCAGCCCAATCATCGGAACGAGCAGTAAGAGACGAAGGCGTCGATGCATCCTGAGAAGGGCTCTCTATTTCTTGGGTGGCGCAGCCGGACTTACTGGTAACGGAGGAATCGCTGCAGGCGGCGGCAGCGTTCCGACAGGCGCAGCACCCGGGGCAGGAGAAGGCGCCGCAGCCGTTGCAGGCGCAGCGGCATCTCCTTCAGTAGGAGCAGCAGGCGGTGTCGGCACCGGCTCTTTGTAGCTCGCACCAAGATCACCACCCACCATGCGCGCAAAGCCGCCAATGTAGCGACGGCCTAGATCGGGATAGTACGGCGCCTGAGGTAGATAGCCTTTAGAACGCAGGCAGGTATTTTTATTCGCTGCTTCTTCGCAGCTTGCGACCGCCCCAAGACGACCCACTTCGAACTGCTCACCCAAGAAAAAGATGAACACGACGAATGCCAGGGGGAAGATGCCAAAGAAAAGAATCTTCTTCAGAATCGATAATGTTTTGTTCATCATGTCTGCCATAGTAAGTCCTTTCGATCAGCGCTTAGGCTGAGGCTGACCTGCCTTCGGCGCTGCTGCAGGCTTTGAGTCAGTAATCGGGGTAATCGGCCGCCAGAAATTCTGTGGCTGTTGGTTAAACAAACGGGCATGCATCTCAATGATCATTGGATCCTGAGGATGCATCGTCCGCAACATTCCGCCATAGGCCTTGATCGCCTGATCGCGCTGACCGAGCAGGTAGTACTCCCGGGCAGCGCAGTAATAAAAGACCCCTGCGGGCGTCTCAGCAGTCCCCAGCTTGTCGTACTCGATGATCTCGCCCATTAACAGGCAAGACTCGGGACGGTGTGCATATGCGGCTGGGTAAAGAAAATCTTTTGCACGACGCGTCTCGCGGTCGGACATTTCGATAAAGCGGCGACCTGCTTCGAGGTAGCGCTCATCTTTAAACCCAGAGTAGATCTTGAATTCCTGGTCAAAGGCCAGCGCCAGATCAAACGCGATTCGCCCTGCGTAATAAGCAGCGTCTAAATTGCCAGCCAATGCGTAGCCTTCAATGGCCTTTTGGGTGGTGTAGGCCGCCTCGGCATGACGCAGAAAATCGCTCTCGTCACTGACACAGGTTTTGCTACGAATACAGGCTTCGCCTTTCGCGGCGAGCCCTTTTTGGGTACGGAAGTGTTCATACCAGGCAGCGAAATCCCGTGCGGTCGGCGTTCCAGGTGCTGCTGCACTGTTCGCCGCTTGCGCGGATGACTGCGTCGGCTTAGCGGGCGCTGACTGCTTTGCCGGTGCCGCCGGCGTTGCTGCGACCGCCATTGCCGCGCCGGTGCAGAGCATGCAAAGCGCGGTGATGATCTGCGGGATCGATCGCATCGTCATGGTCAGTCTGATTGCCATGATTTACTTTTTCTGCTGGTTACTACCAGAAGACGTCGGTCCGAGTTGCGGCCGCGGTGGCAACACAAGCACTGGTGTACGGCCGCTCTGATCCACGGGTGCTGCCGCCGGCTGTGCCGGGGCTGCTGGCGCAGCCGATGAGGCCGGTGCAGCAGGTCTTGGCGCTGCGCCTTTTGCCGCGGCAGGCGGCTGAGCGGCTGCCGGAGCACCCTTACTTAACGCTGCAGGTGCAGGCGATGGGCCGGCTGCAGTTGACGATGGCAACTGGCTAAGCGTCTGCTTCTGAACCGTGATCGAGATACGGCGATTTAACGGGTCGTTCGGATTGGATGGATTCAGTCGAATCGTGTCAGCAAAGCCCACCACCTGAGAGACCCGGTTTTCCTGCAGACCACCCACGACGAGCTCACGGCGTGCGGCATTGGCCCGCTCCGTCGATAGCTCCCAGTTCGTATAGCCCGCGGGACCGTTTGAGAATCGAAGCCCATCGGTGTGGCCTTCAATTCGGACCATGTTGTCCATATCTTTGAGCGCACTTCCAATGACTCGCAGAAGGCTCGATGCAAAGGGTGCCATCTGGGCACCACCGACCGAGAACATCGCCCGGTTCTTGTCATCCACAATCTGAATCCGCAGGCCTTCGGAAGAGATATCCATGAAGACCTGGTTCTTGGTCTTGGCCAGCTCGGGGTCCGACTGCATCTGCATCTGGATTTCTTGCTTGGCCTCCTGCATCGCCTGGACATTCAGACGAAGGCGCTCATCTTCCTCAATCCGCGAGTCGCTGATCCGGCGCTGGGCGGTATCCGCATCGGCATTCGCCTCGACACCCTGCGTACGGAAGATCTGTGGGCCACCACCTTTGATAATTGAGTTCTGATCGCCTGAACCCTGTCCGCCTTCCAGCGTCAGACGCAACGGATTCTGAAAGTAAGCCGAAATACCGGCCAAATCACCACTCGTGGTTGAACCCAGCACCCACATCAGCAGGAAGAAGGCCATCATCGCAGTCACGAAGTCAGCGTAGGCGATCTTCCAGACACCACCGCCGTGTCCACCGACGACCTTCTTGACCCGTTTGACGATTATTGGCTCAGGAGCCTTCTTTTCTGCCACGATTAATCTCTTTCAATAGTCCGTTTCGTTCGCAGAATTACTTGCCCTTGACCGCTTTAGTCTCTTCGTCCAGCTCTTTGAAACTGGGGCGCATATCCGAGAAGAGCACCTTACGACCAAACTCAACCGCCGCCTGAGGGGGGAATCCGTTTAAGCTGGCGAGCAACACCGCCTTGACCGCCAAGAATGTCTTGCCGTCCACTTCCTCGTTCTGCTCAAGTGCACTGGCGATCGGACCCACGACTGAGTAACTCATCAAAATACCCAGGAAGGTTCCCACCAGCGCTGCACCAATCAGCTTTCCAAGTTCGGCAGGTGGCAGACCAATCGATCCCATCACCATCACCACGCCCATCACCGCCGCCACAATACCGAAGGCAGGAAACGCGTCAGCCATCTTGGAGACAATCGTCACGGGCACGTGGGCCTCTTGGTGATGCGTCTCAAGTTCCTGTTCCATCAGGGCTTCCACCTGCTGAATATTCAATGAACCGCCAAGCATCATTCGCAGGTAGTCACAGATGAACTCTGTCAGGTGGTGATCCTTGACGATGCTCGGATATTTCTCGAACAGCGTGCTAGCTTCGGGCTCTTCGATATCTGCTTCGAGCGACATCAGACCGTCACGGCGAATCTTTTGCAGAATTTCAAACATCAGACAGAGCAGATCCAGGCACTTACGCTTATTCGCGGCAGGTGCTTTAAACGCGCGCGGGAGCGCTGCGAAGGTGGCCTTGAGGTTTCGACCGGAGTTACTCGAAATCATGTAGCCAATACCGAGCCCCACAATACTAAGCACCTCGGTCGGCTGCCAAAGAACGAAGATGTTTCCGCCGTGCAGCGAGTAGCCCAAGAGCGCACACCCTAGACCGATAATCACACCAACTAGCCACGTCATGGTTCTGTCCTTTTTCTTCTTTGACCGCGCTCAGGCGGGCACTACATTAACCGCTGAAATAAATTGGATGATTCCAGCCGCGCGAAGATTGATCGCGCCGCCTCCAACAACGTCTGCGTCCTCACCAGTCCAGCCGATGCCTCTGCAATATCGGTATCCAACAACCGTGACCGAAATGCTTCGAGCTCGGTTGCCTTAGTCTCCAACGCGGCTTTCGCAGCGTCGACCTGAGCACCGATGACCCCGGCGCGCACCTGATACTGGAGCACCTGGTCCGCGGCAGACCGCAGATTACTGATTTTGCCCCCAAAATCCGATTCGAGTGTCCCCGAAACTGCTGCCCGCTCTAGGGATTCCACGAAGGCCAGCGCGTCCGCCAGGACATCGCGGGATTTGGCAGTCGTATTTCCCAGTGCCTCCCGGAAACTGATGCCCTCTGGCACCCAGATACCGGGCTCAATCTCGATCTGCTTGACCTTGGCGTCGACCCGGAAGCGGATATCGTCCTTTGACCGCAGGTTTGCTGGGTCACCGGTCAACGTGAGCTTTAAGTCGTAAAAACCAGCAGGCGACGCGGACGATGAGCCGAAGTCCAACGTGGTCAGCTCAAGCGACTCGTCGTAGTTGACGCCCGAGCTCTTGGTAATCGTCTTGATCGGCTCGCCGTCATAGGTGAGCGTCGCCTTGGTGACGTCACGCTCGGAGTTGATGACGGTTTTGACGTCGTCGATAAATAGCGTTGTTGTATCACCGCCTACGCTTGGATAGCTCGCTGCAGTGGCGCCCGACTCAAAACGAAGGGTGTAATTGCCATCTCTGAGCGCTGCATTTGCCTGGCTATTGATCGTCGCAGAAACCGTCGACCAAGATGGCGTCACCGAGTTAGTTGTAAGACTCGGGCTCAATAAAATCTCATCGCCAGTGTCTAAATTAACTAGATAAGCTTTTGCATTGAGTTGAACCGCCGCACCAGCGTTAACCTGCCCTGCCCACTTAAAGTTGATCTGGTCGCCCTGCTTCAGGTAAACCGATTCAGCAGAAGTGACGGTCGGGCCAACAACCGCACCAGTTGCAGTAATCCCTGTAGATACCAGCGATAGGGAATAGCCTTGGTCCTCGACCGGTATCTCCGTCGAGAACTCCATCTTGAAGCTACCGGCAGAGACATTCGTAGCTGCCAGGCTACCTGTCCAACCAAGAGCCGTAGCGGTCGTGCCTTCAACAGCGATTCCAGCCGTCTCAAAATGCCCATTGGTGAAGTCATCACCGCGGCTAAGCTCAATGGCGTAGCGGCCATTACCATGCAGACGCGACGTTGGGTCTAGACGAACGGTAACCGGGTTTGCCTCAAGATCGATGACTGTTGATGCGTCTGGCTCGCCCGTGATGTCAAACCGCAGGTTAAAGAATGCATCCGGCTCTTGATCGAATGTCAAAAGCCCATTGTTATAGCGACCAATCCAGTGTGTTGCGCTTGTGCCATCGGGGCCCTTGCCCTCGATCTGAAGCTTCATCTCTTTAATGATGTCGTCGCCATCTCTGCGCTCAGTGTAGCCATAGATCTCATAGCTACCAGACTTCACAAAGATCACATCATCGGCAACCGTCGCCGTACTGATCGCATCACCCGTAATCGTCGTGCGCGGCGGGTCGAGTGCTGCCACATTCGTGGTGCGCAACAGGTATCGCTCGTCATTGGTATCCATGGCGACTGCCTGCTGGGCCAGCTGATCGTAGGCAGCGCGAGCTTCCTGAGCAAGGCTCTGTAGACCAATCTTTCCTATGGCCGGGTTCTGGGCCTGGGTCGCCATGCGCTGCATATCCGCCATGACTTCGCCCATGCTGCCCAACTGGGCATCTGCCAGGGCCATCCGTGTCGCCACGAAGTCCTGGTTGGCCTTCAGCATGTTGTACTTAGACTTATCGAACTGGATCTCAACGCCACGAGTAATCGCTACAGCCCCTTGAGACGCCTTGTTGTAGCGTTTCCCCGAGGAAATCTGGCGCTGCCAGTTCATCGCCTCAACAGACTGCTGCTGAATCGAATCAATTCCGGCCTGAAGAAGTTGATGGCTGCTCACTCGCATATGACGCTAGTCCTATCGAGAGATCATCGAGAGCAGTGTCTCGAACAGTTGGTTGCCCGTCTGGATCATTTTGCTGGAGGCAGCATAGAGCTGCTGGTACTTGACCATATTCGCGGCTTCTTCATCCAGATTCACCCCCGAGATGGATTCTCGACGGTCATTTAAGGCATTCATCACCGACGTGCTGGCCGCCTTATCGTTCGTCCAGGTGGCAATCGTGTTACCCACGGTCGCGACAATATCGGCAATCGGATCGCTGAAGGTGGAACGCAACGCTTCGATCTTATAGGCGTGATCCGACTCAATCTGATAGTCATTCGCGTTCTGCGGCGCAACGGAAACAAAGTTGCCGGACCTCAGAAATGAGAGTGCCTCGCGATAGGTCGAACTGTCGGGATTTAAATGATCACGGATCGTGTAGATGTCATTGACCGAACCCACCGAGGGAATAGACGTCAAAAACTCATCAGTCTCGGGGTTAGTAACAATCTTGCCCGTCTCGACCTTAAAGCCAAAAATCGGGTCAGGGCTGATCTGATTGACTGTCTTCAGAAGACCTATCGCGACCGCGTCAAGGCGACGGGAGACATCCGGCACAAAGTCTTTGATCAGCTTGATGTAGGCACCCGCCTCACCGCCCGAGATAAAGTCGGTCGCAATTGAAGGCGTTGTGAGATTGTAGGCACGCTGGCCAATCGCCGGTTCCTCCAGCGTTTTGTAGGTCGTGTACTGGATACGAATGTTTTCGAGATCACCTTCTAGCGTTGTCGTGAGGAAACGATTTCCAACGCTTCCTTCCACAATCGGAATCCCGTTCAGGTAATGCGATGCGGTGCCATCCGAGTTGATCAGGCTCTGGCCTCCAACCAATCGCTGCATCTCCATCAGAATACGGTCACGATCATCTAGGTAGTCGGGCGCAGGCGATACCGCAGCACTGCTGACCCCTTCTTTGATTTTTGCGTTAATCAACGCTAACCGCTCGGTCAGGGTATTGACTGACTCAAGCGTCGTTTTGAGCGAAATTCTGGCGTCCTGCTCTACCGATTTGATCGTCTCGGCCATGCCCACAATCCGCTGCACAACCAGATCGGCTTTATGCGTCAGGTCAGAGCGATAAGCGACACTCGTTGGTGCGCCGACTAAGGTTCCAGCAGAATCGAAAAACTGAGAGACTGCGGTAGCCAGTGAATTACTGTCATCTGCAATCACTACGTCCAAAATCTCGGTCGCCTGAACCAGGGTGTCGTAATAGGCCGACTTCCCCTGCTGGGTCAGGCGTTGATTTTCCAGCAGACGCGAATAGTCTCGTGTGAAGCCTTCAATCGAGAAGCTGCTGCCCTCGATGCCCACGCCGTTCGGGGCAATTCGATTAATGACGGTATTGGCGTTACGACGACTATAGCCCTCGATCGAGGAGCCGGTGATGTTCTGAGACGTGACGAGCAGACCAGCCTGGGCCGCCTGAAGGCCCGACTGCGCTGTACTCATAATGGAGGAGGTCACGGTCTAGGTTCCTATCGCTGCGGGCGGTTAGCGGTTTCCACCGGTAAAACTTACGGATATTTTTGGCAGATCGGTTAGCGACGCTGGATCGACCAGGCGGTTTTGAACCTGCTTGAGCATCTGATCAGCCATGGGTTTCACAAACCCAAGACCACCCTGCTGGGTCACGATCGCGGCTAACTGGTCATCACCAAGTGTCTGGTAGCTACCCATCATGCTGTCTTTGTCGATCAGACTCGACTTGCGGGCCACTTCAATCCACTTACGGATCAAGATGTTCTCGAACCCACGCGCTGCGTTTTCCGCCTGCGCACGCTCATCCCCTGAGGCTTTCAGGCGTGACGCCTGCGCCATCTGGGCAGAGAGATCCCAAGGATTAAAGGCGGTGAGCGGCTTCATTAGATAACCTCGAGCTCCGCCTTCAGAGCACCCGATGCCTTTAATGCCTGAAGAATGGCCATCAGGTCAGCAGGCTTTGCGCCGAGAAGATTCAGTGCACGGACAACCTCATCCAGTGTCGCGCCACTGGGTACGCGAATCAGTCCGCCTTCTGCACCACCCTGGTTGACATCAATCTGAGCCTGGTTCACCACAGAGGTCTGACCACGGCTAAAGGGCTCAGGCTGGCTAACTGTCGGCTCATTCTGAATCCGCACAGTCAGGTTACCGTGCGCAACTGCTGACGGTGATAGAAGCACTGCCTGGTTCATCACCACAGAACCTGTACGAGAGTTGATCACCACCTTGGCGCGATCAATCGTGCTTTCGATCGGCAGGTTCTCTAGCGCAGAGACAAAGGCAATCCGCTCAAGCGGATCCACCGGTAAACGCACGCGCATCGTGCGAGAGTCCTGTGGCGTCACGATGCCAGGGCCGAAGCGCTTGGTAATGGCCTCGGTTGCCTTTTGCATCATCGAAAAGTCGCTCTGGTTTAAGTCCAACTGAAGCGAATCACCAGCCGCCTGAGCAGGAAGTGCGCGTTCAACAATTGCACCGCTCGGGACACGGCCCACCGACAAGTGGTTCACGGTCGCACTGGAACCTGCAGCAGACGCACCAGCGCCACCCACGAAGACGCTGCCCTGGGCAAGCGCATAAATCTGTCCATCGGCACCACGCAGCGGCGTCATCACCAGCGTGCCGCCGCGAAGACTCTTGGCGTTACCGATTGACGATACGGTCAGATCAAGCTTCTGGCCGGGCTTTGCGTTCGCGGGAAAATCTGCGGTCACCATTACTGCAGCGATATTTCGGGTCTGTGCCGAAGTTCCTGGGGGAACCGCAACACCCATCGACTGCAACATCGACAAAGTACTCTGAAGGGTAAAAGGGCTCTGAGTCGTCTGGTCACCAGAACCATCAAGACCTACGACTAAGCCATAGCCAATTAACTGGTTAGAACGCTCACCCGCGATGCTCGCCACTTCCTTAATCCGCTGGGCAGATGCGGGGGCGATCAACAGAACAGGCAAAAGCCCAGCGAATACTAGCCGGGCGATCGATTTCATCGAGGGAGTCTTCATCTGAATCATCCGTTAGAAGGGAGAGATCTTCATCAAGGTGCTGGTAAACCAGCCCGGCTGTTGGGCTGAATCACCCGCCCCCTTGCCGCGATACTCCAGGCGAAGGTCAGCCATCTTGGAAGATGTAATGGAGTTACGAACCAGGTCAGCCGGTGCAACGACTCCGCTGACACGAATCACTTCTTCTTCAGCACTTACCGCCACCTGCTTCTCGCCAGCAACCACAAGGTTTCCGTTGGGCAACACTTCAAGAACCGTCGCAGTGATCGTTCCTGTGAAGGCGTTCTGGGCACTCGCTGTGCCTGCGCCTTCAAATTCAACCGTGCTCTCAGCGCCAATACCGTTCACTGATGCGCCAGCGGCCTGTGCACGTCGGCCAATCCCACGAGCGATACCGGCACCAGGCAGACCCTTGACTACATTGCCAAGGTTAGCCAGCGGTGAAAGATCCGCAGTGATCTCAGCAGTCGATGTTTTTTCAGCCGATGCGTTACTGGATCGGTTTGCAGTTGTACGCTCGTTGAGAACGATCGTCAGAATATCGCCGACATTGCGGGCGCGAGCGTCTTCAAAGAGTGGTCGGAAGTTTCCTGTGGCACC
>CAYPCG010000030.1:0-12134 GCA_964409175.1 uncultured Burkholderiaceae bacterium
TCCTGTAAGTTGGCCTTGCGGCCGTTACCACGAAAACCCCCCGTGGCCGGAGATGACACAACAGACCGCTGTGACATTGGTTGCGTTCTTAACCCGACACTGAGGCCACTCATGCGAGGGCTCCTTGGCGAAGGGCATCACGGGCCTGCTCAACATGCTCGGCAGTCACGCGGTCCTGACCCGCTTCCTTGGCTTCGCGCTCTGCTCGATCGCGAAGGCGCTTCGCGGCAGAGATCTGAACCAAGACGGGCTCGGACTGAACAAATTCGTTTAAACGCTGCTGGGCTTCCAAATCCCAGATCGCCATCTTCTGTGCACCATCGAGTGCGCGCGCTGGCGTTGCATCGACGCGATCCATATCCGATCCCAAGGGAAGGATGTGAAACAACGCATCAAACAGGGCATTACAGAATTCCTGAAGCAGATAGGTGGCGCCCGCATACCCCATGAATGGCGTTCCCGTATGCCGACGAATAATCGCCCCAGGAAATGACGCAGGAATATAGGTCGCACGCGACCCGTTTTCGGCCAGATACATCCGCTCGTTGTAGCTGCCGTACATCACAAGCGGTGGCTTCTCTTTACAGAGCTGGCGAATGGCCTCGCTATCCGTCTTTTCGCCGGGACGACGGGCGACTGCAAATTGGCAGGGCAGCCCAAGCTCATCTTCGAGAAAGTGACGGATACCGCGGGTGTACGTATCGTTTGCAACCACAGCGAAACTCGCCGTGCCAAAGAAATCCTGCGTCACTGAACGCCAGAGATCCCAAATTGGTTTGATAGTGGTGTGTTTCTGCTGAGTAATGAACGGCTCAGGATCAAGCCCTAATAGCTCGCCGAGCTTACGCAGAAATTTCGTCGTACTGTGCAGTCCAATGGGCGCCTGCAGGTATGGGCGATCGAGCGCTTCACAAAGTAGACGCCCAAATTCCCGATACATACAGATATTGACATCTGCTTCAACAAGACGCGAGACATCCGACAGATGACTTCCCAGTGGAAAGACCATATTGATCTCTGCGCCAATTCCTTGGACAAGGCGGCGAATCTCAGCGAGGTCGCTGGCCATATTAAAGGTGCCATAGCAGGGCCCGATAATATTGACGCGGGGTTTCTCCCCTGGCTTGCGGGGACGCGGTGCGGGCACTTTCTTCATGCCGTACTCGGTCCACAGCCACATCATGGCGCGGTTTGCACACTGCCACTGATCTTCATCGATTGTGCGCGGCAGAAACCGCTTGATATTGGTGCCCTCTGGTGTGACCCCTCCGCCGATCATTTCTGCAATCGATCCTGTGACCACCACCGCAGGGAGATCAGGGTCTAAGACCTTGTGGGCGCGCTTCATCGCACCTTCGGTACCTTCGCGCCCAAGCTGCTCCTCGGCAAGACCCGTCACCACAATCGGAAGTTCATGAGGCGGCAGCGCGTCGGTGTAATGCAGTACTGATGTCACCGGCAGGTTTTCACAGCCGACCGGGCCATCAATGACGACCTGCATGCCTTTGATTGCCGTAAACACATAGACGGCACCCCAGTAGCCCCCTGCGCGATCATGGTCGATGACAAACATCAGCCCATCTCCTCTGCCTTACGGGCTTTCTGTTGCTTGGCCAGCTGACGCCGGGTCATTTCTCGGAATTCAGGATGCGCTTTCGGCATTTCTTCCCAGACACCAGCGTTATCGCCAGCGCCGATTTCCTCGAAGAAGGCATGCATCTCATCGAATCGTGTCTTGTTCTGAATGGCCGCGTTAATCACCTGGGCAAGCGAACCTGCACCGGCCGGCCCCATCAGCGGACGGGCCGAGATCAGGTTCGTGAAATACAGGGCAGGAATACTCGCTTGTTTAGCGGCCTGAACAACTGGTGTTGTGCCAATTGCAAGATCCGGCGTGAAGTGCTGGAGGGCATAGAGATCATTCTCAAGCGACGCACGGTACTGCACCGTCACTCCCCGCGATTCAAGCCATTCGCGATCCGCATCACTCCAGCTGGTTTTGGGACATGCAGTTCCGACATATCGTAGGTCTGCCCCCGACTCCACCAAGAGCCGTGCGACTAAGAGTTCAGACCCTTCGTAGCCACTCATGGTGATGCGACCTTTGATCGGCATCTTGGCTAATGCCCCTTTGATCGCAGGCAGAAAGGCATTTTTAGCGGCATCAATCTTGTCTTGCGAGACATTGACCGCCTTGCCAATCGCTGAAAGCCATGCGTCAGTACCGTCAAATCCAACTGGGGCGGACCCAACAACGGGTCGCCCTGCCGCCTCAAACTCTCGGATGCTCGCCGTGTAAAACGGATGTACTGCCGCCACAGCAGCCCCATCGAGTGCGGCATAGAGTTCGCGCCATTCACGTGTTGGCACAACCGGACCAGCAGCAAGGCCCATCGGTGCGAGCATCATGCTAATCCCTACTGGATCTGCAGGAAACATCTCCCCCAGCAAGGTAATCGTTGGCTTATCGGTCACGCGATTTTTTGGCGCAGGCACCGGGCCAGACAGAATTTCTTCTCTAGCGTAACGGAGCATCGCCCCGGCGAGAACGTCCTTCGCTTCGGCATGCGTTGGTACGCCAAAGCCAGGAACATCAATCCCAATAATTCTTACGCCATTGATCTCTTTGGGTAGCAGCTGTAGTGGCACACCACTCGCGGTAGGCACACAGAGATTAATGATGACAATTGCATCGTATTTTGTTGGATCGGCCTGGGCATAGACCGAATCGCGAATGTCTTCAAAGAGTTTTCCTGTCACCAGGGACTCTGAGTTAAACGGTACGTACCCGACGCTACGACGAGCACCATAGAAGTGCGAGGTGAAGGTCAATCCATACACACAGCAGGCCGACCCCGAAAGAATCGTTGCGGTGCGACGCATCCGCAGTCCCACCCGAAGCGACCCAAATGCGGGACACATGCTCTGGGGCTGATCATGCGGGCCCTTTGGATAGTCGGCAGCGTATTGGTCCAATGTCTCGCTCTTGCCCGCTGCAGCTGCTGCTGCATGCATCTCTGCTGCACCCGAATGACAACCGAGGCCATCGACTTTTGTCGCCTCTGGATTTTTCAGCGCAACCGCTTCAGGCGGTGCGGTGATCACGGGAATAGAAATAGACTTGGGCATGATCGCGATGTCGACCTAGTTAGACTTCCTCGTAGACGACTTCAAGTGTTTTCTTCTCAACGACATCTTTCCCAAGCATGTCGGCGACGGTCGCGGGCTGTAACACCACATCACGACCGACACTGTCCGCAGAGAAGAGTCCTAAAAGCCCATCCTGCGACAGGGGTGTCGGACGTACCGGAGGCGCCTCGGCCACATTCGTCGCGAGCTCTTCGAACAACGGACCCCATTGCGTTCCAGGGCGCCCAATGATTTCGTAGCTGGCACTCTTACGACGAATGTCCTCATTTGCAGGAATTGCAGCCAGTACAGGGATGCCTGCTGCTGCGGCAAAAGCACTCGCCTCACCAGTGCCGTCATCCTTGTTAATTACCATGCCGGCGACGCCCACATTGCCGCCCAGTTTTCGGAAATATTCGACAGCCGAGCAGACGTTATTGGCCACATAGAGTGACTGCAGATCATTGCTGCCTACAACGATGACCTTCTGACACATATCGCGGGCGATCGGAAGTCCGAATCCGCCGCAGACGACATCCCCTAAAAAGTCCAGTAACACGTAGTCAAAACCCCAGTCGTGAAAGCCAAGCTTCTCGAGGGTCTCAAACCCATGAATGATTCCGCGGCCGCCACAGCCACGTCCAACCTCAGGGCCGCCGAGTTCCATTGCAAACACGCCATCACGCTTGAAGCAGACATCACCAATCGATACGGACTCCCCGGCGAGCTTTTTCTTGGAAGACGTTTCGATGATGGTCGGACAGGCCTTTCCACCAAATAACAGCGACGTCGTATCACTCTTAGGATCACAGCCAATCAGCAAGACCTTCTTGCCCTGTTGCGCCATCATGTAAGAGAGGTTTGATAACGTGAAGCTCTTTCCGATGCCGCCTTTGCCGTAGATCGCGATGATCTGCGTCGTTTTCGTGACCGGGCCGGTTGCCACAGGATCGGGATCGACCGCCGCTTCAACGCGCAGAGACTCTCGCTGCATAAACTGCACGGGAGCCTCGGATGGGCGTGTTGTTGTGCTCATGAAAGTTGTCTCCAATCAAGGACCATCTTTAGGCAGTCGGGGTCTTGAAATGCGGTGCGATACGCTGCATCTGCATCTGTCGGTCGACTGTGGTGTGTAATCAATCCATCCAGCGATAAGGCGCCAGATGCCGCTAATGCAGAGACTGCTTGAAGATCCGAGGGCTGCCACTGGGCAGCAACTCGGAACCTTGCCTCGCGCATAAATGCAGGGGGAAATCCAAAAGACAGGGGATCGTCGTAAAACCCTGCAAGTGCAATCTCTCCGCCTGGACTCAGGCGGGCGATCAACTGATCCAGGATCCGCGAATCGCCGCTGACATCACAGATTCGTTTGTAATCACGACGCGTATCGGCACTCGGATCAATCACGTCATAACCCGTTGCACCTTGTCTGCGCGGTTCGTTAGTTTCCCAAACAGTAGGGCGATGGCCTGCCACCACCGCGAGTCTCGCAATGAGCCTTCCTAAGACGCCGTGGCCAATGATCAGATCAGGCTGCCCCTGAGGGTCCCCCGAATACACATGGTGCGCGGTTGCCGCAAGCGCAAGCAGAACGCCACGATCACCAAGCGTCTCTGGAATTCGAACAACGCGCGCTTCTGGGATCACCACACGAGACGCTGCGCCACCAAAAAGGCCTTTGATGTCCCCAAAACACTTTGCACCCGGAACAAATACGAAATCGCCTTCATGAATCGCTGCGGTCGACTCGGCATGCACCACACGACCCACCGATTCATAACCAGGGATCAGGGGATAACCCATTCCAGGAAACTGCGGCATGCGTCCAGACCAAAGTAATTTCTCGGTCCCTGTGCTGATGCCACTAAAAGAAATGTCCACGACAAGGTCACCTTGTCCAGGCGCTGAGAGACTGACCTTTTTCAAGGCAAGTTCTTGCGGCTGCTGGAGCACAATCGCCATAGACTCATGCGCGATAGAGGTTCTTGTCATTGTCAGTTTTGCCTTACTTTTTAACGTGTCAATTTAAATTGACATCTTGATCTTAGGCTTCCTAGTGGCGTTGTCAAGGGAATTGAGAGGGAAACCGTCTGGATTCAAAAATTAATAGTGTGTAAACACTAACTTTTTAAATGATCTAGACGGTGGCGACCACCATTCGGGTCTGCAGGGGGAGCCTTGTGGGAACGAGCCTGGGGTCACGAAAACCGGCCTCGCGGATCAGTTCCATTAGCCTTTCAGCACTGCGAGATCGTCCCTTTCCCATCGCCAAGAGATAGAAACCAAAGTAGGCGTCGCCCATCGACTCGGCCCCCTTCGTCCCGGACATGGGCTCTGCCACAAGCAGCTTTCCCCCTTCAGGCAGGGCGGCGCGCACCGCCTTCAGAATGGCCAGCGCACGATGGTCATCGTGGTCATACAGCACTCGGATCAGACTTGCGACATCCGCACCGTTTGGCAGTGATGCTTCGAAAAAGCTGCCGCCATAAGCGGTGGCCCGAGCCGAAATCCCCGCACGCTCGAAGTTTTCACGTGCGAGCTCCGCTACACCTGGAAGATCAAACAGTACGAGTTCAAGCGAGGGAAATCGCGCTGCAGCTGCCATCAGAAACGTCCCCTGCCCGCCGCCAACATCCATCAAACGACGATGTTGAGAAAAAGGAAAGGCCGAAAGAATTTCACTTGCCACCAAAGGCTGCGATGCACTCATCAATTCGGAATACTCACGGACGCGCTCCGCAGACAACAGCGTGGGCGAGCTCGCCTGTTCATCGGCATATGGCCAATAGCCTGAGAGGTTTGGGGTTGTTTCACCGCGTAATAACGCGACGGGATCGCGAAGATCCGCATAGAGCGTCGCATGGTGATGGACCAATGCGGTCACGGCGGTGTTCCCGACTAGTACACCACCCAACATGCCGAGCCCCCAGCCATCATTTGATCGTCGCTCCACAAGACGAAGTGATTCTGCTGCCATTAAAAGCCGCACCATCGCGTCTTCAGAAAGTCCACACTGATCGGCGAGTGCCCGCTGTGACTGTGCGCCTTGAGCGAGTATTTCAAAGACATTGAGCTTGACGCAGGCATAGAGAATTTGTGAGTAGACAAACCCTGCGACAAGATCAAAAAGTGATTTGGCTTCTTTCCGGGCGATCGGACGCGTGAGCGGAAACCATGCGGCAAAACGATGGAATCGCTCGCTTGCGAGTAGCCGATCTCGCAGCGCGAGCCAACGATCTTTTAACGTCACGCCGATGCTTCTTGCCCTAGCGAACGTTCGGACCAGCTACGCGGCACAAGACGCTCCGATTCTGCAAGCACCAACGCACGAAGTGCAGGTGCCCCAGGACAGGACGGGATCGCTCTCATGGCCTTTCCGACCAAGAGATCGAAGTTCTGGATCGCGCCAAAAAGCCCTAATTCCCTTGCAGAGCTCTGACGATCGTGAGCAAGATCCTGACCAATCGGTTTACCGAGCGCGAGGGGATCGCCCATCACATCGCGAATATCATCAGCGACCTGATAGGCCTCACCTAGCCAATCCCCCAACGGACGCCAAGATTCGGCGGGCGCACCACAGGCAATTGCGCCACATGCCGTCGCGGCAGCAAAGAGTGCGCCAGTCTTTGCACGTTGATAGTCACGAAGATTCGCACGTGGCTCGCATTCCCAAGCCTGACCCGCAACGATACCGTCTGGCGAACCGGTGGCCTGCGCAATCTGTGCCATCAAAGTAGCAAGCCGATCGGGATGGCGCGACGCAGTCTCGGCAAGAATCTGAAAGGCCAGTACGATGAGTCCATCACCGGTCAATACGGCGATTCGTTCGCCGTATTGGGCATGGACTGACGGCTGGCCACGGCGCGTCTGGGCATCGTCGAAACAGGGGAGATCGTCATGCACAAGGGAACCGCAATGCAGAAGTTCCAACGCTACGGCAGCGGACATCGCCAGCTCCGGATCATCCATGCCGCACGCGTGTGCCACAGCAAGTGTCAGCTGTGGCCGAATGCGGGCACCCCCCGGGAAAACAGCGTGATGGTAGGCCTTGGCTAACAACGACGGCCCGTGCGGTGACTCGGCGCGGGCGACCGCAGAACTCAGCGCCTCCTCAAGCCTCGATTTAAGATTTTCAGCTGCGCCCATAACAAAACCCCTCAAAACGCCAATTTCCTGACGGTGTGTAGGTATATTGTCATTT
Organism: uncultured Burkholderiaceae bacterium; assembly: GCA_964409175.1. GTDB lineage: Bacteria > Pseudomonadota > Gammaproteobacteria > Burkholderiales > Burkholderiaceae_A > Lacustribacter. The sequence continues at coordinate 7,331 of CAYPCG010000030.1, forward strand.
ATGACTGTCAACTGCAATAGACACTTTTTAGCGGATCGAGAAAGTCCAGCGCGAGTCCTCCCCAGCGACTGGCCCTATCGGCAGGCAAGTGCCTTCTTAATAAAGGGACATATCAATTGGCATGTCCAGACATTTGCCGCGCGACGCCCAACCCCATTAACGCTGCTATTGCTTCACGGGACCGGGGCCTCGACCCATAGCTGGTCTGAACTGATTGAACCCATCCGACAGTTTGCGTGTGTCATTGCCCCCGATCTACCAGGACACGGATTCACGCGCGGCGCCACCGCGAAAGATCTCACCCTGAGCGGAATGGCCTCGGCACTGCAAGACTTAATTGTCGCGATGAATGTTCAAGGCCCCCTTGTCGTGGTGGGACACTCTGCAGGCGCACCACTTGCGATCGAATGGGCGCTTCAAGAAGGAGGAGCAAAAACAAATCTGTTCACGATTCAAAAGATCATCGGATTAAATCCATCACTCGTCCCGCCCCCGACGCTTTACACCAGTCTTTTAGGTCCAATGGTGGCGCCCATTGCCACGTCCTCACCAATGACAGGACTCCTCGCCTACATTGCAGCAAACACTGCCATGGTGGATCAGCTACTCGATTCAACGGGCTCAACAATTCCAGCGCATAGTCGTCGGCACTACCGATTTTTGTTTTCTCAGTCGCAGCATGTCCAAGGCGCGATGGGATTCATGGCGGGCGCGGATCTACCGGCAATGCTGGAACGGAGTAAGCGACTCACCATCCCCACCGCATTTCTCCTTGGGAAGACAGACCCCTGGGTCAAAGAAGAACCCTTGCAAAAAGTCATCGCAACATCATTTCCAAAAGCCTCAGTCACGGTTTGGCCTGGCGGCCACGTGCTTCATGAGACCGAGCCCAAACGCGTTTCAGAGTACCTTCAGACCATCGCCTTAACCACCTGAGAGACCTGCATCGCGCCGGCGTGTGGCAAAGGCATATACCGCGCATGCATGATGGCGGCAATTTCTTGTGCGGCCTCTGATGGCTGTGGCGAGGTATCAATCAACATCACTGGCAGGCCCGCCGTCGCAATCATTTTGGCCGCCGCCTGTGCATCCGTTTTTGCTTGCTCACGACCAGGACTGCCATCGCGACCAATATTCGCTTTGCCATCCGTCAGCATGACAATCACCGGGGTCTCTCCCTTACGCGCGATGCTCAACGCGAGATCAAGACTCGCCTCAATTGCTGTCGCCAACGGCGTTCCACCGCCACCGGGCAGCCCCGAAAGCCCGCGCTTGGCACGCACCAATGAACGCGTTGGTGGCAGGATCACTTCTGCCTTTTGTCCGCGAAAGGCAATCACGGCAACTTGATCTCGTCGAACATAACAGTCCGCCAACAGGAGCTCGACGGCCCCCTTGGCTTCTGCAAGTCGATGAATCGCAGAAGAGCCAGAGGCATCCACTACAAAAATGGTGGTGGTCTCGGAACGATCCTTAAAGCGTTTGATTCGAAAATCCTCTGGTCGAATCAGCAGCCGACGTGAAGCGGCCTGCGCGCGTCGGCGAATCGTCTGCCAAGGCGCTGCTGCACGCAGTGTATCGATGACGCTCAACCGTGCCTGCCCTCTTGGCAGACCTTGTCGTGACCCAAGCGGTCTTCCGCGATGGCTTCCCTTCTTCTGAGCCCCGGATTTTCCTGACCCACCGGAATAACGAAGCCGCTGTTGATCCGACAGCAGCTGCGCCAAAAGCCCCGCAGGAATTGCTGCGCGCGCCGCCTCGAGCACCACATCGTCGAGGTTCTCCATGTCATCGGGCGACGGCGATGTATCCTGCGCTGCGTCGTCATCCATTGGCTCGGTCGGCGGGGGATCCTCCTGGTCTCGCGGCAATTCTGGCTCGGTCGATTCTGGTGGCATAGGAAGAGTGAGCGCCTGCGGTGCCAGCACAAGTCGGGCCGCAGTCTCCGCATCTTCCTGCGTCGCCTGCAATCGTCCCGCACCAACAGCGGCGAGCGCAGCGACACGGCGCGCAAAAATCGCCGCGCGAATAGACAGAATTCCCAAGCTTAATGCGGTACCACACAGCGCTCGCGTGATCTCATCAGAGACAACCTCTGTCTGCCCCGTCGATGCGGTACACGCGACCCCATCATCAGACAGCGATATGGCATCAGTGATCTCACGAAGCGACACATCGGAGAGATCAACACGAAAGGCAAGTCGGTCAAGCAGGTCTTCTGAGACACGCTCATCATCGCCGACATGCTCATCAAGCAAGATGATTCCAAAACGCGCAGGCGCTTCTACAGAAAGGCCTTCTCGTTCAACTCGGATCATTCCTTGATCCATTGTCGATGCGATTCGACCCGCTAAGGCGGAAGACATGCGTTCGGCCATTGGCACTAACAGCACACCGCAGTCCACCTCGGTGAGTAGCCCGGCACTAAACACGGGTCGACCCTGATGAAGGGTCGCCGAAAGATCAAGGCCCCCAAGGAGTCGCTCATCGTGAATATGCAGCGGAAGCTTTCGAAACGCCGCGCCTTTTGGCAGCGCGTCTTGGATGAAATCGATGTAGGCATCCCGAACCGGTCCTGCATGCGCCCGAATTGCCATGCCGCCCAACAGACTCGGATTCGTTACAAACAGACGTGCGGCATGCAGGGCATCACGCAGAAAGGCCTGTCGATCAAGCGCTTGTGAGGTCATCAGACAAACACCCCACCCACGTGTTGACTAAGCGGCAAACAGCTCGTCAATCGCACGCTGCACACGGACTCCAGAGGCCGTGTCATCCAAGGGATTACGACGCAGGCGATGGCGAAGCGCCATCGGTGCAATCCGCTGCAGGTGATCCATCGTGACCGTCTTCGCAGATTCCAACGCTGCAAGTGCCCGTGCTGCCCGCATCAGCGTGAGCTCTCCTCGTAACCCGTCCGTACCCAGCTTGAGACAGAGCGCAGAGGCACGCTCGAGCACGGCATCCGAAATGTCCATTGCATCAATTCGCTCTCGGCCTGCAGCGATTTTTTTTCGTACCTTCGTATCTTCTTTTTTCCAATGTTCGATGAAGCCTTCTGGGTCACGCTCGAACGCATCACGACGTTTGACGACCTCTATCCGCGAGGGAAGATCCTGCGGCGTTTTGACGTCCACCGACAGTCCAAATCGATCAAGCAGCTGGGGACGAAGTTCGCCTTCCTCAGGATTACCGCTACCGACTAATACAAATCGCGCCGGGTGCTGAACGCTAAGTCCTTCGCGCTCCACCACGTTTTCACCTGATGCTGCAACATCAATTAAGAGATCGACAATGTGATCTTCGAGTAGATTGACCTCATCGATATACAAAAATCCACGATTCGCCTTCGCTAACAGCCCTGGCTCGAACGCCTTGACCCCATCCGTCAAGGCCCGTTCAAGGTCCAATGCGCCAACGACGCGATCTTCCGTAACGCCGAGCGGAAGATCCACTACCGGAACCGGAACAAGGTGGGTCTTCGGTGGGACCGTCCCCGACCGAAGCGTGTCGCACCGATCACAGCGCGATCGATCGGACTCGGGGGCGCAGCCGTAGGGGCAGCCAACCACTGCACGCATCTTCGGCAGGATTGCTGCAAGCGCTCTTACCGCCGTCGACTTGCCGGTCCCGCGATCACCAAAGACCAGCACGCCACCAATCGAGGGGTCAATCGTTGTGACCAGCATTGCTAACTTCATTTCTTCCTGGCCAACGATCGCAGAAAAGGGAAAAGCGACTGCCATAACGGTCTCCACTCGACAATAAGCTTAGTTTACCTCCGCCAACGCCGAAGAATATCCAAGCCGTGAAAAATTCCAGCGAGCAGAAGTGCCCCCAAGACCAGCACCGACGGACTACCGGAGAGTGCAATCCGCAACGCGAGCATCAGTGACAATCCCGACAGGACGTTGAGCAGAATCTCCGAAGGCGCTACGCCGCGACCCGACCGGCGGTGAATGACTGCGAGCAGAATGACTTCCATCACCGTCAAGACGATCACGCCATCAATCACCAACCGAACAACGTCTTCAAGTGCCATAGATACCTCTAGAGCAGGGCCCCTCGGGCCGACACCGGCAGAATACGATGCACCACGTTGTCTTTCAGGCCGATGAGTTGGTCATACAGGTTGACGGTTGGATCGCAATGCCCAGGAACCAAACGAAGCTTTTGTCCCAGACGAACAGCCTCGATCGACAACGACTGATCGTGCGTGCGGTCGTACTGGATCACCCCGTGCTCATCTGAGGCGCGAACGTAACGAAGCTCGGGATGATCCGCGACAAGGGGCATCCCTGAATCCACACTCGATGCCTTTAGGCCGGCATCGACGACCAACTGCCCCGGCACTGCCCGGCTCATGACCGTCGTGAGCACAAATAAGCTCTGCTCGAACGGTGGCATCCCGTTCACGGGCCAGTCATTACGACCATAGTCTGCATCCATAAAGATGTAGGACCCCACCTGCAGTTCGGTGTAGACCCCGCTCTTCGCTTCGATCAGATAGCTTCCCGTTCCGCCACCGGCGATCACTGGGCACGGGATGCCAGAGGCGACAATCATGTCTCGGGTCATCCGAGCGAGATCTATCGCACGACCGACGGCTGCTTCCCGTTCCGTCTGGGAACGCATATGCTGCGCAGCGCCTTGGTAGGCCTGAAGCCCTCGAAAGACAAGACCAGGCGCCTCTGCGATTGCTTTGGCCATCGTCAGGGCGTCCGCCCCGGGGGCAACGCCACAACGGTGGGCTCCGACATCAATCTCAACCATGACCTCGACGGTCACGCCCATGGCCTGGGCA
>CAYPCG010000030.1:12234-13560 GCA_964409175.1 uncultured Burkholderiaceae bacterium
GAGAGCGATGTCAGCAGTCGCTCATGATTGCGTTCGAGTGCATCAAGATCGACGATCAACGCAGGCGTATCAATCGCTGTTATCGGTTCTCCGACCGCGGCAGCCAAACGGCGCATCACAGTGCCTTCGCCGCGTTCAGCACCTCATCCACATGACCCGGTACTTTCACGCCGCGCCACTCCTGTCGTAACATTCCCTTGGCGTCGATCAGAAATGTCGAGCGCTCAATACCACGCACCTGCTTGCCATACATATTCTTTTGCTTCATCACACCGAACGCCTCGCATAGCGTCTCGGTCGGATCAGAGATGAGGTTGATCGTCAGCCCATGCTTCTGAATGAATCGCTGATGCGATGCCAGACTATCGCGAGACACCCCCACCACCTGGGTATCGGCTGCAAGAAACGCCTGATGCGCCGCAGAGAAGTCCTTACCCTCGACCGTGCAACCGGGCGTGTCATCCTTCGGATAAAAGTACAGGACCAAGGCATGGCCACGGAAATCTGATAGCCGGCCCTCTCCTGCTGTCGTGACCACCGGAATATCCACTAGCGGTTGGCCGAGCTTCTGGGTCAATGGACGATCTGTCATGCGTTGCTCCTTAAACGTGATCAGAGAATCTGACCGTGGAATAATGACGGTCAATCGTGATGAACCGCAACCTGATTCTACTGGCGGTCTGCCAGGGTCTGTTCCTGACCAATAACATTACCTTCATTGCCATTAATGGTCTGGTTGGGTTTTCGCTCGCCCCATTCTCGTGGATGGCCACACTGCCTGTCATGGGCTACGTCGTGGGCGGTGCACTCTCGGCGGTGCCCGTATCGCGGATTCAAGAGCGATTCGGACGAAAGCCGTCCTTCCTGATTGGGATCGGCGTTGCGATTCTCTCCTCATTACTTTGTCTGCTCGCCGCGACCACGAAGAACTTTGCCCTTCTGGTCACCGCTACCCTGATCGCTGGGTTCTATCAAGCAAACGGTCATCTCTATCGTTTTGCCGCCGCCGAACTCGCGGGACCAGACGGCAAAGAGAAAGCCGTCTCGTGGGTACTTGCCGGAGGAATACTCGGTGCGATTGCAGGACCCAATATTGCAGCCGCCACCAAGGACGTCTTTGCCGTGCCATTTGCGGGCGCCTTTTTATCGCTCACGCTTGTGGGCGGTATCGCCGCCGGTGTCATGTCGCTCATTCAGTTCCCGCGTGTCGTCGCGACGAAACCCACCGCCGATGACGCCGCGCGGCCGCTCAGCGTCATTATTCGTCAGCCACTCTTCGTGCTCGCAACACTCGGTGCAGCGCTGGGGTATGGTGTCATGAACCTC
>CAYPCG010000030.1:13660-18802 GCA_964409175.1 uncultured Burkholderiaceae bacterium
CTTTTTCTGCTCGGCGTTGGATGGAATTTTTTATTTACTGCCAGCACGACGCTATCTCTGAACACCTATCGTGCATCCGAGAAGGATCGCGCCCAGGCGGCTATTAACCTTGCCGTATTCAGCACCATGGTGCTGACATCGTTCGGCTCGGGCGCGCTCGTCACCACACAAGGCTGGTCACTGCTGAACCTAGGCTCTCTCATCCCCATGGGGCTGATGGCGATGGCGCTCATCTGGGTCGTCTTACGGCTCCGAGGGCAATGAGTAAGACACCGACAGAATATCGACCGTTCGTTGTCCCGACGGGCTTTGAAAGGACACCGTATCACCCTCACGCGACTTAATCAGCGCGCGGGCGAGCGGCGAAATCCAGCTAATACCATTGGCCCACAGATGGGTCTCATCGACCCCAACGATGCGATAGGTCTGAGGCGCACCCTCTGCGTCCGCAATCGATACCTCTGCCCCAAAAAATACCTGGTCATTCCCTTGTTGGGCGGCAGGATCTACAACCTGGGCAATGGCCAGACGTTTTGTCAGAAACCGAAGCCTGCGGTCAATCTCCCGTAGGCGACGCTTACCGTAAATATAGTCACCATTTTCCGAACGATCGCCATTGGAGGCCGCCCAGGAAACGATCTCGACCGTCTTCGGTCGCTCCACTTTCAGCAGGTGGTCACGCTCCTGAATCAACGCCTGATAACCCCGAGGGGTTAGATAATTCGGCGCTCCTTTGGGAAGCCCTGCGGACTGCTCCGGGCCATCATCCTCTTCGTCGCGATCCTGTTCTTTGGTAAATGCTTTGCTCATGACGCACAATCATAGACGAGCCAGCCTCAAAACAGAGGCGGCATTGTTGAACCACCAAGGAGACCTTCATGATTCACGAGCTACGGATTTATCACTGCTGCCCCGGGCGTCTTCCCGACGTCATTGCGCGATTTAAGACACACACGCTAGGTTTTTTCAAACAGTATGGAATTCGTCATGACAAGTTCTGGACAACACTCGTAGGCCCATCGAACGCAGCGCTCTACTACATCCTTGAGTGGGAATCATTGGCCGAGCGCGAGCTCAAATGGAATGCATTTCAGGCCGACCCCAAATGGATTGCCACCCGAAAAGAAACAGAGGCGAACGGGCAGATCGTGGAACGCATTGAGAATATTATTCTCAGCCCGGTCTCCCTGTGACCTTAGCAGGTCATGGGATCTCTGATCCCACTGAGGTCAATCCCAAACAGATCCGCAACCGCTGCAAGCTTTGCAGCGGTTCGCTCCCTCTGCGGAATCGTCTGAACCATCGCTGAGTAGGCAATCCACGCCGCACTGACCTGAAAAAAGTCTCGAAGTGCTGCGCGCGTGTCACTACGCCCAAACCCGTCTGTGCCAAGTGTCTGATACGGTCCTGGCACGTAGGCGCGAATCATCTCTGGAACGGCCCTGACGTAATCCGAGACCGCAACCACCGGAAGGCCAGACTGGCCGAGTTGCGCCGTCACCCATGGGGTCACCGACGATCCTTGTGTCCACGACTGACGCTCGGCACGCTGACCGTCACGGGCAAGTTCAGAAAAGCTTGTAACGCTCCATAACTCTGCGGTCACCGCACATTTCTCATAAAGCATCTCGGCTGCGATGATTGCCTCTCGCAGCATCGGCCCCGCAGCAAGAATCCGCACCTGCACCGGCCGCTCGGATGGTGCCATCTTGAATCGATACAACCCGCGCAAAATACCTTCGGTCGCCCCGTCCGGCAGGCTCGGCTGCGGCACATTCTCATTTGTAACGGTCAGGTAATAGAACACATCCTCGTGCGACTCGAGCATGCGCCGCGCCCCTGAGTCAAACAAGATCGCAAGCTCATAGGCCGTGGCGGGATCATAGGCGAGACAGTTTGGAATCGTTGCGGCAACAAGGTGGCTACTACCATCTTGGTGCTGCAATCCCTCGCCAGCCAGCGTCGTGCGGCCAGAGGTTGCCCCCACGAGAAATCCCCGCGCACGCTGATCTGCAGCCGCCCAAATCAGATCGCCTACGCGTTGAAAGCCAAACATAGAGTAGTAAATGTAGACCGGCAGCATCGGAAAGCCATGAGTCGAGTAACTTGTGGCGGCCGCTGTCCATGAGGCCAGCGCACCCGCCTCTGTGATGCCCTCTTCCAGAATCTGGCCGTCTTGTGCCTCTTTGTAATAAAGGATTGAACCGATATCTTCCGGCTCATAGAGTTGCCCCTGCGAGGAGTAGATGCCAACCTGACGAAACAGATTCGCCATCCCGAAGGTTCGGGCCTCATCAGCCACAATCGGAACGACACGCGGCCCAAGTGTTGCGTCCTTCAGGATCGACCCAAGCATGCGGACCATCGCCATGGTCGTCGACATCTCTTTACCATCCGCCTGCATGGCGAACTCTGCATAGCTCGACAACGCAGGCACCGTGATCGCGCGCCGTGGGTTGCGCCGATGCGGCATAAACCCACCGAGTGCCTGGCGCCGGGATAACAGGTGACGTGTCTCAGGACTATCGGCTGCAGGCTTGTAAAAACTCAGCGACTCCACCTGCGCATCCGATAAGGGCAGATTAAAACGATCACGAAAAGCTAAGAGGTCTTCCGTTTCAAGTTTTTTCTGTTGATGGGTGGTCATCCGTCCTTGCCCCGCCTTGCCCATGCCATACCCTTTTTTGGTCTGGGCGAGGATCACGGTCGGTCGGCCTTGATGCTGGCAGGCAGCGTGATACGCCGCATAAATTTTTCTAAAATCATGACCACCGCGACGCAACCGATCGATCTCATCATCAGTGAGACGTGATCCGATGAGCTGAAGCGCAGGGTTCTGGCCAAAGAAATGCTCACGATTAAACGCACCGTCATTTGCCGCAAACGTCTGCAGCTGACCATCCGGTGTGGCCGATAAAGCGGCAGCGAGTGCCCCCGTCGTATCGGCTGCAAACAGCGGGTCCCAGTCTGCGCCCCAGAGTAGCTTGATCACATTCCAGCCGGCACCACCAAACAACGTCTCAAGTTCATCCACGATGTGGCCATTGCCACGCACAGGTCCATCAAGACGTTGCAGGTTGCAGTTAATCACAAAGACCAGGTTATCGAGGCCTTCGCGTGCGGCGAGTGACAACGCCGCCAATGACTCCGGCTCGTCCATCTCGCCGTCACCAAAGACTCCCCAAACCCGTCGACCTGCCGTCGGTAACAGGCCACGATGGGCGAGGTACCGCATAAATCGCGCCTGGTAAATCGCAGAGATCGGCCCGAGACCCATCGATCCAGTTGGGAACTGCCAGAAATCGGGCATCAGCCATGGGTGAGGATACGACGAGAGTCCCTGATGCCCCGCACGCGCTGCCGAAATTTCTCGCCGGTAGTAGGTCAGGTTCTCCTCCGTTAACCGACCTTCGAGATACGCTCGGGCATAGATTCCTGGCGCAGAGTGCGGCTGAAAGAAGACGAGATCACCACTGAGACCATCTTCTGAGGCACGAAAGAAATGATTAAACCCAACCTCAAACAGATCCGCCGCAGACGCGAAACTCGCAATATGGCCACCGAGATCCCCTGAATAACGATTCGCTCGGACGACCATGGCAAGCGCGTTCCATCGCGTGATACTCGCGATACGCTCTTCCAGCGCTTGTGCCTCAGCCCCGCCTGGATAAGGGGGCTCTTGCGCAACGCCAATCGTATTGACGTACGGCGTGTTCCGATGGGGCTGCCAGGGCAGCCCATGCGTCTGGGCATAGGTCTGCATCTGTGACAAAAGAAATGCGGCCCGATCGGGGCCCGACTGCGCAACAACAGACGCAAGTGCATCAAGCCACTCCTGGGTCTCGATGGCGTCGGTATCCGTGAGGGCGCGTAAGAGTTGACTGAGTTCCATGCCAGTAGCGTAGCCAGAATCCTGCCGCAGGAGTCACCAAAGTCGACTCTCCTGATCAATATTTTCAGCATAAAATGCCGAATAAATAAACTCTAAAAGCACAAAAAATGGAATTTCAGCTCGATCTCGTTGATCTCAAGATCCTTCAGGCGCTCCAACAGGACGCAGGACTCTCCAACGTCGCACTGGCCGAGCGGATCGCTCTTTCCCCATCCCCAACACTGGCGCGCGTCAAGCGACTCGAGCAGGCGGGCGTCATCGAGCGCGTCGTCGCCCTAGTCCATCCACCGGCACTCGGCTTAAAGCTGAATGTCTTTGTTCGTGTCGCCCTGGAAAAACAAGAGGCCGCCTCACTCGAACGGTTCGAGAAGGCGGTCTTAGACCTGGATGAAGTCATGGAGGTCTACCTCATGACAGGGGACGAAGACTACCTGCTGCGACTCGTGGTTCCCGACATTCAGGCGCTTGAGCTCTTTATCCTGAATTACCTCACCAAGATCCCTGGCATCAAAAACATTAAGTCCAGCTTTGCCCTCAAACAGGTGAAATACAAAACAGCGCTGCCAGTGCCCCTACCAAAGCCCATCAAAACTGCACGCAAGCGAGCCCGCTAAAATCGATCCCATGTTGACTCACCCTGCGTCCGTGACGCCACTCTTTCCGCTATCGCAAGGACTATTTCCAGATAGCGTCCTCAGTCTGACGATCTTTGAAGTCCGCTACCTGCATCTGATCAAGCGTTGCCAACAAGAGGGAATTGCTTTTGGTGTCGTGCCGCTTCGTGCAGGCAGCGAGGTGCAGAAAGCGGGGGAAATCGAACAGCTTCACGCCTGGGGATGTCTTGCAGAACTGGTCTCCGTCAGCCAGCTGCAGCCGGCCGTACTATCGGTCACCATTCGCGGTGGCCAACGATTCCACCTCGGCGAGCACAGCCGAGGTGCCTATGGGCTCTGGTCTGGCGAGATCACTCGACTCGCCAATGACCCCATCATTGAACTCGCCCCAGCGCACGAGGCTCTTTCAGATCGACTTGCCGCCTTGATCCAACACGCCATCGACCATCAACTCGAGGAGCGACTTCCATTTCGTCCACCGTACCGACTAAAAGACACAGGATGGATCGCAAACCGCTGGGCAGATCTACTTCCCCTTCCCGCAGAAGAGAAGGCGGCCCTCCTTGCGGAGTCCGACTGCGCAAAACGACTTGATCGTATCGCCCAGTGGCTACCAGACGATCTCGAAGACGCAGG
>CAYPCG010000031.1:0-3045 GCA_964409175.1 uncultured Burkholderiaceae bacterium
CCACAGGCAGCAAGCCCAGCGAAATCCGCAAGCGCTATTCGCCCCTCGAGGAGATCACTCATGTGGACATCCCAGGCTTCAAAGCCGGCGCGATCAAATGCGGCTGCCATCTCGACCTGACCATTGACCCCCTGCTCACGAAGAATCGCAACCTTCGGACGACTCGCGAGACCCGGGGCCGAGATCGACTTCGGAAACCCCTCCGGAAGCCGAACGACAGGCTCTTCCGTCACAACAAATCCGGAGTACTCCTGCTCAACCATGTCTGGCGCGTCACGCCGACGGGCGATCTCGTACGATACCGATGACCATAGACGCTGTAACTGTGCGCGAGGCTGCTGATAGATACAGACCGCGTCTCGATAGATCTCAATCTGATCGCGAGGGTTTAAGGTGCCGATCTCATAGGTAATTCGCGAGAGGTCAAACTCGCGCAAAATGTCCATCACCTGAGTGCGGGCAGATCGCGGCACTTGAATGACGGCCCCCAATTCCTCATTAAAGAGCGCCTTCAGACTGAGCTCATCCCGCTGAACAGCGACCTGATCTGCACGAATCTTGAAATCACCCCAGTCACTCGCGACCGGATCAATCGTCAACAAATCAATGTTAATCGTCAGTCCCGTGCGCGATGCAAAGGCCATTTCACACAGTGTGGCAAAAAGGCCGCCATCCGACCGGTCGTGATAGCTCAGCACTAGATCGCTGGCATGGAGCGCCTGCATGGCAGCACCAAATGCCTTTAGCAAATCTGGCGTCACTACGTCGGGCGTGAGATCCCCGTACTGATTCAGCACCTGGGCGAGGACAGAGCCCGCAAGACGCGACTTTCCTTGTCCGAGATCGATGAGCATCAAGACGGTATCGCCCTGATCACGCGCAAGCACTGGCGTCCAGGTCTTGCGCACATCGGCCACCGGTGCGACCGCAGTCAGGTTTAGAGAAACCGGAGAGACTACCGAATGCGACCCGCGATCATCTGACCAGACCGTCCGCATCGACAGAGAATCCTTTCCAACCGGAATCGATAGCGATAGTGCCGGACAGATCTCCTTCGCGAGCGCATGGACAGCATCAAATAAGGCGGCATCCTGACCCGGCTGACCACAGGCGGCCATCCAGTTCGCCGATAACTTGACCGTATCAAACCCACCAATGTCGGCAGCACAGAGGTTCGTGAGCGCCTCACCTACTGCAAGTCGTGATGCCGCAGCTGGATTAAGAACAGCTACCGGAGACCGCTCCCCCATTGCCATTGCCTGGCCGCCAAGGCCATCGTAGTCCCATAGGGTGACCCCCACATCAGCAACTGGCGTCTGCCAGGGGCCCACCATCTGGTCACGGGCGGTGAGTCCACCCACTGTGCGATCGCCGATCGTAATCAGAAATTGCTTGGAGCCCACCGTGGGATGTGAGAGCACCTGCGCCGCCACCTGCTCAAGCGAAACCCCCGCAAGCCCAATCTCAGACGATGTCACCGTGACACGTTCCGCATGGCGATGCATCTTCGGTGGCTTGCCAAGAAGCGTCGACAGCGGCATATCCACGGGTGCAGGCATCTTCCCGGCCTCGGACTGTGCGTCCTCCACCAGCAGGCGATCTTCCCCTGTCGCCTGGCCGATGACTGCAAACGGACACCGCTCTCGCACACAGATCGCCTCAAAACGACTCAGTGCTTCCGGCGCGATCGCGAGCACGTACCGTTCTTGTGATTCGTTGCACCAAATTTCTGCAGGAGACATACCCGACTCATCCAAATGGACCTTTCGAAGATCAAAGCGCCCGCCTCGATCTGCCCCATGGACAAGTTCTGGAAACGCATTCGACAGCCCACCCGCACCGACATCGTGAATCGACAATATCGGATTCTCTGAACCCATAGCGGCGCAGGCGTCAATCACTTCCTGGGCACGCCGTTGCATCTCGGGATTGCCACGCTGCACCGAATCGAAATCAAGCTTTTCTTGATTGGCACCCGTTTGAATCGATGAGGCAGCACCTCCCCCAAGACCGATCCGCATGCCTGGTCCGCCCAGCTGAATCAGCAGACTGCCAACAGGAATACCGCGCTTGGCGGTCTGATCAGATGAGATGACACCGACGCCGCCGGCCAACATGATTGGCTTGTGATACCCCCATTGAGCGCCGCCAACCTCCATCTCAAAGCTTCGGAAATATCCCAGAATATTCGGACGCCCAAACTCATTATTAAACGCAGCGCCACCAAGCGGTCCTTCGATCATGATGGACAGTGGCGACGCAATCCGAGCCGGCTGATGGGGCACCCCACTGAAGTCGAGGCGTGACACGGTAAATCCCGTCAGTCCCGCACGAGGCTCAGCGCCACGACCGGTGGCTCCCTCGTCTCGAATTTCACCCCCCGCTCCTGTTGCAGCGCCCGGAAATGGCGAAATCGCCGTAGGATGGTTATGCGTTTCCGCCTTTAACACGGTATGCACCTGTTCTTGCCGTTGGCGATAAGCAGACGGCTGCCCCGACTGCGGCGCAAACCGAATGGCGGTCGCCTGATGCAAGATCGCCGCGTTATCCGCGTAGGCCATCACTGTGTGCTGCGGTGTCACGGCATGAGTATGTCGAATCATCTTAAACAACGATTCGGGCTGTAACACACCATCCACCGTGAAGTCCGCGTTAAAAATCTTGTGTCGACAATGTTCTGAGTTCGCCTGGGCAAACATCATCAGCTCGACATCGGTTGGATCTCGTCCCAGCGAGAGGTATGCCTCCACCAAATAATCAATCTCGTCCTGAGAGAGCGCCAACCCCAGTGTCTGATCTGCCCGGCTAATTGCCTCGCGGGCAGTTTCGGAAGACTCTCCCAGCGCAATTGTCTGAAGCGGTGCGGAAGGTTGTGCGTCCAGAATATCCAGCGGCAAAGGATCCGCAAACCAGGACTCTGTCATACGGTCATGCAGCGTCGCGGCCACCGCAGCAATCCCCGTCAGTGCTCCCGATGTTGTCATCACCTGGACCGCCTGCGTTGATTGCGTGATCCCCGTATTGTTGATCCCCAATTGCCCGTAA
>CAYPCG010000031.1:3055-18654 GCA_964409175.1 uncultured Burkholderiaceae bacterium
CCCCTGCGAGTCGGATGACTTCAATACGATATCCACCATCATTGCCCGCTCAACACGAGCGACCGACGAGAATCCGCAGGAGGCCAAAATATCGGTCGCCTTCGACGACCATGGTGAAATGGTTCCCTTGCGGGGAACTACCCAGAGGCGAACCGAGCCCTTTGGTGCTAGCGGCACTGCGGGCGATGCAGACAGAATCGCCAAAAGCTGGTGGTTTGCGATGAGGGCTTCCCGTTCAGCCGGAGAGACCCCCTCGGCCAAAACGAGCAGATACGCCCACCGCGACGACACGGACGAGGCCCCCGGAGCGACGGCCTGAATCTTGGAAAGGACTTGGGCAAGGCGAAAGTCGGAAAGCGCCGATTCGCCCGAAAGTAACAACGGTGGGGACATCCCCGAATTATACGGTGCGGCCCGCCGCCAGCCTTAGCGTGGCATCACATCGGGACGCGAGTTCCTCCGCATGGGTCACCAGAACCACGGTGGTGCGATTACGGGCTTGAAGGTCGAACAACAGGTTGGCGATCAGCTCACCATTTGCCGCATCGAGGCTGCCCGTCGGTTCGTCAGCAAAAATCAGTCGAGGGTGCGTCACGAAGGCCCTGGCGAGCGCTACCCGTTGTTGTTCCCCGCCCGAGAGCGTCTTAGGGAAATGCGTCAGACGCTGGGACATCCCGACCTGACCTAGCATCTCTGTCGCCCGGGCTCGGCAGTCGTCAGCACCGAGGAGCTCAAGCGGCAGCATCACGTTCTCGAGTGCATTGAGGTGCCCCAACAGCTGAAACGACTGGAACACGAATCCAAGCCGACCATTGCGACGCGCCGCCCGGTCATCTTCCGATAACTGATCGATCCGCTCGCCGAACCAGAACACCTCGCCCGAGGACGGAGTATCTAAACCGGCAAGAATGCCCAATAGCGTGGACTTTCCGCTGCCGGAGGCCCCAAGAATGGCTAAAGACCCCCCCTCTGGGACCGCCAGCGAGACATCTTTCAGAATATCGAGGGATCCTGCGGTCTCTTGAACCGTCTTTGTAATAGAGTTGGCTTGAATTGCGTTCAAAACTTTCCTTTCAACACTGCTTCACGACCTGGTCTTCGATCACGCCTGTATAACCCATGGCTCACCTGCCCCACCTTTTCAAAAAACCGTCTGCATCCCAGTTTCTCTTCTCGATCCTCGTCTTGATCGGTCTCGGGTGTTCGACGATCGCGGCGCAGGCCCAACCGACTGTCAAGACGCCCACCATCATGGTGTTCGGTGACAGCCTCTCCGCGGAGTATGGCCTAAAGCGCGGCACAGGCTGGGTCAGCCTGCTACAAGACCGCTTAAAGCGATCAGGGTTCCCACATCTTGTCAGTAATGCCAGCATTTCGGGGGAGACTACCGCCGGCGGACTGAGTCGACTCCCTGCCGCCCTCAAACGCGTGAAACCGGACTTCGTCATTTTGGAGTTGGGTGGCAATGATGGCCTTCGCGGTCTTCCAGTCGGGTCCACGAAAAAGAACCTCGCCCAGATGGTTGCGATGACGCGCGCCAGTGGGGCAATCCCGCTTCTGGTCGGGATTCGGGTACCGCCGAACTATGGGCCGCAATACGCCCGCCAGTTCGACGGGCTATTTCAAGAACTCGCACGTGCAACCGAGACAGCATTGGTGCCCTTTCTGCTGGACGGCATTGCTGAGAATCCGGCCATGTTCCAGCCAGACGGAATTCATCCAAACGAGGCGGCACAGCCTCGCCTGTTGGATAACGTCTGGCCGGCGCTCAACCGACTGCTGGTGCCCGCGTCGTGAACCCGATGCTGATCCTTGTCACTGGCGTGTGGCTCCTTGCCCTGAGTCAACCCGCGCACGCCCTTGATTTTTCAGATATTGCGCAGGAGGGTCAGCTGCGATTTCTCACAAGCCATCCGGATCCCGGAAGTTATCACTATGATTCTCGCGTGCGTATCAGTGAGGATAGTTTTGACTCAGGAATCGTATCGCTACAGACCTGCCATCGACGACTAGATCCGATTCGAAAGATTGTGATTGCCTTCAACCCGAAACGCCTGGTGGCATTAGAAATCGTCTCCGCAGACGGCGTTGGATCGGTCGAAGTAAAGGGCCATCATGTCGAGATGACCAACGTCAGTCGCGGCGCATCCATCTGTATCGACCTGCAGTCCAAAGCCCTTGATCGTCTCGATAGTGAGACCTACCGACTTCAGGCGGGCCCGCTGATGCGACGTTATCTCGACGGCTACCTTCCGATGCAGGCCAACCTTCGTTTCGAATGGCCAAGAAACAGCCTTCGGCTCAAATCGACAAACCCGCCCCCCCAGCCCGGTGTTCGGCTTCTGACGGCGGAGAGTACTGCAGAGCTCGAAGTGATTTTCGCTGGCCGCCTACTCGCCAACATCGACCTTACTAGGCCTTCACCTCAGTAAAAAAGCCCCAGTGAAAGGGGCTTTTAATACGTCGATAAAAACCACCGTCGCTGGAAGCTACTTAAACTGGTAGTAGGTATCGTTGAGATACCGAGCGACGTGCTGAATGTCTTCCTCGAACCACCCGGAGTTGGTTCGGTTATTACAGAACTCGATCATGCCTTTGAGTTTTGCAGGCGTGTCCATTTTACGGAACAAATCCGAGTACAACTGCGTGCCGTCTTTATCCGGAAACATACTGTTATGGCAGTTCATGCAACGCGGATCGTGCAGCTTCTTTCCAATCGCTGGATTACCCTTGGGAAAGGGATTCGCAGATACCGGGGCGACCAGCCACGGCAAGGCGAGTGTCGCTGCGACAACGATTCCTACCAGACGATGTTTCATACCAGACCCCTCTGCTCGACCGACTCACGCATTACGCCATTCCTGGGTTACCTTTTACACCGATGAGACGCGGCGTATTGAGCTTACGCGGCGTGATCCGCTTCTTATCCTTGAGCCAGGTCTCAACCACTTCCCAAATTGGCTCACCCTTAGCGCCCTCGGCCACAGGCGCCCAGCCCGCAACCTTGTAGCTCTTATTCGCTTCGATAGGCTTCCCATTAAGACGCATATCAGTGATCCGACTTCCCATCTTCGCCCCGGGCTCACAAGCGTAGGTGAGACCACCGACACGAACCATGTCACCCCCCTGCTGGTAATAGGGGTCCGGATTAAACAGGTTGTCGCAGACGTCTTCCAACACGGTCTTAATCATTTCCCCCGACATCGGTGTGACGGTCGTATACGGATAGGTAATCGCCGTCTGGTCCATGACATGCTCACGCGTGATCGCCTGACCCGAGAGCACACTCGTTCCCCAGCGAAACCCGGGCGAGAAGGAGATATCCGCCCCCTTCACGTCGATCAATGCATCACAGATCAGCTGATCAAAAGTGCCGTTGAAATTACCCCGACGATAGAGCAGCCCATCTGTCACTGCGAGTTTTTCCTCGAGCTTTGCCTTGTAAGGTGCCCGTACCTTATCAATCAGCGCCTGCATCTCTTTGTCGGCGGGCAGCATATTGGAAAACACTGGCAGTAAAGAATATTTGAAGCCCGCAATCTTGCCGTCACGGACATCGAAATCCATGACCCCAAGAAACTTTGAATTCGAACCCGCATTGGTCACCAAGGTCTTTCCACCGGGGTTATCGACGATCACCGGCTGGGGGACGCCGTCATGGGTATGACCACCGAAGATGGCATCGATGCCTCTCACGCGGGACGCCATCTTGAGATCGACGTCCATCCCGTTGTGGGAGATCACCACCACCACCTTTGCCCCCTTCTTACGGACCTCGTCGACCATCTTCTGCATGTTGTCGTCTTGGATACCAAACGACCAATCGGGCACCATGTAACGGGGGTTTGCAATCGGCGTATAGGGAAACGCCTGCCCAATCACGGCAACGGGAATACCGTTCTGCTCACGAATGACATAGGGCTTAAAAACCTGGTCACCAAAGTCAGTCGTCTTGACGTTCTGCGCAAGAAATTCAATGTTGCCAGCAAAGTCCTTCTTGACAATTTCTTCAACACGCTTTGCACCGAGCGTGAACTCCCAATGCGGCGACATCATGTTGACGCCAAGCAGCTTGCAGGCATCGACCATGTCCTGACCATTGGTCCAGAGCGCAGTTGCAGAACCCTGCCAGGTATCGCCACCATCTAGCAGAAACGCGTTTGGACGGTCTGAGCGCATCTTCTTCACGAGCGTCGCAAGATGGGCAAAGCCCCCGACCTTTCCGTAGGCCTTGGCTGCCTTTTCGAAATCCAGATAAGTAAAGGCATGTGACAGTGCGGTATTCGCAGGCACCTTGTGGAACTTCAGGAACTCCTCGCCAACGAAATGGGGCGGGCGTCCGTTCATCACCCCAAGGCCAATGTTGACACTCGGTTCACGGAAATAAATCGGTGTGAGCTGTGCATGGCAGTCAGTGAAGTGCAGAAAGCTGACGTTTCCGAACTTCGGGATGTCATAGAGCTTTGGCCCCTTCGTCGCGACCTGTGCGGCGTTCGCCCAGGACCCAAACATGCCACAGGCAGAACCTGCGGCCATCACATTTAGAAATTCACGACGATTAATCTGCATCTTACCGACTCCATCACCAGATCTAGAAAAACAAAACGCCCAGTAGAGATCTCTGCTGGGCGATCACAACCGTTACTGATTAACCGGGGAATTTGGATCTAACAACAACGCCATCAGATCCTTGATCTGTGCCTCGGTCAAAATCCCCTGATGCCCAAACCGGGGCATGTTCGTGCAGGCATTAAAGGCCTTGGCGTTATAGATTTTGCCCCAGGTGTACTTCACAACTGCTTCGGAATTGCCGCGAAGCTTGCCATAGTTGTACAGGCTCGGGCCGAGCGTGCCGTAGGAAATCTCAGCCTTGCTGATCTGGTGGCAGTTATAGCAGTTACCCCCATTCGGCGTGCTTGCACTATCACTATAGGTGCTGCCGCGACCGTCTTGTGCGAGTCGCTCCCCTGCCTTCCAGTCGCCCAGAAACTTACCGTCTGACGGATACTTGATAGTCGCGAATTCAGCACCCTCAAGCTTTCGCGTCATTTCGCCGGAGAGCGGTGCACCGGCGAGCTCCGCCTGCGTACAGGCCAGATTCACCGCGTCTTGGTTAATGCGGTCTTTCTTGGCGATGCCCTTCTCTGCAAAGGACGTCATCACAGCGTCTTTTGCCATTTTTTCATAATCTGCGGCGCTATACATCGTTGCACAGCCCGCAAGCACCACGGATAAGCCCGCGATCACGAATGTTGTCTTTTTCATGTTGGTCTCCGCGCTTATCGTTTAATTGTTGGTGCCAGCGATTTAACACCCTTGCCGTTCACGCCCATGTAGGAGGACAGGGCAATCGTCACATCTGAGCCGAATTCCACATACGGGAAGCGCTGCTGACGGAAGCAGTCTTCGAGACGCTTCTGCATCGGCCATAGCTGAGAGTTCGAGACACGATAGGCCGGCCAGGACGTAAAGGCCTTTCCCGCGGGCTCATTCTGCGTCAGGTTAGGAAGACCCTGCAGACGAATTCGCTTACCATCTTCCGCGTGACAGGTAGCACAGGCAAAGTCATAAGGACCGGCACGATAGAAGAAGATGCGCTTGCCCATCTCGTAGTAACGCTTCTCCTCAGGGTGTGACTGAGGAAGATTGACCGGCATCCCACGGGACTCTGACGCAATCCAGGCGACTAACGAAATGATGTCCTTGTGATCATCGCGATCGTAGTTGGCAGCCTTCGCTTTGATCCCCTGATGCTGCTCCATACACGTCACCAGACGCGTCTCTAAATCTTGTACCTTCTTGGTGTCCTCGAAGTAGCGAGGTAAGGAGACATACGCGCCCTTTACAACGCCGGGCCCAAGACCCAGGTCACATTTTTCGAGTGAAGCGTTTTTCGGTCCGCGCTTTTTCTTCCAGAGATCTTCACCCTTGGCTTCCCACAACTCGGCGGGGTTGCCATCGGCGACTAGCTCGCGATAGCGATCGATCGCCTTTTCCGCGTCCGTCTGCGCGCTTACCGACATCGCAGTCACCGCAGATAGCGCTGCGGCAAGGCCGATCTGTCGAAGTGTGTATTTTTTCATTTTCTCGTCTCCTGAACGATGTCATCAACTGCCGAATGGGCGTTTCATCTTATCGCCACTTATTTTTCTGGTTCATCAGGGACAACCCCCTGAAATGAGAACACCCGCCAGACAGCCTGGCGGGTGCTTGGTTCGCATCAATTAGGCGACGGTTGCCTCATCGGTACGCTTATCACCTTTGTTATCGACCCAGGTGACGGTGATCTTGTCGCCCGCCTTACCCTTGGCTTTGAACTGCAGAAAAGGGTTCTTGGACACGGCGGGGCCCCACTGGGCGGTCATGACGGTCTTGCCGTTAATCTGGCAGGTTACTTCCTGGATAAACCAAGCCGGAATGAGTTTGCCAGAGGCATCTTTACGAACACCGGACTCCATTTCATGAGCCATCAGGACACGGGCGTCGACCACACCGTCAGCGGCGCGGGCACGAATACGCATTGGATCTGCCATTTAATTCTCCTTAACTAAATTTAGTCGTGACACGAGGTGATGATTCGGGGGAATTAACCGCCGCAGCCGCCCAACGTGACCTTGATCTCTTTTTTGGCCATGTAAAACTTGCCGTCTGCTTTGACAATCGCAATCACGTCAGAGCTCTGACCCATCTTTACACGCATCGATACGTCTGCGATGGCATCTGGCGTGAACTCATAGAAACCAGCCATCATCGCGGGATTCTTTTCGACCAGAACAGCGGTCATTTCGGTCTTGGCAATCTTCGAAGCAACACCCACCGGAACCACCGCACCGTTTTCGGCGATGTCAGGCGACGTAATCGTGATATCCGCACTATTCGGTGCCGAGGCAATTCCCATGGCCTTTAGCGTGTCGGGAACATTCTTAGTCTCGAACCAGTCTTTTTTCCAGGCGGCGGCCATCGCAGGGTTAGCCGTGAAAAATCCCATGGATGCAAGCGCGGTATACAGCGCAGCGCCACCACCCGCTTTGATCACTTGACGACGTGAAACGCTCATATTGACTTCTCCTCTATTAATCAAAAAAACATGCCGAGTGGCTACTTGGCACCATCAATAACCCACTGCGCGAGCGCAGTGAGCTCATTGTCCTTCAGATTGGGATGCGGTGGCATCGGGACAGGCCCCCATACCCCAGCACCGCCCGCCTTGATCTTCTTAGCCAAGGCTGCAGGCGCATTCGCATCGCCCTTGTACTTCTTCGAGATATCCGCCCATGACGGCCCAACCATTTTCGCTGCAGGCGCGTGACAGGTTGTGCAGTTCGCCTTCTTTGCTAGGGCGGCCGCATCGATCCCAGCAGACGCTGCCTTGGCAGGTGCGGCTGCTGCAGGCGCCTGTGCAACGACCGCTGCCGCAGGTGCGGCTGCGCCCGCCCCCGGTGCCACTGGCTTCGAGGTATCAATGGCACGTGCTGGACCAATCGGACGATGCTGTTCCATCAGATTACCGTGGGCATCGCGGGCTGACACTGGCAACGAGGAGCGAACCTGAAGCTCTGTCGCACAGTTGGTCATACACAACGTGCCAACGACATCCGGCTTGCCCTTGAGATCCCAAAGCCCATGCTTATCCGTCATCCCGTTTCGATTCGGCATCCGCTTCTGAACGTCAGCGATATTTTTGTCAGAAAGCACAAAATTCTCTGGCACGATCTCACCGAGGTTCAAGATATAGGCAACAACACCGTAGACCTCTTCCACCGTTAAGGTCTTGGGATTCGTCCATGGCATCGCGCGGTTGATGTAATCCCAAAGTGTCGAAACGGTAGCGACCTTCATCAGCGTTGTCCGCTGAGGAAAATCGAGCCGCGACAGATTCGCAACGCGACCGGTTTCGATATCTTTCTTCGTCGTTCCCCCTGCGATCGGCGTGAAGACTTCTGTGCTCTCTCCGAACACACCGTGGCACGAAGCACACTTCGCCTCCCAGACCTCCTGGCCCTTGGCCACAGAACCGGCTCCCGGCGGAAGACCCTTGAAATCCGGGCGAACATCAATATCCCAGGCCTTGATCTCTGCAGGCGTTGCAGTGCGTCCAATACCCGAAAATTTCGATGGTGCAGTCTGCGCAACCGCCGATGCAACGAAGATCGCTGAGGCAAGTATCCCCAGCGGCAATGACTTAATAAACCTGGACATTGCTTACCTCCCCGTTTTCAGCAACTTTCCATGACTGAATTGCATTCTGATGATAGATCGACCGGGTGCCCCGAACTGCGCGCAACTGGTTGATCTTGGGCTGAACGTAGCCCGTCTCGTCTTGTACGCGAGACTGCAATACCGCGGGGCTTCCATCCCAGACCCAATCGATATTAAATCGTGTAAATGCCTTGGTCAGAATCGGTCCCTCCAGTCGTGCCTGACGCCAGTTACGGCCCCCGTCCACGGAGACATCGACGCGCTTGACCTTGCCACGACCCGACCAGGCCAGGCCACTGATGTTGTAGAAGCCCTTATCGAGCAGTGTCTGACCGCCAGACGGAGTCGTAATCACAGACTTCGCCTCTTGGATGCCGGTGTACTGCCGGTGCATGCCGTCCGGCATGAGATCAATGTAATGGATGGCCTCATCTTTGGTGGCCCATTTCTGGTCACCGACCTCAATGCGTCGAAGCCACTTCACCCAAGACACCCCTTGAATACCGGGCACTACTAACCGCAGTGGATAGCCGTTCTCAGGACGAAGCATCTCCCCGTTCATCCCATAGGCGACGATCACATCATCCAACGCGCGATCAAGCGGAATGGTTCGCGTCATGGACGAGCCGTCAGCACCTTCCGCAAGGACAAAACGCGCGTTCTTGCGATCGATTCCACAGTCGTCTAGAAGCACCGATAACGGCACGCCCGTGAACTCACTACAGGAGATCATCCCATGGGAATATTGAACGGTCGGCACTGCGACATTGCCCCACTCCATCGCGGTGTTAGCACCACACTCAATGAAGTGGATTCGCGAGACCGATGGCAGACGCATGATGTCGTCCATCGTGTAAACCTTCGGGTTCTTCACCATCCCCATCACCATCAAACGGTGCTTGCTGGGATCAATGTCCCACCACCCCTGATGGTGACGCTCGAAGTGAAGACCGCTCGGCGTAATGATGCCGAAGGTACCTTGCAGTGGCGTAAAGGCAACCGACGCAGCAGACACACGGGTGAGCCCTGGACTCTCGCGACGCTGCAGTCCCTTTTCGTACTGGGAGGGCATGCCATAAGGATTCGCAGCGACGGGCATCCCCAGCCCGGTGGAGTGCGCCGGCAGATTCAGAATGTTGGGATCACCCGCTCCGACTGCTGCGTTCGCGCTGCGCGTGCTCGCGGCAAGGCCGAGGGCTGCCATGGACGTGGCCGCAGTGGACACCGAGGCGGCAAGAAACTTTCGCCGCATCAATGCCGGCGACTTCACGTCGTCCTTGGCAAGGAAATTTTCAGGTGCCCGAATCAGACGACCCGATTTTTTTACTTCTTGAGACATTCAACCCTCCCCAGCGTTGAATTAAAAAAATGTTAAGACGCTTCTGGTGCTGTCATTCTGGCGCAGACCAGCCGACAGAGATCCGTCAACGTCTGATCCGATACTTTGTAAAACACCGACGTTCCCACCCGTCTGCGCGACAACACACCGGACCGGTGGAGCAGCGACAGATGACGGGAGACGTTTGGTTGCGGCAGACCGGTCTGTGCGACGACCTCTTGCACGGATCGTTCCTGATAGCAAATTGTCTGGAGGATTCGCAGGCGAGATGCCTCCGAGAGAAGCGCGAAGTACGCCGAAGCCTTCTCGAACAACCCGTCGATCGCCTCGGCCTTCGTCGTCTCTAAAACGGCGAGCGCCTGACCCGGATCGAACAGGTTGGACTCAAGGGATTTTGCGACGGTCATCATGATGGAAACGAACAATATTCTTCTGTAAGCATATAGTCAAGAACTAAGTCTGTTGCGGGACAACAGCAGATTTCCGGACGCGCCATAAATAACCAACTGGTCATTTTTAAAGAGTCCGATCAGGCGTAACGCTCCAAAATCCGAGCGGAACGCTCAACTTCTCGAAGCCGCTCCTGGCCATCGACCGTCGCAGCCTCCATAACCGAGCAGGTCATCATTCGATAGAACGCCTTATCCATCGCCTTTCTCACGGCAGACATCTGTTGCGCGACATCTTCACAGCTTCGGCCCGCATCGATCATCTCGAGAAGCGCCCCGACCTGCCCATGAATTCGCCGCAAACGATTCGTCACATCACGCTGATATTCGAGTCTGTATCCCGGCTGCGGGGTCTGAGGTGACGACAAGTTGGCGGATGTCGACGAGGCGGTCGTCTTTGCAGGCTTCTTCTTCGCTGGAGATCTTTTGCTTTGCACCATAGGACGTCCTTTCGGGAGGGCAGGCATTGAGGGGAGACACAACGGAGTCGAGTGTGCCAAGAAAGCCAACCGTTGTCAGCGAAGACACCGCGCCACGTGAACCCTGCTTGACATTTTTCTGTTGTACGAAGACCCTACCCCCCTAGGGTATAAAAATAATAAACGCCCAAATTGGAATCAGACACTCACCGAGGAGAACCGCACGATGTCAACCCGCAACAGAATCACCCTTCTTATCGCTGCAGCCGCAACCGTTACGCTGACCGGTTGCGGAACGCTGAGCACGATCAGCAAGTTAGAAAACGGGGCCGGTGGCGAGGCCATGCGAATGTGGGACAAATGGATTGAAGGCGATGGCGATATTGCTGTGGCCACGACCTGGGCAAGAAAAGTAAAACCAGGCATCAAACCAGAGGAAGTCGAACAGATTCTCAAGATCGTGGCCACAGAACGAAACATGCGTGACGTGGGGACGTTGCCTTTGTCAAAAGAACTCGAGGCACGCTCCGGAAAAAAAGAGAAGTTCCTCACTGTTTATTCGTTCTGCAGCCCGCAGATCGCACGACGGATGGTGGACTTCAGCCCCGCGATGTCTGCCTACCTTCCCTGCCGAATCACGGTGATGGAAAAAGAAGATGGCTTGTGGATGTACACCCTCAATATGGACATGATGGTGAAAATGGGCCGCAAGCTCCCTTCCCCCTTAAAAGAAGAAGCCTGGAGCGTTCGCGAGACCATCTATGAAATGATGGAGCGTGGCTCAAAAGGCGAGTTTTGATTTCACGTCGTTCAATTCAACCGATAACAAAAAACCACAACGAGGAGACACACCATGACACTCAGATCTATTCCCCGCAAGACGCTGCTCGCGCTTGCACTCACGAGCGCCGTATCTTCAGCATATGCCACTAACGGCTACTTCTCTCATGGCTACGGCATCAAGGCAAAAGGGATGGGCGGCGCTGCCGTCGCGATGACGCACGATGCGTTTGCTGGCGCAAACAACCCTGCAGCGGCTGCTTTTGCGGGCAACCGCTGGGATGCAGGTTTAGAACTCTTTAGCCCCCGCCGAGCCGTCAGCCGCTCCGGCAGCGACTTCACCGCCTTTGGGGGAATGCGCGGCCAGCTAGATGGCAGCGTAGATAGCGACAAGACGATGTTTGTGATTCCTGAGTTTGGCTACAACTTAGCCCTCTCCAACGATATCGGGCTGAACCTGACGGTCTATGGCAACGGCGGGATGAACACCGAATACCCAGGTGGCACCTTTGGATGCCCCCCTGCAGGTGGCGCAAACGCACTCTGCGGAGCGGGTCGACTCGGGGTGAACATGATGCAGCTGATCATCGCCCCCACACTGGCTTACAAACTTGCACCGGATCACGCCGTTGGCATTTCACCCCTCTTTGTCTACCAGCAGTTTGAGTCATACGGACTGCAGGCGTTCACCCAGAATCCGATGTGGTCTGTCAGCAGCAGTAACATCACGAACCGGGGCGTCGATGACAGCACGGGGCTTGGCGTTCGCATCGGGTATCTTGGAAAACTCAGCCCGATGGTGTCGATTGGTGCGTCGTATTCACCCAAAATCGACATGAAAGAATTTGGAAAATACAAAGGGCTCTTCGCGGGTGGTGGAGACTTTGATATCCCCCAGAACAGCACGGTCGGCTTCTCGATTCAAGCCACACCAACGTTACAAGTTGCCTTGGATTACCAGACGATTAAGTATTCCGGCGTCTCGTCTGTTGGTAATCCCAGTGCAAACTTTTTCACCGCGCAGCTCGGATCGGCAAATGGTCCTGGCTTTGGTTGGCAGGATGTAAGCGTAATGAAGCTTGGGGTTCAGTATCAGATGGACTCGACCTGGACCCTTCGTGCTGGCTACAACAAAGGCGACAACCCGATTCGGGCGCAAGACGTCACGTTTAACATCTTGGCCCCAGGTGTCGTTGAAGACCACTACACCCTCGGCGCCACCATGGCCATCGACAAAAACTCTGAACTGAGCTTCTTCTACATGCACGCCAAAGAGGTCAAAGTCACAGGCGGATCGATGTTCGGCCCGCTATTTAGCGGCAACCCTGCCTCGACAGCGGGCGGGATGGAGACGATCAAGATGTATCAGAACTCGATCGGTCTCCAATATAGCAAGCGGTTCTAACCTAGACTGCGTCAAGCGCGCGCTGAAGCCGACGATCGGCTTCTTCCGCGAGCTTGACCAGTTTCTCGTCTCCCAAGATCGTCATTAGCCCGGTCGGCGCAGCAAGTTCGACCGAGATTGTCCCCGGACTGATTTCTCGCAACACCGCATTACACGGCAAGAGACTTGTGACGTCGGTATTCGTGCAATACGCCTCATGCGCAAGCGTTGGGTTACAGGCGCCAAGAATGACTGTTGGGGCAATGTCTTTCCCGATTTTTTCTTTGATCTTGCTGTGCATGTCAATTCGGGTCAGGATACCAAAACCCTCCGCAGAAAGGGCCTGCGTCACGCGATCAATCGCGCCGTCGAGGCTACTCTGAATCTGACGCTTAAAGTTAATAGGCATTTATCTTGTCTCCAGTCAGTGCGTGAATGACACGCGTTAGTAAAGATATTGGTTCATTCGTAACAACTCGTCATCGGACAGCTGCCCAGCACTAGCCATCAGCCCTGTGCGCGCTCTAACGACGGCAATCTTCTCCTGAAATAGCGCCTTTTTCAGCTCGAGCACTGCATCTTCCGCTCCGAGAAGCTCCAGCGTACTGCGTGCACCATTTGCATGGGCCTTTCGGGTCTCGAGTAGTCTTGCCTGGCTCGATTCGAGTGCCTGATTCAGCATAGACAGCTTCGCGTCAGCAGCCGCGAGCATGGCGCGAGCGCTGAGCACGCCGCGCTCAAGCGCCTGAACCGCCTGATCGCGCTCAAGCAGCACGCGGTCGGCGAGGACAATCGCCTCCTCTTGTTTCGCTGACCGGTATCCCCCAGACGACAGTGGGATCGTGACCTGTACCCCCACCATATGCTGGGTCCCCCGGTTCGCGGCCTGGCCCATCTCGCCAGCACCCACCAGTCGCTCATGGGATGCCGAGGCCACTGCGTCCACACGAATTGCCTTACGATCCGCAACGAATTTGTCGACCTCATAGAGCGCCATCTGTCGCTGCAGATCAAACAGTCGAATCTGCGGATGCTGACGGCGCATCTGTTCGATCAGGGGTTCCGCCTTCACCGTGGTCAGAAGACCGATCGCCTGCGTAAATTTCGGTCTGCCTGGAGTGGCACCAACGGGGCCGGTAAGCTCTTCCAGGTAACGCTGGGCAACCTGTAAGGACGACTCAAGCCCAACCCGATTCGCTCGGATGGCGGCAATCCGGGCAGCGGACTCTCTCACATCCATCACACTGACATCCCCAATCGCCTGTCGACGACGGAGCTCTTGGTCGGCTTTCGTCAACACCTGCTCCTGTTCCCCCGTCAGACGAACCATCTCTTGTGCGGTCAACAGATCGAGGTAACGCTCCACCAAGGCCGCTGCAAGAAACTGCTGCGCAAGGAGCGCACCAGCATCGGCGACATCGGCCGACAACCCAAGCTGACGCGCTTGTGCGCTTCGCTCCGGGTCAATCAGTGGCTGAATCGCGGAGATCGCTGCACGCCCGGAGAGTCCGATGCCAATCGAGGTCGAAAAACCAGCGCCATCAATTCGCGCATCGCCAAACTCCCGCGCAGAAAACCGTGCCCCCTTTGTGGTGGTCTCAGATCCCGCCGCCCCGCCAAAAAGCCCCAGCGTGACCGTCGGGTTCCACAACGACTTAGAGACCTGCAGACGTTTGTCTGCCACCACCTGGTCTAACTGCGTCGCGCGAAGCGCAGGACTGCGACCCTTTGCCGCCTGCCAAGCCTGCCCGAGATCCATCGCCATTGCCGAGCTCGCGGCCGCTACCAAGATCGCCGCGACGGCACTCACCCACCATTGCTGTCGGTCCATTCAGACTCTCCAGACCCGGTTAGGCGCCGGCACGAAGACCAAGCTTACGCAGAATGGTCTCCATTAGGCACCACTTCGTGAGCCCACTCTGGAGCAGGTTAATCCCTACAAAGGCGGTAAAGCCGAGCCAGTACTCATGGACGAAAAATGGACTTGCCGGATAGCCAAGCGCAAGCGACAAAAGAATAAAAAAACCTGCGATCACACGAACGAGTTGCCAGGATGACATTGATTTCTCCTTTAGATGTAATTAGACAGTCGGTTTCAACAATCGATCGGTCCGGTGCGCATAGACCGAGTAATACAACACCGGGATCACCACCAACGTCAGCAACGTGGAGATCAGAATACCGAAGATCAGTGCCACCGCGAGCCCGTTGAAAATGGGATCATCCAAGATAAAGAAGGCACCGAGCATTGCGGCAAGCCCCGTCAGGACAATGGGCTGCGCACGCGTGACCGCCGAGCGCACCACTGCCGTCTCAAAGGCGACGCCATCACGGACCTGGAGGTTGATAAAGTCGACCAGCAGAATTGAATTACGAACAATGATGCCGGCAAGCGCAATCATCCCAATCATTGACGTCGCTGTGAACTGAGCCCCAAGTAGCGCGTGGCCCGGCATGACCCCAATGACCGTCAGCGGAATCGGCGCCATGATGACCAACGGCGTCACATAGGACCCGAAATGGGCCACCACCAACAGATAGATCAAGATGAGCCCCACGGCGTAAGCAGCCCCCATATCTCTGAAGGTTTCATAGGTGACCTGCGACTCACCATCCCATTTGATCGAGTATCGACTGGTCGTGTCGTCAGGTTGGGCAATAAACAGCTCATCGATCGGCTGTCCATTGGGGTCCCGCAACTCCGCGATGCGCGAACGCGCGGTAAAGAGTCCATACAGCGGACTATCGAATCGCTGGGCCACATCGGCCACCACATAAGTTACCGGCAATAGATCTTTGTGGTAACGAACCTGCTCGCGCTCTGCATCCACAATGTTGACAAGCTGACTCAAAGGCACGGTCTCGCGTGTACTGGTTCTGACGGTCAGCGACAACAGCGCGTCAAGCCGAGCCTGCTGACTCTCGGGTAGACGTAATGCAATCGGGACCGCATACTTTGAAGCATCATGGAGATAGGCGGATTCCTCGCCTGCCAAGCCGGCTCTCAAGGTGTTCACGATCGTCTGCTG
>CAYPCG010000032.1:0-18450 GCA_964409175.1 uncultured Burkholderiaceae bacterium
GGGCACTCCGTCGCAGGGGGCGGGGAGAGCAGTTGAGGGGGTCGGCGCGGCGGGGGCAACGGAGGTCATCGAGGAGGTCTCAATCGACGCGCTCCCCTTCGAGTTCATGCTCAATGCGCTACGGCTGATCGACGGGGTCCCGAGCGGTCGATGGCAGGCGACGACTGGGGTTGCCATCGGCGCCCACCCGTTTCTGTTGGAGCGGCTTGGTCAGGCTCAGAGAAGGGGCCTTCTGGAGTCGGATCCAGGAATTTTCCGTTGCACGCCAAGGGGTTTTGAGCTGTTGAATGAGGTTCAGGCGCTTTTTCTCAAATAGCACCACACAGGTGCATACCTGAAGAACTAATGTGTTTATGCACTTATATTGTGCATAAGTGTTCTTTCTTGGTGCATAATCGAGCGGTTTTAATGCACAACATCACTGCAAGTCATTGATTTTGGATCGTTTTGCACTAGGCATGGTTTTCGCTAGTACTAGGCGTCCCGAAAGGGAGTTCGGCCGGGTGCTCATCAGAAAGACGTGATTTCCGAGCGCCGGTCCGTCACCGACAGTTCGATTTTAATAAAGGAGAAGTACGGATGCCCACCCCTCAAGACGTGATGAAGATGGTTGCCGACAACGAGGTGAAGTTTGTTGACTTCCGTTTTACTGACACTCGTGGCAAAGAGCAGCACGTGAGCGTGCCCATTAGCCATTTTGATGAAGATAAGTTTGAGTCTGGCCATGCCTTTGATGGTTCGTCCATCGCTGGGTGGAAAGGCATCGAGGCGTCCGACATGCTGCTGATCCCGGACCCCAACACCGCGGTACTCGACCCCTTCCGCGAAGAGGTCACGCTGAACTTGACCTGTGACGTGGTCGAGCCGTCTGACGGGAAAGGCTATGACCGTGACCCGCGCTCAATTGCGAAACGCGCTGAAGCCTATCTAAAAGCGTCCGGTATCGGTGACACCGCTTACTTCGGACCCGAGCCCGAGTTCTTTATTTTCGATGGTGTGACCTGGAATGTCGACATGTCCGGTTGTGCGGTGAAGATCAAATCGGAAGAGGCGAGCTGGTCTACGGGTATTGACTATGAAGGTGGCAACCTAGCCCATCGTCCTGCCGTGAAGGGTGGCTATTTCCCGGTTCCCCCGGTCGATTCCTTCCAAGACATTCGCTCAGAGATGTGTCTGATTCTCGAGCAGATGGGTGTTCCGGTGGAGGTGCATCATCATGAGGTGGCAGGTGCTGGCCAGTGTGAGATCGGGACCAAGTTTTCAACGCTGACGCAGCGCGCGGACTGGACACAGATCCTCAAATATGTGGTGCATAACGTATCGGCAAGCTATGGCAAGACGGCAACGTTTATGCCCAAGCCTGTGGTGGGCGATAACGGCTCCGGCATGCATGTGCACCAGTCGATCTGGAAAGACGGCCAGAATCTGTTTGCAGGTAACGGCTATGCCGGTCTGTCTGATTTCGCGCTCTACTACATCGGCGGCGTCATCAAGCATGCCCGTGCACTGAACGCGATCACTAACCCCGGGACCAACAGCTACAAGCGTCTGGTTCCTGGCTTTGAGGCCCCTGTGAAACTGGCCTACTCAGCACGCAATCGGTCGGCATCGATCCGTATTCCGCACGTGAGCAACCCCAAGGGTCGTCGTATTGAGGTTCGTTTCCCGGATCCTACTGCGAACCCCTACATGGCATTTGCGGCGCTCATGATGGCTGGTCTTGACGGCGTGATGAACAAGATTCATCCCGGTGAACCCGCTGATAAAAATCTTTACGATCTGCCCCCCGAGGAAGAGAAAAAGATCCCGACGGTCTGCTCGTCGCTGGATCAGGCACTCGAGGCGCTCGATAAGGATCGTGAGTTCCTGACGCGTGGCGGTGTGTTCAGCAATGAAATGATTGATGCCTATATCGAGCTCAAGATGGAAGAAGTCACCCGTTTCCGGATGACGACTCACCCAGTTGAGTTTGATATGTACTACTCGCTCTAATTGAGCCGGGTGGGTTGTTTTTGTGATCTGAAGTGACCGCAAAAGACCTCCGCATCTTCGATCTTCTTGCCACGGCCGTGGTGCTGTTAGATCGGAGACTGCGGGTCGTCTTTTGCAACCAGGCGGCAGAGCTATTGTTCGGGCTCTCGAGCCGTCAGTTAGAAGGCCAGCGGTTTGCCGATGTCATTCCCGGTACCGAATCGATCGAGGAGATGCTCGACGAGGCCTTGGCTCATCGATTTGATGTCAAGCGACAGAACTCCATCTGGCATCTGCCGATGAAGGGAGCCCGTGAACTGGAGGCGACCATCGCAGTCCATCAGGACCAGCTCGACTGGTTTGCCTGCCTGGAGCTCCGTGAGATGGACCAGCAGCGAAAGCTGGATCGAGAGGCGCGTCAGGCCGATCTGACGCAGGCGAACAAAGAGCTCATTCGAAATCTCGCGCATGAGATTAAGAACCCGCTTGGCGGCGTTCGCGGTGCGGCACAGCTCCTTGATCGAGAGCTTCCAAGTGACGATCTGCGTGAGTACACGCAGGTCATTATCAAAGAAGCGGACCGGCTTCAGGGTCTGGTGGACCAGATGCTTGCCCCGCATCGTAAGGCGAGGGTGTTGGAGCCCGTCAATATTCACGAGGTCTGTGAACGCGTGAGAAGTTTGATGCTTGCGGAATTTACCGAGGGACTGAAGATTCGCCGAGATTACGACACGAGTCTTCCGCCGGTACACGGGGATCGGGAGCAGCTGATTCAAGTCGTGTTGAATGTGGTGCGTAATGCAGCGCAGGCGCTTGGCGGGCAGGGTGAGATTGTGATGCGGTCGCGAGTCGCTCGTCAGGTCACGATTGCGAAACATCGTCACCGGTTGGCATTAGATTTGCATGTGATTGATAACGGTCCTGGAATACCGGAAGAGATTCGAGAGCGGGTGTTTTATCCCTTGGTCTCGGGGCATCCCCAGGGGCATGGGCTTGGCTTGACCCTCGCCCAGTCGTTCGTGCAGCAGCATGGTGGTCTGATTGATGTTGAGAGTGAACCGGGTCGTACTGATTTTCTAATTCGTCTGCCGATTGATTTGAAATGGAGCCAGTAATGAAGCCTGTCTGGATTGTGGATGATGATCAGTCGATTCGATGGGTGCTCGAGAAGGCGTTGAGCAAGCATCAGATGCCCTGTCGTGTCTTTGAGGATGCCGACGAGGTGATGCAGGCGCTCGAGCAGGACACACCGCAGGTGCTGGTCTCGGATATCCGCATGCCGGGAGACAGCGGGCTTGCGCTCTTAGAGCAGGTGAAACATCGCTGCCCACAGGTCCCCGTCATTGTGATGACGGCCTATTCAGACCTTGATAGTGCGGTCTCTGCGTTTCAGGGGGGCGCCTTTGAGTATCTTCCAAAGCCTTTTGATATTGACGCGGCCGTCGCACTGATTCGTCGCGCTGTGCAGGAGAGTTCGCCGGGGAGTCAGCCCAAGGAAGCGATGGTCGAGTCGCTGCCCGAGCTTCTGGGTCAGGCACCCGTGATGCAAGAGGTGTTTCGTGCGATCGGACGATTGTCGCAATCTAGTGCAACGGTGCTCATTACTGGGGAGTCCGGCACCGGAAAGGAGCTTGTGGCGAGTGCGCTGCATCGTCATAGTCCACGGGCAAAGATGCCGTTTGTGGCTTTGAATACGGCTGCAATTCCGCGTGACCTGTTGGAGTCCGAGCTCTTTGGTCATGAGCGCGGCGCATTTACGGGTGCTCAGGCGATGCGACGTGGTCGCTTTGAGCAGGCGGAAGGCGGTACGTTGTTTCTCGATGAGATCGGCGATATGCCTTTGGACCTGCAGACGCGATTACTCCGCGTACTGTCCGACGGACATTACTATCGCGTCGGTGGGCATCAGCCATTAAAGTCCAATGTGCGTGTGATTGCGGCCACTCATCAGGATCTTGAGGCTCGGGTTCGTTCGGGTCAGTTTCGAGAAGATCTGTTTCATCGTCTAAATGTGATTCGTCTGAAGCTGCCGCCGCTTCGCGAGCGTCAGGAAGATATTGCGTTACTGGCCCGACATTTCTTGCAAAAGAGTGCTCGCGACCTCAAGGTGGAACCGAAGCAGCTCTCACCTCAGGCGATGGAGATGCTGGTGCGTCTCCCATTTCCAGGCAATGTGCGACAGCTTGAGAACCTGTGTCATTGGATGACGGTGATGGCGCCCAGCCAGGTGGTTCAGGTGAACGACCTCCCGGCCGATCTTCGTCAGGCGGAGATGCACGCTCCTCAGCAGGCGGAAGAATCTATACAGCCGATAAGGATAAATGCTGCAGATGCTTCTTCTGAACAAGAAAGCCTGGTGCTGAACGGCGGAGCCCGCTGGCAGGATTTGCTGCGCCAGGAAGTGGCGCGTGCCCTGAGCACGGCCGACTCCCCCGACGCGCCTGAAGGCCGCATGAATCAATGGTCTCGAGAGTTTGAGGCGGCCGTACTTGGGATTGCACTGAAGCATACGCGAGGGCGTCGAATGGAAGCGGCCCAGCTGTTGGGGATAGGTCGTAACACCATGACCCGCAAGATCGCGGAGCTTCGGCTTGAAGATGACAGATAGCTGAAATTTGATTATTCTCAATATTCGAATTGACGCATATTGAGAGAAAAAAATGCATAACTCACATCAGGGAGTGAGTAGCGGCAGCCCCATCACGATTGCTTCGATCTCGTCGAGCTGTGCGGACTGCTCGATGCACGAGCTCTGTCTTCCGGCGGTGGTGAATAATGCGGACCTCGATCGGCTTGAGAGCATTATGTCGAAGCGAATTCGGGTTGAGCGCGGTGATTCGCTCTATCGTGCTGGTGACCTGTTCACCACGCTCTATGCGGTACGTCTGGGCCATTTCAAAACTGTTTACTCGGAGGGACCTGCCACAAAGCAGATCATCGGGTTTCAGATGTCGGGGGAAATTCTTGGCATGGAGGGGATCGGCACCGCGCGGCATCGCTGCAGTAGCATTGCGCTAGAGGATAGCGAGGTCTGCGAGATTCCCTATGCCCGTCTTGAGAGTCTTTTGGCAGAGCTGCCCAGTCTGCAAGCGCATTTTCATCGCATGATGAGCCGTGAGATCAATCGTGAGCATCAGGTCATGCTGCTGCTCGGCTCCATGAGTGCAGACCAGCGCGTCGCTGCCTTTTTGTTAAACCTGTCCCGTCGCTATGAGACGCGTGGGTTCTCACCCAGTCACTTCGTGTTGAGAATGACCCGCGAAGATATTGGAAACTATCTCGGGTTAACGATTGAGAGCGTCAGTCGTGTATTTAGCCGGTTTAAGAAAAATGATTGGATCGAGGGCTCGCCCCGCGATGTCAAGCTCATTGATCGAGAGGCGCTTGAACGTCTTTGTACCGGCTAGTGCGCCGGGTTTATAGCGAGTACGGGCTGCGTCGCTCGATCGGTTGCGATTCGGGTGGTTTGGTTAGTGACCAGGTCATAAAGCTTGAGATGGCCGAAAAGACAAAGCAGATCCCGAAGCCGATGGCGTAGGCCGCGAGCGTATCAATGTCGAGCGGAATCCCGTGGACCATTAGATCGCTTGGATCAAATAGAGAAAAAAAGAGCGCATTGAGGGCTGCGGCCGCAAGAAAAGCGGGCCAGAGTATGACCATCGCGGTCTTTGCCTTCGACGAGGGGATATGGGCCGGGGGTGGGGGCGCGTAGGGGATCCTTGGCATCGATGTCTCCTCTGAGGGCAGTATTTATTTCTCGATTACCCATGTGGTTTTAACGCGCCATTGCGAGGCGTCGTCCTCGAGCTGAACGTACCAACGTCCGGCACCGATTTCGGGTAGTTCCGTACTGTACCGATCGGCCGACCCTGGCGTCGGAAGCAGGGTTGCCAGGATGTCCATGCGGTCAATGGTTGGGTGGGACAGTCGTAGACGAATCGCTTCGGGTGCATTCACGCCGGGGTTTGCCGAAAAGCTCACATGGATGATCTGCCCGGCGCCTGAGGACCTTGGGAGCTCTGCCTTTAACGTTACCCCAAGGGTTGTCGCCTGGGCGTCTTTTTCAAGACGTTGGTTAATGGCGCGACCTTCTTTGTAATAGTCGTCTGCCACAAGACTATCGGAGTGGGTCACTGCGATCCAGATCGTAATGCTGCCGGCGATGACGGCCGATGCGGGAATCCCGACGAGAAACCAGACCCAGCCATGCCGGTACCAGGGCTTAGCTGCAGAGGAGGGAAGGGTCATACCGTGTCTCATTTTGGAATAAAGAAAGCTGCTTTTTCATCAACGCCAACGCCAGGGATAGTCAGGGAATCAATCCGAATCTTAATCTTGTGCGAGCCTTTTTCAAGCTTGTCGATCTGATCGATCGGGGCCTGCATCCGGACCACGAAGAGCTTGGTCGTCGTGGCAGGGACATCGAAGGTGTTATCGCTCGCAACGGCCAGTCCGGGAAGCCCTGAGACGGATATCCGGTAGGTATGGGCGCGCTCATCGACATTAATAAACTGAAACTGGTAGGTGTTCTCAATGAGCGTACCTTCAACTTCTCGTGCCAGTGCGCCCCGATCACGCATGATGTCGACCTTGAGCGGTTCTCGCATCCATAGTGTTGTCAGAATCGCGGCAACGACTACAGTCAGAATGGCCATGTAGATCAGAATTCGTGGCCGAAAGATATGGGCGCGTAGCGCCTGCTTTGTCATCCCCGTGGCAATGGCATTCTGAGTGGAGTATCGGATGAGTCCTCGGGGGTAGCTCATCTTATCCATGATGCCATTGCAGGCATCCACGCAGAGGCCACACCCGATGCACTCGTACTGAAGTCCCATACGAATATCGATACCGGTTGGGCAGACATCGACACAGACGCCGCAGTCGATGCAGTCTCCCTTTCCCTCGGCGCGGTGATCTATCTTTTTGGATCGCGAGCCTCGGGGTTCGCCGCGGGTCTCATCATAGGTGACGATCATGGTGTCACGGTCAAACATGACGCTCTGGAAGCGCGCGTAGGGGCACATGTATTTGCAGACCTGTTCCCGCATAAAGCCAGCCTGAAGAATCGTAAATCCGGAGTAGAAAAGTATCCAGAAGGTCTGCCAAGGACCGAGGTCCCATGATGCGACGAGGCCTGCGAGCTCTCGAATAGGTGTGAAATAGCCTGCAAACGTAAACCCTGTCCACAGCGCCACAACGCTCCATGCGGCGAACTTTAGTATCTTTTTGATCGTTCGTTCACGGGGATGCCCCTTCGTGTCGAGTCGCATCCGCTGGGCGCGATCTCCCTCGATCCATCGTTCGATCTGCATAAAGATCGAGGTGTAGACCGTCTGAGGACATGCATACCCACAGAATAGACGACCTGCAATCGCAGTGAATAAGAAAAGACTAAAGGCACTCGTGAGCAGCAGTGCGGTCAGATAAATGAAGTCTTGTGGCCAGAGAACCAGGCCAAAGATGTAGAACTTTCGCTCCACCAGGTTCAGGAGTACCGCGGGACGGTTCTCCCAAGTGATCCAGGGAAGACCGTAGTAGAGGAGCTGGGTGAGGGCCACCATCCCCCAGCGAAGATTATTAAACGTTCCCTGAATTGCCCGCGGGTATAGTTTCTTCCCGGGGGCGTAGAGCAAGATGGTCTGCTCTTTTACATCGGTGGCTGCAGCCCCGCCATCATTGCCCATTATTGACGTCGTGCTCCTTGCCGATGGTTACTTTGGCTGCTGAGACAGACTATAGACATACGCCGCGACGATGTGCGATTTTTCCTCGCCAAGGAAGCTCTTCCAAGCGGGCATCACGCCTTGGCGACCTTTGTTAATCTGCTCGGTGATTCCAGCGATGGTGCCGCTGGTGAGCCAGATTTTGTCGTTTAGCCGCGGTGCGCCCATTGCGTAGTTTCCGACGCCCCCTTCGCCGTGACAGGCAGCACAGGCGGCAAATGCGGGTTTACCGAGCGCGGCTTTTGCCTCGTCGTGCTTGCTGCCCGAAAGGCTCAACACATAATGTGCCACGTTCTCTACCATGTCTGGACTGCCGAGTGCTGCGCCCATGGGGGGCATGACGCCTTGACGTCCCTCTAGGATCGCAAGCTTGATATTGGCTGCCCCTGGCCCCCAGAGCCAGTCATTGTCGGCGAGGTTCGGAAAGCCCTTTGCACCGCGACCATCCGAGCCGTGACACTGGGCGCAGTTGTTTAAGAAAATCTTCTGACCGATCGCCAATGCGGCTGGGTTCTTGGCAAGTTCTTCGATCGGCATGGCGGCATACTTTGCGTAAATCGGGCCGAACTGGTCGTTCGCCTTGGCGACTTCCCGCTTGTGCTGATCCGTTGACGACCAGCCGAGTACCCCTTTGACATTACCAAGACCAGGATAGAGGACGAGGTATGCCACACT
Source organism: uncultured Burkholderiaceae bacterium (assembly GCA_964409175.1). Lineage (GTDB taxonomy): Bacteria > Pseudomonadota > Gammaproteobacteria > Burkholderiales > Burkholderiaceae_A > Lacustribacter. The sequence goes on from CAYPCG010000032.1 coordinate 8,370, forward strand.
GAAGAGGATGGTGATGTAAAACAGCATCATCCACCAGCGGGGTAATGGATTGTTGTACTCCTGAAGGTTTTCGTCCCAGACATGGCCTGTTGTTCCCACGTTTTGCCCTGGCTTTACCTTTTGACGGGAGAGGGCGTAGAGCAGGACTGCGCAGGCCGCGATCGAGACGGCGGTAAGGATGATGACGTAGAGGTTCCAGAATTCGCTTGTAAAGTCAGCCATGTTCTTCTCGCTTTGCGATGATCAGTGTTGCTGCTGGGGGTGTTGGGCGGGACGCTCGTCTTCCAGGGGAATCATGGCGTGACGATCCATCGCAGTTTTCTGCTTCTTACTGAAGACCCAGAGAATCATGGCGATGAATGCCACGACGCCGACGACAGTCAGAACCGAGTGAAAATTGATGATTGACATAGCGTTGTCCTCCTGCTGGGCCGCGGTTAGCTACGGGTATCCTTGAGCGCAAGCCCAAGTGACTGTAGATAGGCGATCAGTGCGTCCATCTCAGTCTTTCCTTTGACCTCATCCGGGGCGGATTTAATCTGATCATCGGTATACGGATGTCCAAGTCGGCGCAGTGCGGTGAGCTTCTGGGCGATATCGCTGCCGTCCAGCACATTGGCATTGAGCCATGGATAGGCAGGCATATTGGATTCCGGCACGACATCTCGCGGATTGGTTAAGTGAACACGGTGCCAGTCGTCGCTGTAACGTCCACCGACACGATGGAGATCGGGGCCGGTGCGTTTTGAACCCCACTGAAAAGGGCGGTCATAGACGAACTCACCGGCGACTGAGTAGTGGCCATAGCGCTCGGTCTCAGCGCGAAATGGTCGGATCATCTGCGAGTGACAGTTGTAGCAGCCCTCACGGATGTAGACATCGCGGCCTGCTAGCTGCAGCGCGGTGTAGGGTTGTAGGCCCTTCACCGGCTCTGTTGTGGATTTCTGAAAGAAGAGCGGCACGATCTCAACAAGGCCACCCACTGCAACAGTGAGTAGCACAAGCACGATGAGGAGCCCGGGGCTCTTCTCAATCTTCTCATGGGTTGCTGGCATAAGTTCTCTCCGTGATCTATTAGGCGTGGGCAACAGCGGGGATGCGTGCATCCACGGGTTTGGGCTGACGGATCGTCATGAACATGTTCCAGGCCATGATGATCATTCCGCCGAGGTAGAGCAGACCGCCCAGTAACCGAATGACGTAGTAAGGATAGGTTGCCTTCACACTCTCAACGAAAGAGTAGGTCAGTGATCCGTCTTCGTTCACGGCACGCCACATCAGACCTTGCATGACGCCGGCAATCCACATCGCAGCGATATAAAACACGATACCGAGTGTGGCGACCCAAAAGTGGACCTCAATGGCTTTGACGCTGTGCATCTCACGCTTGCCAGAAAGGCGGGGGAGCAGGTAGTACATGGCACCCATTGAGATCATGCCCACCCAGCCAAGTGCCCCTGAGTGCACATGGCCGACTGTCCAGTCGGTGTAATGCGATAACGCATTGACTGTTTTGATGGACATCATCGGGCCTTCGAACGTCGACATTCCATAGAACGAGATGGAGGTGATCAGAAACTTCAGAATCGGATCGCTCCGTAGCTTGTGCCACGCGCCCGATAAGGTCATCACGCCGTTGATCATGCCGCCCCAGGACGGTGCGAGCAGAATGAGGGAGAAGACCATCCCCAGGGACTGGGTCCAGTCGGGCAGCGCTGTGAAGTGCAGGTGATGTGGGCCTGCCCACATATAGGTAAAGATCAGTGCCCAGAAGTGCACGATTGACAGGCGATAGGAATAGACGGGACGCTCAGCCTGCTTTGGCATGAAGTAGTACATCATGCCCAGAAAACCCGCGGTCAGGAAAAAGCCCACTGCGTTATGCCCGTACCACCACTGGACCATCGCGTCCTGAACGCCGGCATAGGCCGAGTAAGACTTAAAAAGACTGACGGGGATTGCGGCGCTGTTCACCACGTGCAGTAGCGCAACGGTCAGGATGAAGGCACCAAAGAACCAGTTTGCAACGTAGATATGTTCGATCTTGCGTTTGAACAGGGTCCCGAAAAAGACGACGGCGTAGGCTACCCAGACGGCAGTAATGAGCAGGTCAATCGGCCATTCCAGTTCGGCATATTCTTTTCCTGACGTGAAGCCAAGGGGAAGCGTCACGGCTGCGAGGAGGATGACCAGTTGCCACCCCCAAAAGGTAAAGGCGGCCAGACCATCGCTAAAGAGTCGGGTGTGGCAGGTCCGTTGCACGACGTAGTAGGACGTGGCAAAGAGGGCAGATCCGCCAAAGGCGAAGATCACCGCATTCGTGTGAAGGGGTCGGAGCCTGCCGTAGGACAGAAATGACCAGGACGGAAGAATCTCGGGAAAGGCCAATTGGGCTGCGATGATGACGCCAACGAGCATCCCAACGACACCCCAGATTACTGTCATGACAGCGAACTGCTTGACGACCTTGTAGTTGTATTCACCTGCATTGGCGACCGCCATGGTTGCACTCCCCTTTAAGTAAAGCAAGACGTGCGAGGATTCTATGCGGCAGTGCGCATAAAGGGGTTGATTTACGTCAACTGGACTCCAGGTACAAAGCAGTGAGTGGTGATTTCGATCAGCGTGCTGACCCCTTAGAAATTATCGTCAGGGTTTATGTCAATCGAATGTCTTGGACAGTCATCGACTGATCTCAAACATTCGTTTCAGAAGTGGCGTGCGCGTTGCACGCTATTGTCGGGACCGAGCGTCGCTTTGTGATGAGGCGTCGGGAGCGATTGCGGGACGATCATCGTCCATCAGAATGCGACGCGCCGGGCCCTCGACATCGTCGAACTGACCCGAGTCGGACATTCGAAAGAATAGCCACACGGCAAACGCGAGCAGCACAAGGCTAATGACAATTAAGAGCGGTAGCACTTCCATAAGTGAAAGACTACCTGAGTTTGAGCAGCCTTGAGGAGTTCAGCACAACCAGTAGCGAGCTGGCGGCCATGCCGACCGAGGCGAGCAGCGGGCTGATGAGCCCCGCTGCAGCAAATGGAATCGCAATGATGTTATACGCCAATGCCCAGGCCAGATTTTGATTCAGGATGCGTTTGCCCTGATTCGCCACGATCAATGACTGGGTGACGCCGTCAAGTCCCTCTCGAAGCAAATAGATGTCGGCCTTCTGGCGTGCGAGTGGTGCCGCGGATTTCACGGCAATCGAGACATCCGCCTGGGCCAGCACCGGCGCGTCATTGAGCCCGTCACCGATCATCAGAACCCGAGCGCCCGTGGTCTGCTGGTTCTGGACGAAGGTTTGCTTCGCATCGGGCGTTGCATCGGCGATGACCTGTGCCATCGGAAGATCGACTTGTTGAGCAAAGGCGTTCACACGATCTCTACGGTCACCGCTCAGGCACCAGACGGACATGCCGTCTTCTCGCAGACGCGCAATGGTCTTGGCGGCTTCGGGTCGAGGCTGATCGAGAATCTCAAAGCCCGCCACTGCAACGCCGTCGATTGCCAGAAAGACAGTGCATGATGGCGCGACCGATAGCCGTTCAGACTGGGCGCCCGTCGGATCAACGAACCGTGCGGATCCAAGCTGTACTCGCTGCGTCCCCATCAGGCCAGATACGCCAAGTCCTGCGTGCTGCTGAACCGTGTCGAGTCGAGGGGACGGTGATGTCTGCGCCCGGGTTGGCTGCGATGACTGTGCTGCATGCGCGATCGCCATTGCAATTGGGTGTCGGCTTTCTGCTGCAATGGCAGACACTGTCGGCCAGAGTGTTGGGTCACCCCAGTGCATCACGACGCGCGACTGCATCGGTTCGGTCAAGGTTCCGGTTTTATCGAAGATGACATCGGTAATGACGGTAAGTTTTTCAAGCGTCTGAGCGCTTGAGATGGCGATACCTGATTCCAAAAGTCTCGCTAGCGCGGCGGCATAGGCGGCTGGTCCGGCCATGGATAGCGCACACGGGCAGGTGACCACCAGGACGGCGATGACAGAGGGAAGCCATTGCTGCGTCGGGATCTCCATGGCGATCGACCCGCCGATCAGACTGGCCGTGAGTAACAGAATGCCTGCTGTAAACCGCGCCCCGAGTCTGTCTGCCCAGTTCACCCAGTTTGGACGATCGGCCGCCGCCTGCTCTGCGAGTTGCGATAGGCGCGATAGCGTGCCATCTGCCACCGACGTTTCAATCTGAAGCTCGATCTCGGGGCCTAAGTTGATGGCACCCTCATGGACGCGTTCCCCTGAGCGTACCGGGACTGGTAATGACTCGCCTGTCAGCCAGGCATTGTCCACGTCTGTGAGGGGGGAGCGTAGTAATCCATCCGCTGGTATCCGGTCTCCGGATTTCACTCGCACACGATCGCCGGGCCGTAGTGTCCATGCAGCGACATCGCCGGGGTCTGGCGAAATTCGGTGCGCTAATACGGGGATAGCAGTCGCAAGTCGCTCGCGTTGCGCCGATGTACGCGCGCGAATGCGTGCCTCGATCCATCGAGAGCCCAGCAACAGAAAGACAAACATCGAGACAGAATCGAAGTAGACCTCGCCTTCGTTGGTCCACCAGGCCCACATACTGGCAATAAAGGCGATCCACAATCCAAGGCTGACCGGAACGTCCATACCGAGCCGTCGCTGTCTGAGCATTCGCCAGGCAGACTCAAAGAAAGGCGTAGCGCTGTAGACCATGACGGGGACAGTGATGAGCATGCTGGCCGTGCGCATCAGGGAACGAATATCGCCGTCAAGCGCGCCGCCTTCAAGATACTCAGGGTAGGCATACATCATGATCTGTGCTGACGATAACCCTGCGACAAACAGACGTCTTAACGCGAGTCGATCGGACTGACGTCGCGAGGTCTCCAGTGGTGCTGATCCGACTGGCAGTAGCGCGTAGCCAATCTTAGAGATGTTCTCCGCGATCGCCGAAAGGGATGTCTGGTGGGGATCCCAGGTCAGTGCCAGACGTGCATTCGTGGCGTTCGCCCGCGCACTGATGACGCCAGGTGTCTGAATCAGAATCTTTTCAATGAGCCAGGCACAGGCACCACAACGAAGCCCCTCAATCACGAGTGTCGTCTGGGACTGTTGCGCCGATTGTCGAACATGTTGTGCGGTCCAGTCGGGGTCATCAAGTAGCGTTGTCCACGGCGCAAGCGATTCGAGTGTCTTAACGTCTAACCCTAAGTCGGTGCGTTGCTCGTAGTAGCTCGTGGCCCCTGCATCGACAATGGCCTGTGCGATCGACTGACAACCGATACAGCACATCGGCCGTGACTGGCCCTTGATCAAGACCTGCCAGTGGCTGCCTGTTGGGATTGGTTCTCCACAGTGAAAACAGCCGTCAAGCGAGCGCGATACTTCTGTCATAAGAACTAGAAGGATCCCCCGCCAATACAGAAGGCGTCAAACCAGTCGACCTGAATCAGACCGGTGGCACGCAGCAGCCCCCACAGACCAAACGCGATGATAAGAAGGCCTGCAGCCTTTCGAACAGACGATCTTCGAAATTGATCGGTGAACCGGTTAGACGCCATAGAGGTCATCCACAACGCAGGCATGGTTCCGAGCCCAAAGGCGAGCATCCAGAGCGCCCCATTCACCGCCGATCCGGATACTGACGCGGTGATTAACATGCTGTAGACAAGTCCGCAGGGGAGCCATCCCCAGATGGCACCGGCACGCATTGCGCGCAGTGTTTCCGGAACCGGCTGAGGATGCCCCGGCGTCTGGGGGACCAGTGTTGCCGCAGCGAGCGGCTGAATCCATCGCCAGACGACCTGCCCGAACCGTTCAAGCTGCGTGATGCCGCTCCAGACCTGCGCCACGTGGAGGCCGAGGGCGATCAGCATCAGATTTGCCATGACGAAGGCAGTCTGACGGATCAGTACCACCGGCGCCTGCGCAAGAAAAAATGCACCAAAGGCGCCAACCATGAACCCCATAACGCTGTAGCTTAAGACCCGGCCGAGTTGCCATCCGGCAAGAACGACCCCTCGATGTCGGGTTGATGCATTGAGTTGGCGACGATTGGACTGGCCTGCAGCCACGGCCAGACCACCACACATGGCCAGGCAATGTCCCGTTGACCATAGTCCGATGAGCAGGGCGCTGAGCGGAAAGCTACTCATGACCCGCGTCAGGCGTGCGGAAGTTCGAGCGTCGCCCAGGCAGGTGCGTGATCCGACGGCTGGTCTAACTTTCGTGGCGCTGTGTCGATACCGCTGGCCGCGCATCGTCCGGCGAGCGCACTGGAGAGCAGCAGGTGGTCAATTCGGAGGCCGCGGTTACGTCGAAATGCGGCCTGACGATAGTCCCACCATGAGAATAATGCCTCGGGCTGCGGATGAAGTCGAAAGGCATCTTTGAGTCCGAGATCGAGAAGTGCTTGAAAGTGTTGTCGCTCTGGGGCGGAGCAGAGAACCTGATCTCTCCAGGCATCCGGATCATGGACATCACGGTCTTCTGGTGCGATGTTGTAGTCGCCCACCACCGCAAGCTGCGGATACGCGTTCAGCTGCTGCGCAAGATATTTCTTCAGCGCCGTTAGCCAGCGCATTTTGTAGTCGTATTTATCCGTGTCGACTGCCGCGCCGTTGGGCACGTAGACACTCATAAACCGTAACGGATGCGCTGCTGTTGCATTCACGTGTACAAGATCAGCCGCGATAATCCGCACCTGCTCATCCTGAAACAATGGGTTATTTACGACGACTTGCGAAGGAGGAAGAAAAATACTTTTTCTCGCCAGAATCGCGACACCGTTGTAGGTGGGCTGACCAGCAAAGACGACGTGGAATCCGGCCTCCTCGATCTCCGCGCGCGGAAACTTCTCGTCGATTAACTTTGTCTCTTGTAGTCCCAGGACATCCGCACCATTGGAGGCAAGCCAGTCGAGCACGTGCGCAAGCCGCACGCGCAGCGAGTTCACGTTCCAGGTGGCAATCCGTAACGGCACGCGATCAGATCAGTCCGTTATGCCGAAGTAGCGGTTCCACCTGAGGTTCTCTACCCCGGAATGCTTTAAAGGACGTCATGGCCGGACGCGACCCTCCCATCGAGAGAATCTCTCGCCAGAACCGCTGACCGATCTGACCATATTTTTCAAAGCCTGCCTCTTCGAATGCGGCGTAGGCATCTGCAGATAACACTTCGGCCCACTTATAGCTGTAGTAACCCGCTGCATACCCTCCCGCAAAAATGTGCGAGAAGCTTTGCGCAAAGCGATTAAATGCGGGGGGTTGAACCACTGCCACTTCTTTGCGAACGCTCCAAAGGATGGTCTCAATCGCTTGTCCCACCTGCGTCGCATCCATGGTGTCACTCGGTTTCAGTGACATATGGATCTGCATATCGAAGAGTGCAAATTCGAGCTGGCGGAGCATGAACAAGCCGCTCTGGAAGTTCTTTGCTGCAACCATCTTGTCATAGAGGGTGCGGGGGAGGGCTTCACCCGAGTCCACATGGGCGGTCATGTGGGACAGGTTCTCCCATTCCCAGCAGAAGTTTTCCATGAACTGACTGGGCAGTTCGACCGCATCCCATTCCACTCCGTTGATTCCTGAGACCTCAAGTTCCTCGACCTGGGTGAGCAGGTGGTGCAGCCCATGACCAAATTCGTGAAATAGCGTGATGACGTCATCGTGCGTCAGGGTTGACGGCTTGCCGTCCACGGGGGAGGCAAAGTTGCAGGTCAGCAGTGCGACGGGGGTCTGCAGTGTGCCCGCTGTGTGGCGCATGCGACGACCCCGCGAGTCATCCATCCAGGCCCCGCCTCGTTTGGTGCTGCGGGCATAGAGATCTAAGTAGACATGGCCAATCGTCTGATGCTGGCGCTGCACCTCAAAGAGCTGCACATCCGGATGCCACACGGGCAGCGGTGCCAAGCCAATGACGGGCTTGATCTCGACATCGAAGAGTGTCTTCACCACTTTAAACAGACCCTGTAGCACCCGCGGGAGAGGGAAGTATTGACGGACTTCATCTTCTGAGAATGCATAGCGGGATTGTCTGAGCTGCTCACTCGCGTAGGGGATATCCCAGACCTCGAGTGTCTCGAGCCCGAGTTGTGCTTGGGCGAAGGCCTTGACCTCGTCGAGATCTCGCAGGGCTGACGGACGTGCCTTCTTTGCCAGATCCATCAGAAAGTCGATCACCTGCGTCGGGGTGTCGGCCATCTTTGGCGCGAGAGAGACTTCAGCAGCGCTCGCGTAGCCGAGCAAGGCGGCTTGCTGCTGTCGGAGCGTCAAGATCTCACCCATGATCGGTCCGTTGTTGTTCTGTGCGCCTTCGGTGGCAATCTCCGATGCGCGAACGGCCTGCTTGCGATAGACCTCTTCGCGTAGTGCACGGTCTTTCGCGAACTGCATCACAGGACTGGCACTGGGGTGTTGTAGCGTGAAGACCCATCCTTCAAGCTCGCGTTTTTTTGCCTCCGCGGCGGCAGCGGCGATGGCATGGTCTGGAAGGCCTGCCAGTCGCGCGGCCTCGGTCACGTGAATGATCGAGGCATTGGTGCTGTCGAGCAGCTGCTCAGAGAACTTCTGATTGAGCATCGCGAGACGTGCCGAGAGATCGGCGAAGGTCTTTTTATCAGTGTCCGATAACTCGGCACCACCGAGTTTGAAAGCCTGTAGCGAGTTGTGGAGTGCACGAATGCGGGCCGCAGCACCGTTTCCTTTTTCCAGGGCCGCATGGAGTGCTTTGGTCTTGGCGAAAAGAGCCGGGTTTTGTGCAAGATCCGTCGAGAACGCCGTGACTTCTGCGAGCCGACTGTTCAACGCATCGCGCCACTCCTGTGAGTCCATGACGCCTGACATGTGGTGAACAGCGCTCCAGGCGCGCGATAACCGCTCGGTCGCATCTGTTAAGGGCTCCATTACCGCTTCCCAGGTCAGGGGCGTTGCAGGATCGGTGACTTGTGTCAGGACGGCCCGCGCGTCAGATAACAGCTGATCGATGGCCGGTGCCACTTGATCAGGCGCGATCAGGTCGTAACGGGGAAGTGCCCGCGGGTCGAGGATGTCTTGGAGAAGGGCGTTTGTTGTCATTGGATTAAAGGAGTTTTCTCTCAGCAGATTCAAGGGTATTCGTGAGTAGCATCGCGATGGTCATGGGGCCAACGCCCCCGGGAACGGGGGTGATGGCGCTGGCCACTTGACGGACACCATCGAAGTCAACATCGCCAACAAGTTTGCCATTGTCAAGGCGGTTAATTCCCACATCAATCACGATTGCTCCGGGTTTGACCATATCGGCGGTGATCTGGTTCGGTCGACCGACCGCAGCCACGAGAATATCGGCGCGACGGGTATGTTCTTCAAGGGCTTTTGTCTTGCTATTACACAGCGTCACGGTGGCCCCCTTCGCCAGCATCATCATCGCCATCGGCTTGCCCACAATATTGCTGGCACCGACGACGACGGCGTTGGCGCCCCACAGATTTGCGGAGATGGACTCGAGCATCTTCATCACGCCGTAGGGGGTACAGGGTTGAAACAGTGGCTTGCCCGTCATCAAGGCACCCGCGTTACTGATATGAAAACCATCAACATCTTTTTCGGCGTCGATTGCCTCGATGACGAGATGGGAATTTAAATGGGGTGGCAGCGGCAGTTGTACCAGGATGCCGTCGATCGCGGGGTCGTTGTTCAGGCTGTGGATGAGATCGAGTAGATCGCGCTCGCTGGTGGTCTCGGGCCGCTCGATGAGCCGGGAATGGAAGCCGGCTTCTTCACAGGCCTTCACCTTGTTACGAACGTAGACCTGGCTCGCGGGGTTTTGCCCAACCAGCACTACGGCTAGCCCCGGGGGGCGGGCCTTCGCCGCGCAGACGGCTGCCCGTTGTGCTGCCTCGGCGCGGAGGGATTTGGCCAGTGCAAGGCCGTCGATAATCTGGGCTGTCATAGTGGCGATCAGAGGAGAAATTGGACTTTCCCGGATTATTCTCCTAAAATTGCGGGCTTGCTTGCGGTGTCCCGGATGCGATTTGGTCTGGGGAATCACGTGACGAAGCACCTGGGGCTATAGCTCAGCTGGGAGAGCGCTTGCATGGCATGCAAGAGGTCAGCGGTT
>CAYPCG010000033.1:0-18408 GCA_964409175.1 uncultured Burkholderiaceae bacterium
CTCTCCGTACCGCCGCCAATACCGAAGTCACAGTCGCCCAGCATGATGGCCTGGGATGTCGAGACAATGGCCTGAAGTCCTGAACCGCAGAGACGATTGAGCGTGACGGCGACAGAGTCCATTGGCAGTCCGGCGTTAATCGCTGCCACCCGAGAGACGTAGGGGGAGCGCGACTCCGTCGGAATACAGTTACCGACCGAGACATAGTTGACCTTCGCAGGATCAACTCCCGACCGGGCAATCGCCTCTTTCATCACGAGTCCACCGAGATCGGCGGGCTCAAGACTCGATAAAGTTCCGCCAAATCCACCGACGGCCGAACGAACTGCACTCAGTACAACGACTTCTCTCATTGGTCTTCTCCCTTACATGTGCACTCGGGTTTCATCATGACTACATTTACTGCTCACTGACCCACACCGCATGAAGATCGTGGGTATCAGAATCGACAATATCAACGGTCGCAAACTCACCAATCTGAGCGGGAATCGGGTGACGGCTGTTCGGATCAGGAGAGATACGAACGATGCCATCTATCTCTGGGGCATCGGCCATCGACCGTCCAATCAGCTGGCCTTCTTCAGGATCCACGCCATCAATGAGCACCCTCACCCGCCGGCCAACCCATCGGGCCAGTCGAGCCTCTGAGATCTTGGCCTGTAATGCCATGAGGCGCTCCTGCCGATCCTGCTTAATGTCCTCTGGGACATGATCGGCAAGTTCATTTGCAACGGCACCATCAACTGCGGAGTAGGTGAAGCAGCCGACCCGATCAAGCTGGGCAGCACTTAAAAAATCAAGAAGGTGCTGAAACTCTTCTTCGGTCTCGCCAGGGAATCCCACGATGAATGTGCTGCGAATCGTGAGATCCGGGCAGACTTTTCGCCAGGCCTGAATTCGCTCGAGATGTTTCTCACCACTGGCGGGCCGCTTCATCCGTTTTAAGACATCGGGGTGCGAGTGCTGAAGCGGAATATCAAGGTAAGGAAGAATCTTGCCCTCGGCCATCAACGGGAGGACCTCATCGACATGCGGATAGGGGTAGACGTAGTGCAGACGGACCCAGACACCAAGTTCCCCGAGTTCCTGGGCGAGTTCTGTCATACGAGTACGCACTGGTCGACCGTCAACAAAGTCCGTGCGGTATTTCAGATCGACACCATAGGCACTGGTGTCTTGCGAGATCACGAGAAGTTCGCGCACCCCTGCCTTTACGAGATGCTTTGCCTCCCGCATGACCTCCCCCACCGGACGCGACACCAGGTCTCCCCGCATGCTGGGGATGATGCAAAACGTACACCGATGGTTACACCCTTCAGAAATCTTCAGATAAGCGTAGTGTCGAGGCGTGAGTCGTATCCCCTGTTCGGGAACAAGATCAACAAACGGATCATGTGGCTTAGGCAGATGCAGATGAATAGCCTGCATGACCTCTTCGGTTGCATGTGGACCGGTGACGGCGAGCACCTTGGGATGAACCTCTTGAACCAGGTTTGCACCAGAATCCGACTGCTTCGCGCCCAGGCAGCCGGTCACCACCACCTTGCCGTTTTCAGACAAGGCCTCGCCGATTGCATCAAGACTTTCTTGGACAGCATCATCAATAAAGCCACAGGTGTTCACCACCACAAGATCGGCCTCTTGATACTCAGGGGCAATCTCGTAGCCTTCTGCACGAAGTTGGGTCAGGATTCGCTCGGAATCGACCAGGGCCTTCGGGCAGCCCAGGGACACAAAACCAATACGCGGGGTTGTCAAGGGGAAATCCAGTCAGTGATCAATCGTTTTTCTTGCTCTCACTTCCCTGCTGCCCCGGAAAAGGGAACCCTGGAAACATAGAGGTTGCATTCTTTTGCATCTGTTCCTGCATCTGCAGAAATACGGTCTTGCTCTGCTCAATGTAGTTGGACATCAGGTTCTGCATCATCGGCGCCTGGCCCTGCATGAACTGACTCCAGGCATCGGCTGACGGAAAGCCGTTCTTGTTGCCCACGAGCTTTTGCGACTGCTCCTGCATGGACTTCTGGATTTCCGTGAAGGCGGCGATGTTCTTTTCAAGATAGTCGCCCATCATGCCCTGCATCGCATTTCCGTAGAAACGAATCACCTGCGACAGCATATTGGCCGAGAACATCGGTACACCACCAGACTCCTCATCAAGAATAATCTGCAACAAAATGCTGCGCGTGAGATCGTCAGAGGTCTTGGCGTCCATCACCACAAATTCTTCGCCAGCAAGGACTAGCTCTTTGACATCGGCTAGCGTGATGTAGGTGCTCGTCTGAGTGTCATAAAGGCGACGGTTGGGGTACTTTTTAATAAGGCGAGCAGTTTTTTCGGTCATAAAGTTCTTCTCGTTCGTCAATCAAACAATCACGACGACTGGCAGCCAAACGTGGCGACCAGTCAGCTTCAGGTCAGCGCAGCTTAACTCATGTGCAGTCCGCCATTGAGCGAGAAGTCGGCACCGGTCGCAAAGCCGCCGTGTTCCGAGGCAATCCAGCGAACGATCGAGCCGATCTCATCAGGTGTCCCGAGTCGTTTCACCGGAATGGTGGCGACGATCTTCTCAAGCACCTCAGGCTTGATGGCACGAACCATTTCCGTTCCGATGTAACCGGGAGAGACGGTGTTGACCGTCACGCCCTTGGCAGCCAGCTCCTGTGCCAGCGCCATCGTGAATCCGTGAATACCGGCCTTTGCGGTCGAGTAGTTGGTCTGGCCAAACTGACCCTTCTGACCGTTGACAGACGAGATGTTGATAATCCGGCCCCAGCCTTTGGTGACCATCCCCTCAACGACCTGTTTGGTCACGTTAAAGAGGCTGTTGAGGTTGGTATCAATCACATCCTGCCAGGCTTGCGGCGTCATCTTTACAAACATGCCATCGCGGGTGATTCCGGCATTGTTGACCAGGATGTCGGGATTGCCATGCTCAGACTTTACCTTCTCAAAGGCGGCGACCGTCGAGTCCCATTCGCCGACGTTTCCGACAGAGGCATAAAACGTGTAGCCATCTGCCTTTTGCTCATCGAGCCATTTCTGATAATCCCGTGTCGGGCCACAGCCGGCGATTACCTTGTGGCCCGCATCGTGGAGCTGTCGACAGATGGAGGTTCCAATGCCTCCCATGCCCCCGGTTACATATGCAATTCGCTGTGTCATGTTCTGTCTCCTCTGTTGTCGTTATGGACTGCTTTGAAATTTTCTAAGAACTGCCCTAACTGCTCACTGCACGAACTTTGACGTAGCTGCCCGGTGCTGGCTCGATGACCGGGTAGGACTTGCTTCCGGCGGAGGATGGCGGTGCGACCTGTGCGCCTCCCTGGGCAGTCACCCATTGAATCCAGTCGTTCCACCAGCTTCCGGGCATTTCCGTTGCCTTTGCAAACCATTCCTCGGCGGAAGATCCCAACTGATCATTCACCCAATAGGAGCGCTTGTTTTTTGAGGCCGGATTAATGGCGCCCGCAATATGACCACTCGCCCCGAGGACAAATCGCTTGGGGCCACTGAGCACGTTGACCGATCGAAATGCGGAAGTCCAGGGAACAATGTGATCCTCGCGCGCCCCCATGGCGTAGGTCGGCACCTTGATCGCGGAGAGGTCTAAGGGCTCCCCTGCCACCTTGACCTTACTTTTCTTGACGAAGTTGTTTTCCAGATAGGTATTACGAAGGTACCAGGCAAAAAACGGACCCGGAAGATTGGTGCTGTCGGAATTCCAATAGAGAAGATCAAAGGGAACGGGCTTTTCCCCTTTTAAATAGTTGTTGACAACGTAATTCCAGACGAGATCGTTAGGCCGCAAGAACGAAAATGTACTTGCCAGTTCACTGCCCTTCAGCAGGCCTCCCTGACTGAGCTGCTGTTCACGCATCTGCACGTGCCGCTCGTCGATGAAGACATCCAACACACCGTTATCGGAGAAGTCCAGTAGTGTGGTCATCAGGGTAAAAGAGTTCACCTTATCCTGTTGCCGCGCAGCCAGTGTCGCCAAGGCGGTCGCAGAAATAGTGCCGCCGACACAAAAACCAAGTAGGTTCGTCTTGGGCTGACCCGTAATCGCCAACACGACATCAATTGCCGTCAGAACGCCCTTTTCTACGTAGTCATCCCAGGTGAGCTGACTGTCCTCGTCTTGAACGTTTCGCCAGGACACCAGAAATAGTGTCTGGCCATGATCGACTGCAAATTTGACGAGCGAGCTGTGAGGCTGCAAGTCCATGATGTAGAACTTGTTGATGCTCGGCGGGACAAACAGCATCGGAATAGCGTTGACCTTTTCAGTCGCCGGCCGATACTGAATCAGCTCAAAGAGTTCGTTTCGATAGACCACATCCCCTGGTGTAACCGCAACATTTTTTCCAATCTCAAAGGCCGTCTCGTCCGTCTGTGAGATACGACCCTTTCGAAGGTCCGTCATCAGATTCTGTATCCCGCTTCGAAGACTCTCGCCCTGCGACTCGATCATCTTCTGCTGAACTTCTGGATTGGTTGCAAAGAAATTCGTGGGCGATGCTGCATCAATCCATTGCTGCACCATGAATTTGAGTCGCGCCTGTGTCTTGTGATCGGTGTCAACTGCATCCGTCATCGCCGACAGGGTCTTTGCGTTCAGCACATATAACGCAGCAAGCCCTGCGAAGTAGGAGTCGAGCCAAGTCGGGTTGTCGAATCGTCGATCTTGAGAGGCCATCTTGACCATCTCAGGCTTCGAGGTAAGCACCTTTGATAGAGACTCTAGATAGTCTTTCTGAATGGCCTGAAGCTTTTCCGGCACCAACTGCATGGCCGGAAGCGCGGGAACCGAGGGAAGTGACGCTGCAGATGAGGATTTCGGCTTTGCAGCGGATGCAGGGCGCGTCGTGTCGGAGACGTTGGCCCCAGACTTGCGTTTCGATCCTGTTGCCCCAGATGCGCGCGAACGAGGTGGCCGCACGGCTTTCTTCTTATCCTGACCCTGCTCCATATCCACCGCTCCCCAGCAGAAATGATCTTTGGTCCATTCTGCATAGGGTTCATCAAGAGTGTCAAATCACGATAAAAGCTAGGGTTAACAGCAATAAATAAGGCTCGCCATCCGGCCTGTTTCACGGTCACGTCGATAGGAGAAAAACGACTCCGAATCACCAAAGACGCATCGTCGATCACCGTCGATGTAAACCCTCTCCGCAGCCTGATCCAGGTGTTGCTCAGCCCATCGCAAGACCCGCAGTTTGGCGAGCTGTTGAAGATCTGCAAACCACGTCTGCCGCTCCGGGTCAGCGGCTCGAAATCCGACGTACGACTCCGGCTGCTGGTCAAGGAACTGCCGGCGTACCTCGGGACCGACTTCAAAGGCATCTGGCCCAATGCAGGGCCCGAACCATACCCACCAGCCATCCGAGCCCCTCGAGTCCCGAGACTCGTTGCGCAACTGATTGAGCGCTGCCTCGATGACGCCGTTGACCAGCCCGCGCCACCCGGCGTGAACCGCTGCCACCTGGTGATGGCTCGGTCTTGCAATTAAGACAGGCAGGCAGTCTGCGGTCATCACCGCGCAGACCCGATCGGACATCGACGTCCAACAGGCATCGGCCGCCGGTGGGGCAGACATCTCAGATGACCCATCCAGATTCTGTACCGAGACCCCGTGAACCTGGTTGAGCCAGAGCGGCGGATTCGGCAAAAGCGCATTCAAATAGCGCCGGTTTTCCAGGACATGGTCAAGACGGTCCCCGACATGCGTTGCCAAATTGAACCCATCAAAGGGAGCCGCCGAGACGCCTGCCTGGCGGGTCGTCTGGTACGCCCGAACCCCCACTGGAAAGAAGTCCAGGATCTCGAACACGCCGGCGGAAACGCGCTCGTAGCGGGCCGTCATGGCTTAGGCCGCCCCCGGATCATCAATCCCTGCCAGTGCTAGTAACTCCCGGAAATGGTCAGGAATCGGAGCTGCAAAGGCCAATTCCTTGCCCGAAATTGGATGCTCGAACCGCAGCTTTTGAGCATGAAGTGCCTGTCCAGGCATTAATTGTTGTATCCGATCCTTACCACCAGAGAGACGGGTGGCGTGGGGTGAATGTCGTGTATAGGTCAAATCCCCCACGATTGGATGCTTTATAGACTCTAAATGAACTCTAATTTGGTGGGTTCTTCCGGTCTCCAAAATACACCGAATCAGGCTGACCTCGATCCCAAATAGCTCTCCGATAGAAATCCCTTGAATATGGGTGACAGCCGGCTTGCCCTTCTCATCCGGAACCACGGCCATTTTTTGACGATCGCGGGGGTCTCGGCCGATCGAGGATGAGATGGTCTGCTTCCCCTGAAACCGACCCCATGCCAGCGCAAGGTACTGCCGAGAAACCTGTCGGTCCTGAAGTTGCCGCACGAGACTCACCTGGGCCTCTTGCGACCGAGCGGCCACCATCAGACCCGTCGTATCCCGATCCAGCCGATGGACAATCCCGGCCCGGGCGACCTCACGTATTTCCGGAAATGCGTGAATAAGGCCATTAACGAGCGTCCCCGAGGGATGACCGGCTGCAGGGTGAACGACAAGGCCTGCCGGCTTGTTCACCACCACCACATGGGCGTCCTGATAGACGAGCGCTAAAGGAATCGCCTCCGCGCCCCAATCGTTGACAGGGGCCGCGGCAGGTGGCCGCACCTCAACACGCTGGCCCTCACGAAGCGACAGGCTCGGCTTTACCTCACGCCCCCCCACACGCACATGCCCTTCAGCAATCCAACGCTGAAGCACCGACCTCGATAGGGCCGGGAACTGTTCCGCAAGGAAGTGATCCAACCGACGGTTCGCCATCGATGATGTAATCGAAAAGGTCTTTGGCGACGCCGCGTCTGGTGGCGCGCCATCCGCTTCTGGGAGGTCTGCGCCGCTATAATCCAGCGACCAGTCCTCGAGGTCCTCTACAAGCTCATGCGCATTGCTCTTCATCGCTGTTTTCAACGTCTCTCACGGGTTGTTCTGCTGAGCCTGACCGCCTCGTCGCTATTGGTCGCCGGATGTGCCACCGAATCGATGTCTCGAGACGAGACCCTCAACTGGAGTGCAGACCGATTGTACGCAGAGGCGAAGGATGAAATGGCCTCCTCAAACTGGGCTGCAGCCGTTCGCCTCTTAAGCCGTCTGGAATCCCGCTACCCCTTTGGTCGACATGCCCAACAGGCCCAGCTCGATACGGCGTACGCCCATTGGAAGGAAAACGAGACCGCGCTTGCCCTCTCGGCAATCGATCGCTTTCTGAAGCAGTACCCAAATCACGAACGGGCCGACTATGCCCTGTACCTGCGTGGGCTAGTGAACTTTAATGACCAGACCAGCCTATTTACTGCTTTTACTGGTGAGGATGTTGCCGAGCGCGACCCCAAGGCCGCGCGGGAGGCCTTTGATAACTTCAAAGAACTTGTCACGCGTTTTCCCAATAGCGAGTATGTGGAAGATTCGAAGGCCCGCATGAACTACCTTGTCAACATGCTTGCATCCAGTGACATTCATATCGCCCGCTTCTACATGCGACGCGGTGCGACCCTGGCGGCGGTCAACCGGGCCCAGGCGGTCGTTAAGCAGTACCAAGATGTGCCCGCGATCGAAGAAGCGCTGGCCATCATGATGGTGGGATACGAGCGGCTTGGACTGGATGCGCTGAGCAAGGATGCGCGCCGTGTACTGGAAAAGAACTTCCCTGACAGTAACTTCTTAAAGGTTGCCTACGATCCAAATCGCCGGGCGCAAAAGCAGGCCAAACCTGAAAAGCCGTCGGTCTGGTCAACCACGCTCAGCCGACTCAAGCTCTGGTGAGGTAAGCCAACGCAGGGCAACGCCTGCGTCCCGTGTTCTTTGAAACCCGGGAAGACTCTGAATGATGCGCCGACCGTACGGTGTCTCGGCAAGACGTCGGTCCCCGATCACGACCAGACCACGGTCAGTCTCGGTTCGAATCAGTCGACCGACCCCTTGCTTGAGCAAAATCGCAGCCTCAGGAACTGACAGACTCATGAATGCATCACGACCCTGTCGCGTCATCTGCTTTGCACGGGCTTCGAGTACAGGATCATCGGGTGGCGCAAATGGAATCTTATCGATGAGCACCATCGATAACGCCTGCCCGGGAACATCAACACCTTCCCAGAATGAGTGACTCCCAATCAATACTGCCTTGCCATGGGTGCGGAATCGATCAATCAATTGATGCCGTGGCGCTTCACCCTGAACGAGCACCATCCGATCGGTGTGTTCTTGCGCCCAGCGCTGAAACCACTGCTGGGCTAAGTTCACCGCGCGATGAGATGTGCACAACACGAAGAGACCGCCGGGGCATTTGGCGATGAGGGCCTGAATCTCACCCTGCGCCAATAGCCGTGTCATGAGATCCGAGGCCTTCGGGTCTGGGCTCTGCTCCGGAACCAAGAGCAGTCCTTGGGTCTGAAAATCAAAGGGGCTCTGTGCAACCAGTGTTTCAGCGGACTCTAGACCAAGTCGCTCTTGAAAATGCTGAAATCGACCACCGACCGCGAGTGTTGCTGAGACGAACACCCAGGCGCGCGGCCGCTTGGCCATCTCATGTCGAAAACGATCGCTGATGTCATACGGTGTGACATGCAGCACCAGGGAATAGCGATTCACCTCAATCCATCTCACCGCTGGTTCATCGCTGGCGTCTCGCACAAAGAGCATCAGGCGAGCGATCAGATCCTCTGTTCTCGCCAACGCCTGGGCGAGTTCAAGGTGACGCTCCGCATTGATCTCCAACGCCGCCCGCACATCCCCTAATCGGTCCACTGCACGTTGTAACTGTTCCTTCCAGCGCCCCTGATCAGAGGCACTCAGCGACTCCCAGGCTATTCGTCGATCCATCGCAGGCTGACTGGGAACCAACAGTCGAATCTCTGCTGCAGCCGTCTCCATCTGTCCACAGAGTTCCGGCCAGGCGGCCCCATCGCGCGCATGGGTGAGGCCACAGGCCAGCAGATCCCGCGCAAGATGACTGAGCGACTGTGTCGAAACGGACTGACCAAAGAACCCTGTGGCGATATCCGGAAGTGCGTGCGCCTCGTCAATCACCACGTGATTCACCGTGGGCAATAGCTCTCCAAATCCCTCGTCGCGAAGGGCCATATCGGCGCATAGCAAATGATGGTTCACAACCAACAGGTCCGCGTCGGCAGCGCGCTGTCGCGCGGCCATGACGTGGCAGTCCGCCAGTCGAGGGCATTGCTGCCCCAGGCAGTTTTCGCGCGTCGATGTTGCGCTCGCCCAGACCGGGGACGACTCTGGAACCGCATCGCACTCGGCGATATCTCCGTGCTTTGTGGTGGCAGCGAATCGGACGATTTCGCGAAATGCCGCGATATCCTCGCGACGATGGAAGCGCCCTTCTACCTGATGCTGTTCAAGTCGATAGAGACAGAGATAGTTACTACGCCCTTTTAATATCGCCGTCTGAATCGAGACTCCCAAAGCGGCTTTAACCTTCGGCAGGTCGCGGGCGTAGAGCTGGTCTTGCAGGTGACGCGTCGCGGTGGAAATGACAGTCTTGCCCGCATGACGCAGCAATGGCACGAGGTAGGCAAAGGTCTTACCAACACCAGTGCCCGCCTCCGCCACGAGGCAGCCAGATGTATCAAGTGTCTGAGCAATTGCCTGAGCAAGTGCAACCTGCCCCGGTCGCTCACGATAGCCTGGTGCAGCATGACGCAACGGGCCCTGCGGCCCGAAGAGCGCGAGAAGCTCCGGGTCAGGCAGGGACATCCGGAGAGAGCTGACTCTGAAGCTGTGCGATCGTGTCCTTTAACTGGAGCTTGCGTTTCTTGAGCCGACGAATCTGAAGCTCGTCACGCACACCCTCTGTCTCCAGCGACCTGATGAGGTTATCCAACTCACGATGTTCCGCCTCCAGCTCAAGAATGCGCAGCGCCACAGTTCGAACAGATGACAAGAACTGCATCAGGACTGTCCTCGCTCTGCAATCCGCTTCTGACGCGCGCGATCTCGCAGAATCGCATCGATATCGCGTAACCCTTGTAAAGCCTCTTCACGGCGTAGATCGAATTGACGCATCTGCTCTAAGTGCTCCTGACGAATCTGATCCATACAACGCGCTGAAAAAAACTTTTTGAGGCAGTGCGCTTCCCGTTGTGCCAGGTCGACCTGAAAGGTACGGCGCGCACGATCAATCTCAGACAGCTGCTGCTGAAATGCAGGACGACGCGCCTGAAGGGCGTCGTCCGGCTCGCTTGCTGACGGGGCTTTGGCGGGGCTTGCCTGCACAAGTGCGCCCAGCATGCCTCCGAGCGCAAACAAGAAGATCTTCATTCGTGGGATTATCCCTTGATGGACGAAAAACAACCATCGCCCGATCGACTCATCCGCATCGCTTTGGCCCTAGAACCGGCTATCACCCGGGCGTCTGCCGCAATTTTGGCGGTCTATGACCGGGTCGACCTGGGCGTACAGACCAAATCGGACCTCTCCCCGGTCACAGACGCCGATCTGGCGAGTCACAGCATTCTGGCGGGAGCCCTGGCGGCACTGACGCCGTCATGGCCGCTCGTGTCGGAAGAAGATAGTGAATCGCACGAGCAGCCGCCTCAAGCGGAGACTTACTGGCTATTAGATCCATTGGATGGCACCAAAGAGTTCATTGCAAGAACCGGGGAATTCAGCATCAGCCTTGGACTTGTCAGTCAGCACCGGGCGATCTTCGGACTACTCTATGGGCCAACGGAAGGCTGGCTCTATCGCGGTGGCCTGGGAATTCCTGCGCAGCGCCGACAGCTGAAAGACGCCACTAGCCCTTGGGAATCGATTGCTGCCCGCTCTCGACCTGCTGATGGCGGGGTGCTCGTCTCCAGCCGTCGGAGTAATCCACGACTCGAGGGTGAGCGCATCCACCGCCACGATCTCCTAGGATCGGCACTGAAATTTAGCCGGGTCGCCGAGGGCGGCGCGGATCTCTACATTCGACGCGGACCGACCATGGAATGGGACACCTGCGCCGGTCAGGCAATCCTCGAAGCCGCGGGAGGTTCGGTGCTGACATTGGACGGTCAGCCGCTACGCTATGGAAAGCCAGAGCGCCTAAATCATGGATTTATTGCGCGTGGAAGGCCGTCTGAGACGGACGAGCAGGCGCCGTAAGGTACTCCTTCGACTGCATCTCCACCAGTCGACTCACCGTACGGTGAAATTCATTGGCGAGAACGCCCACGGTGTAGAGCGCTTCCGGCAGGGTCTCGGCTGAAATAATGAGTTTGACCTTGTGGTCGTAGAGCACATCAACCAGCCATGTAAACCGACGGGCCTCGGATGCCATCCCCGCTGACATCGCCGGGACGCCAGACAGAAACACACAGTCAAACTGATTGGCCAGTTCAAGGTAGTCGTTTTGCGACCGTGGCCCACCACAGAGTGTCGGAAAGTCAAACCAGATGACTCGCCCAGCGCGACGAATCGCGCGGATCTCCCGTGCTTCAATCTGCAACACCGGGCTTTCATCGGGATGCCCTTGCGTCATCTGAGCAAAACTCTTGATCATCTCTTGGTCCGTCTGCTCATTCAGGGGCGATAGGTATGCCCTGACCTGTGCCTGGCTCATCTGACGATAGTCACGTCCGCCATCGACCTCAACGATATCGAGTTGATCTTTGAGCAACGCAATTGCCGGAAGTACCCGGTCACGATGCAGACCATCGGGATAAAGTCCGTCAGGATGATAGTTAGACGTCATGATGAATCCCACGCGACTCTTAAAGAGCGCGCGCAGCAGTCGCTCTAGGATCATCGCATCTGCAATATCAGAGACATGAAACTCATCAAAACAGATCAGCCGGTAACGTCGCGCCACCCGTTGGGCGACTTCATCCAAGGGATCCTCAACGCCCCGTAACTCGTGCATCTCACGATGGGTCGCTCGCATGAACTCATGAAAGTGGAGTCGAACCTTTCGCTCCAGCGGGACATGCTTGAAAAAACAGTCCATTAGCAGCGTCTTCCCTCGGCCCACCCCGCCCCACAGGTAAACCCCCCGCGGGAGATTGGGCTTTGAGATCATCTTCTTGAGCGTGCCACCGCGCTTTGCTTTGTAGTCTTCCCACTCGGCAGCGCACTGCTCAAGCCGTTCCGCCGCGCGAAGCTGCGCGGCGTCAGCATGAAATCCTCTTGCCCTCAGTTGATCCTGATAGGCCTCTACAATCGAGAGACGAGCAGGTCTCACATGTTCAGGGCGCGCTTATAAATCGCAAGCGACGCCTCACGCATGGCTTCAGAGAGTGAGGGATGGGGGTGGCAGATACGTCCAATATCCTCGGCAGACGCCTTAAACTCCATCGCAACCGCGGCCTCGGCAATCAGGTCAGATGCCGCCATGCCAATGATGTGGACACCAAGAATCTGTTCGGTCTCTTCATCCGCAAGCACTTTGACAAAGCCATCCGGCGAGTCCATCCCCAAGGCCCGACCATTGGCCGCAAACGGGAACTGACCACTCTTGTACTTGCGCCCTTCTGCTACGAGCTGCTGCTCAGTGCGCCCAACCCAGGCAATCTCGGGAGAGGTATAGATGACCCAAGGGATGCAGTCGTAGTCGATGTGCGGTTTTTGACCGGCAATGATCTCTGCGACCATGACACCCTCGTCTTCTCCCTTGTGGGCCAGCATAGGACCGCGGACCACGTCTCCCACGGCATAGATACCAGGGACGGCAGTCGCACAGTGATCATTAACGGGAATAAATCCGCGCTCGTCCGTCGCGAGACCCACCTGATCAAGCGCCAACCCTTCTGTATTCGGCACACGTCCAATCGACACGATCAAACGGTCAACATCAAGCGTCTTAGCAACGCCATCTGCCTCGGTGTAGGCAAGCTTTACGCCCTTTGCAGAGGGCTTGATATCGCCAATTTTGACCCCAAGGTGGATGTCCAGACCTTGATTGGAGAACAGCTTAAAGGCCTCCTTCGAAACGGCATCATCACAGGCCGCCAGAAACGTCGGAAGCGCCTCCAGCACGGTGACCTCTGAGCCGAGTCGACGCCACACCGAGCCGAGCTCGAGACCAATAACGCCTGCCCCGATCACGCCAAGCTTTGCAGGCACCGAATCGAATGCCAGTGCGCCTTCGTTGTCACAGACGATCTTGTTATCGACCTTGAGCCCCGGAAGATGACGCGCCTTCGATCCCGTGGCAATGATCACGTGTTTGGCGACAACCGTCTCGGGCGCATCCCCAACCACATCGATCAGGAAACCCGCATCGTTACGACCACTGAACTGACCGTGACCCTTTAGCCAGGTGATCTTGTTCTTGCGAAACAAGAACTCAATTCCCTTGCTCATCTTGGAGACGATGCCCTCTTTCCGTTTGAGCATCTTTTTGATGTCCATGCTGGCACCTTTCACGGTAATGCCATGGACATCTGCATGATGTTGGATCTTTTCGAACTCTTCGCTCGAGGCCAGCAAGGCCTTTGACGGAATACAGCCAACGTTAAGACAGGTTCCCCCAAGCGCCATCTCCCCATTGGGGTTGCGCCACTTCTCTACGCAGGCGGTCTTCAGACCAAGCTGCGCCGCCCGTACGGCCGCGATGTAGCCCGCAGGACCAGAACCAATAACAACGACGTCATATGACTGAGCCATGGATCGTGCCTCCCTTTAGACTTCGAGTAGAAGACGCGACGGATCCTCGAGCGCTTCCTTCATGGTCACCAGACCCAGCACCGCCTCACGACCGTCAATGATCCGGTGGTCATACGACATAGCAAGATAGTTCATCGGCCGAACGACTACCTGACCGTTCTCCACAACGGCGCGATCCTTAGTGGCATGAATCCCCAGAATCGCAGACTGTGGGGGGTTGATGATCGGTGTGGACAACATCGAGCCAAAGACCCCACCATTCGAAATCGAGAAGGTACCGCCGGTCAGTTCTTCAATCGAGATCTTTCCATCGCGCGCCTTCACACCGTATTCGGCAATCTTCTTTTCAATATCAGCAAACGTCATCTGATCGACATTGCGCAGAATCGGCACCACCAGGCCACGTGGCGAGCCCACTGCGATACCGATGTCAAAGTAACCGTGATAGACGATGTCGTTGCCATCGACCGATGCGTTAAGGACAGGGTACTTTTTCAATGCGGCGACTGCGGCCTTCACAAAGAAAGACATAAAGCCTAGCTTGACGCCATGTTCTTTCTCAAAGCGCTCGCCATATTGCTTGCGCATGGCCATCAGCGGTGCCATGTTCACTTCGTTGAAGGTGGTAAGAATCGCGTTCGTTGCCTGAGACTGCAGTAGTCGTTCGGCAATACGGGCCCGCAGACGGCTCATCGGTACCCGCTGCTCGGGACGTCCGTCAAGCTGCGCCTCGGGTCCGAAGGCAATCGCGGGCTGAGGTAAGCCAGCCGACACCGCGACCGCGGGTAGCGCAGCGCCCGTCGGCGCCGCAGCGGGCCCCGCTTTTTGTGCAGCGAGCACATCCGCTTTGGTGATACGACCGTCCTTACCAGAACCGGCACTCGGAACAACCCCCGTCTCTGCCATCAGCTTTGCGGCAGACGGCATCGCGATTGCGGATCCGGGTTTTGCGGCGGCAATGGGTGCGGCGGGGGTTGGGGCTGCGGGCACTGGGGCCGCGACGGGGGTGGCGGCCTTCGCAGGCGCAGCCGAAGCCACGGAGGCTTTCGCGTCGGTGTCGATCTTTGCGATCACCTCGTTGGAGACCACCATGCCACCATCGGCCTTGATGATCTCGGTCAGGACACCGGCAGACGGTGCAGGCACTTCGAGTACGACTTTATCCGTCTCGATCTCAATCAGAATCTCGTCGGCTGCAACTGATTCGCCAACCTTCTTTTTCCACTGCAGCAGGGTCGCTTCGGCGACAGACTCAGATAGCTGAGGAACTTTTACGTCATGAATTGCCATGTTGGTCTCTTCTCTTCTATAGGGTCGTTATTTGGTATGGACAAAGCCTTTGACTTTGCCGAAGGCGGTGTCGACCAGCTCCTTGAGCTGCGCAATATGCTTTTCGAGATAGCCCACGGCAGGAGACGCGGATGCGGGACGTCCTGCATACGCAAGCTTCTGACCCGGTAGCATGTTCTCGAGCAAGTTGTGCTGGATCTGGAACCAGTAGCCCTGATTCTGCGGTTCATCTTGAACCCAGATCACCTCGGTCGCAGCCGCATACTTCTTTATCTCAGTGGCGAATGCCTTGTGCGGGAACGGATAGAGCTGCTCCACACGAATGATGGCGACATCACTCGCCTTGCGCTCACGCCGCGCATTCACCAGTTCGTAATAGACCTTTCCGGAACAGGCCAGTACGCGCTTGACCTTCTTCGCATCAATCGCCTTGTCAACCTCCCCAATCACCGTCTGGAAAGAACCCTTGGTGAGGGTTTCGAGCGGCGAGCCTGCGTCTTTATTACGCAGCAGGGACTTCGGTGACAGCACCACCAGGGGCTTACGGAACGGACGAAGCATCTGACGACGCAAGACATGGAATATCTGCGCAGCAGTCGTCGGCTGGACAACCTGCATATTGAGGTCTGCGCAAAGCTGCAGGAATCGCTCAGGACGCGCAGAGGAGTGCTCCGGGCCCTGACCTTCGTAGCCATGGGGCAGCAACATCACCAGACCAGACTGTCGACCCCACTTCACTTCACCGGACGAGATGAACTGATCGATCACCACCTGGGCGCCGTTCACAAAGTCACCAAACTGGCCTTCCCAGATCACCAGTGAATTCGGCTCTGCAGTGGAATAGCCGTACTCAAATCCGAGCACCGCCTCTTCCGACAGCACCGAGTCAATCACCGTAAAGGGCGCCTGGCCCGGGGCGACGTTCTGGAGCGGAATATACGTGCCTGCGTCCCACTTCTCGCGATTCTGATCATGGAGTACCGCATGCCGGTGAGTAAACGTGCCGCGGCCTGCGTCTTGACCTGTAATGCGAACGGCATAGCCGCTCGCAACGAGCGAGGCATATGCAAGGTGCTCACCCATCCCCCAGTCGAGATTGAGCTCACCACGCCCCATGCTGCGTCGATCGTTGAGCACCTTCTCAACCAATGAGTGAACCTTAAATCCTTCGGGAATCGTGGTGATCCGTTCAGCGAGACGTTTGATCTCGGTCGCAGGAACAGAGGTATCGGCATCATCAGTCCACTTCTTACCCAGGAATGGGGACCAGTCCACCGCAAACTTGCTCTTGTAATTCGAGAGCACTGGCGAAGACTGGTTCGTGCCGTCTTCCATATCGGCACGGAAGGCCTTGACCATCTCGTCGCCTTCTCCAATCCGAATCACGCCGATCGTCTCGAGTCGATCTGCGTAGAGCTTGCGCGTTCCGGGATGCTGACCAATTACCTTGTACATCAGCGGCTGTGTGAGTGACGGGGTGTCTTGTTCGTTGTGGCCAAGCTTACGGAAGCAGACGATATCGACGACAACGTCCTTTCCGAAGGCCATGCGATAGTCCACAGCAATCTGCGTGGCAAGCACCACCGCCTCCGGGTCATCACCGTTCACGTGGAGCACGGGTGCTTCGATCATCTTCACCACGTCAGAGCAATAGCTCGTCGACCGTGTGTCCCGAGGATCTGACGTGGTAAATCCAATCTGATTGTTAATCACGAGGTGTACCGTTCCACCGGTGCCATAGCCTCGAGTCATCGCGAGGTTCAAGGTCTCCATCACCACGCCCTGACCAGCAAACGCGGCATCGCCGTGCACCAAAATCGGCAGTACTTGAGTCCCTTTCTCATCGCCACGTCGATCCTGACGTGCACGAACGGACCCTTCGACCACGGGGTTCACGATCTCAAGGTGAGACGGGTTAAACGCGAGTGACAGGTGAACCGGACCGCCGGGCGTCGAGATATCACTCGAAAATCCCTGGTGATATTTCACGTCGCCTGCGGGCAGGTCATCTGCATGATGACCTTCAAACTCCGAAAAAAGCTCTTTGGGGACTTTTCCAAGCGTATTGACCAGCACGTTTAGACGACCTCGATGGGCCATACCGATCACAATCTCCTCAACGCCTTGCTCGCCAGCACGTTGAATGATCTCGTCCATTGAGGCAATAAACGACTCGCCCCCTTCTAGTGAGAAACGCTTTTGGCCAACATATTTGGTGTGCAGGAACCGCTCAAGGCCCTCCGCCGCAGTGAGTTTGGAGAGAATTCGCTTTTTCTTCTCGGGCGCAAACTGAGGCGTGGAACGAATGCTCTCCAGTCGCTGCTGGAACCAACGCTTCTCAGCGGGATCCGAGATATACATGTATTCGGCGCCAATCGTGCCGCAGTAAGTGTCGCGAAGCCCCTTGATCATTTCGCGCAGGGTCATCTGCTCCTGGCCGAAATACAGGTTGTCGGCACGGAAGGTCGTGTCGAGATCGGCCTCGGTTAGGTCATAAAAACCAGGTTCAAGCTCTGGGATCGCAGGACGCTCTTGACGCTTCAGTGGATCAAGATCCGCCCATCGGGCCCCTAAGAATCGGTAGGCCGCAATGATGGACTGGACATGGACTTGTTTGCGCGCAATCGAAAGGTCTCGCTCAGCGACCCGCGGTAAGAAAGCGTTCGCTTTCGCGCGCTGGGCGAACGATTCCACAATCGGCGCGTGGGCAATATCTCGGCTTGATTCGGAGCCATCGGTCGCCGGCAGAATCTGAAGCTGATCAAAGTAGCTTCGCCATTTATCGGGAACGGAGCCAGGATTGTCGAGATAAGACTCGTAGAGTTCTTCGACATACGGCGCATTGGCGCCAAAAAGATACGAGTTGAGCTGATAGCTCTTCATCATGATGCTTCACCCTTCTAGGCCTTTGGCCTGAAATGATGCAGGTTTAACCTTCCGCGACACGGCCTCACCGGTTAGCGGATTGCGAAGGCGCCCCAACCGAGGAACGCCGCTGGCAGGTTAACACTGCCCCTCCCCGAAACGCAAACACTTCTTCAACAAAAAGGGGCCACGAATGGCCCCTTTCCTAGCTACCCCCGCTGTGCCAACGGCTTCACAGACCGGGTTTGTGACCCCACAAACAACTGGCGGGGACGTCCAATCTTGTACTCCGCATCGGTGATCATCTCCTTCCACTGGCTGATCCAGCCAATCGTCCGGGCCAACGCGAAAATACAGGTGAATGCATCCGTCGGAATCCCGAGCGCCCGCTGAACAATGCCCGAGTAGAAGTCCACATTCGGATAGAGCTTCCGAGAGACAAAGTAATCATCTTCTAGCGCGATCTTCTCGAGTGCCATGGCCAGCTTAAAG
Source organism: uncultured Burkholderiaceae bacterium (assembly GCA_964409175.1). GTDB lineage: Bacteria > Pseudomonadota > Gammaproteobacteria > Burkholderiales > Burkholderiaceae_A > Lacustribacter. Next base: position 18,293 of record CAYPCG010000033.1, read on the forward strand.
ATGGGGTCGTTCTCGAGACCCAGCTCCCCCAACACCTCTTTGCAGGTTTCTTGCATCAGCTTGGCGCGCGGATCAAAATTCTTGTAGACACGATGGCCAAAGCCCATCAGTCGTAC
>CAYPCG010000034.1:0-1608 GCA_964409175.1 uncultured Burkholderiaceae bacterium
ACCTCAAAACCATTTGCATGCACCAGTACCGTCTTCCCGAAGGTAGAGAAACTTGTCTCTTCCCCTGCTTTGTCGACTGCCCCAACAGTCAACAAATTTGGAAGGACCAGACCCGCCGGGATGTACTCTTCAAAATCCGCGCTGTTATCTTCATTACCAGAACCTGCAACAAAAAGAATTTCTGGTGCCGAGGCGATCGCTTCTCGAAGCGCTTCACGTTCAATCGCAAAAAATTCCCTCGCAATACGCTTTCGATCGTCCGGCGAGGCGCCAACGTTATGCCAAGCGAGATCTCCCTCGAGCGAGGAAGCCCCATATCGCCAGCTCATGTTAACGACCCTAAGCTTTTGATCCTTAAATGACTGAACAATCTGTTTATAAGCCTGCGCGGCCCGCTGCGATAGCTCAAGAGACGGCTTTACGGGTTCCGTCCGGTGCTCCCACAGCATCGTCGCGGTGTAGACGCGCGCAAATGGGTTCCCCTCGACCGCAATCCCTGCGACATGGGTCCCGTGGGTATAAACGCCTACAAGACTCAACTCCTCCTCGAACTCCTTGACCTGACTGGGCTTGAGCTCAGCAACAGCCTGCTTCAAGAGCCGTGCGTCTTCCGTATCGAGTGCTGCCTGCAAGTCCATCGAGCCCTTGACAAGGCGTTTTAGCTTGGGCCACCGTACCTGTGATTCTCCAAGCGGACGCAGCAGGTCACTAGAGCGTCTGTAGTCTTTATCAAAGGCGATTCCTTTCCCCGGTGTGGGTTTAAATAGCGCAAGATCAACCCCCGAGTCCCAGATACCAATTCCGACCTCTGATGCCTTCGTGGTGGGCGAAATCGCAAACAAACGGGGGCTCCAGACATCGGGCTTTGTTGCGACACCAGCCTTTTCTCGCGCATCAATGACCGACTGCAGCGCAGAAACGATTGCGCCCTTGAGCGGCGCAATCTTCTCGTTTTGAAGTCGAGCGCCCACTATTGAGCCAACAATCCCTTCGGGAACGGTCATATTCATGTTTTTTGCCATGACATCGACCTGTTGCTCAAAGCTCCCCTTCACCAATGCCGGATTCAAAAGCTCCATCGACCCTTTGAACGACTTCACTCCATCAGCGACGTCTGCCCAGTTCATCGCGCCGTATCGGCGGCGTATCTCTTCCTGTACCCAGGCGTTATCTCGTTTGTTAATTTCCTGCTCAGCCAGAATGCTTGATAACGTTCCGGTGATGGCACGCGGACCGGGTTTGTCCTGCAAAGCCTTTAGGCGCTCGACAAGAGCCGGCACTGCATTCCAGTCACCCTTAAACTGCGTAAGACTCAAAAGCGTTCCATAGTAGCCACGCAAAGTTGCGGGATCTTGAATGTCAAACTGTGCAAGATCACGTTTTAGGTTCTCCTCCAAGATGTCTGCCAAGGCCTGAACCTCACGACGCGGCGCATCCAGGTAATAGCTTGGAAGATGTTCAAGCTTCACGACACGTCGCGGCAGCTGTTCCGCTGATGTAATTACCTGACGACTCGGGTTAGAACTTAATATCTGCGCATGTGATGCGGGGATCGCAGATACAAACGTCGCAGCAACAAGGATTGCAGTCATTGAGATTTTCATAATG
>CAYPCG010000034.1:1708-18295 GCA_964409175.1 uncultured Burkholderiaceae bacterium
CTGGGCATTGTCCAGGCAAGCACCATCGCAGGGAGACTCGCAGCGCACATGATGTAGGAGTACAGCAACCCAGAAGACTTGCTTGACGTGAGGTATGCAAGAACACCGTCCCCGCTCGTTGCTACGAAGATCACCAAGTACGGGATCGACAAAGCTGCGAGCAGCCGATAGGCAACGGTATAGCAGGCGTCGCGAACCCGAATCTGACGCTCGTCTAACATTTCGTTCGGAGCATCTGACACATGTCGAACAGAACTGCGAAGCTTAAAGTACAGAAGTAGCGTGACAATAAAAAGTGCGGCTTCAAGGTAAGTGGCGACCTTTCTATCCGGAATTAAGATGCTCATTGCAAGCACCCCCAAAGCAGCTCCCATCACAAAGACCAGCGCTCGTCGTGCACCTTGCTGACGAAATCTTGACGGCCGCGTGTCGCGAAGACTCTTTTCCACCTCATCACGCGTCACCCCTTCCAACCAAAAGAACCGGCGCTTCTTACCCTCACTCATGCGATTTCTCCTATTCGCTCGCGAACGGCTCAGTTGAAAAGAGCTGTTCGATTGGCCTACCTAAGGCGCTTGATATTCGTAACGCGAGAGACAGACTAGGGCTGTACTCCCCTCTTTCGAGGTACCCAATCGTCTGGTAGTGCACCCCTACGGCATCCGCTAGCGCCTTGCGGCTCAAGCCCATTTCTTCTCGAACATGGGCAATACGGTTGAATAGAGGGAGTTCTTCGTTACGGCTCATGGAGATAGCATAAATGCTACATAGTATGAATGCTACTAAAGACCCTCATTTCCAGTCAAGAAATAGCAAGGGGAACTCAAACGGCTAACTGATCTCAGATCGCGTCGAACACCTCACGCCAGGTTCCGTTGATCGTCGTTCGAGCCCCGTGCACATAAAGAACGAGACGACTTGCAGGATGGATGATCAGTTGCTGCCCGTGATTACCGACAAAGCAGAAACTCCCGGGCTTACGGGTACAGTTCGTCCAGATCTGATAGCCATAGGACTTGTTAAAGGGCCAGTTCGCCTTCACTTGTTCTGTTGTGGCGTCTCTCAGGAACTTTCCAAAGCAGTCGTCCTGACCAAGCCGTTCTAGGACGTACTCACCAAGCCGGATCCAGTCTCTTGGGGCGGCACTGAACCCAAAATAACCAGCGACCTCCCCCGCCCGATTCGTCACCCAGGCCCCATCTTTTTCAGCACCCACTTCAGACCAGATCTGATCCGCAAAAAATGTCGCAAACGACTGGCCAACCGCCTTTTCAACCACAAGATTCAAAACGACGGTGTCGTAATTGTTGTAGTTGAAGGTACTCCCGGGCACAAATTTCTTATCGTCACGCGCCTTCATCAGATCCACAAAAGATCGCGTCATGGCGCCCGAATAGATGGCGCGATTATCAAGAATATCTTGCTGATCCTTCCAACCAGTGGGTCGGACATAGTCCGTAAAAAACGCGCCACTGGTCATCTTGAGGAGATCTTTCACAGAGGACTGACCCCACGACGTTCCTGCGAGCGACGGGACAAACTGTTCCGCTTTCATATCGAGCGAATTAATCTTTCCCTGACAATGCGCTTTACCCACCGCCATCGCAACCAGACTCTTGGACATGGAGTTACCGATGGGTGTCGACGATACCGTCACAGCCCCAGGAAGATAACGCTCCGCAAGCAGTACACCAGACTGGGCGACCAGCACCGCCCGTGTTCCCGGCTGCTGAAATCGCGAGTCGACAAGCCCCTGTATAGACGCCCGCTTAGCATCGTTGGAACCCGCCGACTGATCCGGCAACGCAAGGCGTCTCGGGCCATTAGAGGGTGCTCGGACCGAGACGTTACTGGTCTGCGCGCGCCAGCCCTCGGACATCATGCGGGCGACCTGATCATCGATCTCCTGTGCCAGAGATGACGAACCCAAAAATACCCCAGCAACAACACAGCCCAGCCCAGACAAGCACTGACGAGTGATTGTTAAATTCGTCGACCGTGAACTAACCATGAATTCTCCTATGCAGACCACGAATGGCTTGCCTTACTCTACCCGAAGCGCCTCGACGGGTCTGAGTCGGGAGGCCTTTCTCGCTGGATACCAGCCAAAAAAGATGCCAATCACGGCAGAAAATCCAAAGGCGAGTAGCACTGAAAACAACGAGATCTCAACCAGCAGTCCGCTGATCGCAGCGATTCCCCAGGCCGCCCCAATGGCGAGTGCCGTCCCAATGAGGCCGCCCACAAGACAGATCACAACAGCTTCGATCAGAAACTGACGAAGGATGTCCTTTTGTCGCGCACCAAGCGCCATACGAATCCCGATTTCTCGAGTTCGCTCGGTCACGCTGACCAGCATGATATTCATAATGCCGATGCCCCCCACGATGAGCGAGACGCCTGCGATCGCGCCGAGCAATAACGCCATGGCACCGGCCGCAATCGCCGCAGTCTGGGCAATCGCGGTCAGGTTACGCACTGAGAAGTCATCATCCTGGCCTTGCTTAATTCTGTGGCGGGCACGTAAGAGTTCATTGATTTCGTTTTCGGCCTGCGCCATCGATTCCTGGGAATCCGCCTGCACCAACATCATCGCAACGCTCTCGGGAAAGGCACTTCGAACCAGCTGCTGTCGGGCGGTAGACAAAGGAATGAACACGCCATCATCCTGATCACGACCATCAAGACTCTGCCCTTTGCGCGTGAGCACACCGATCACCGTGAACGGGAGATTTCGAATCCGAATGCTCTTTCCTACAGGCGATTCATCGCCAAATAACTGGGTCGCTGTGGACTGGCCGATCACCGCAACACGGGCGTTTGACCGAAGATCGCCATCGCTTAACAAATCGCCGACTTCAGTGTCCCAGTCCCGCAATGGAAAGTAGTCGGGCGTGACACCTGCGACCATCGCGCTCCAGTTCTGACTGCCGTAGGCCAGTTGAAACGAACGCATGACGACTGGCCCAACTCGTAAGACCCCAGGGACTGTCGCAATGGCCTGGGCATCTGAAATCGTGAGTGTCTGCGCTGCGCCTGCCCCAAACCGCACCCCACCCGACGTCTGAGATCCAGGAAACACGATCAGAAGGTTGCTCCCCATGGAGCTGATGCTCTGATTCACCATGGACTGCGCGCCACGCCCGACCGCCATCATGATCACCACCGCACACACCCCAATCACAACACCCAACATGGTGAGCAGTGTCCGCAGCCGATTTGTCGCAAGCGCACGAAATGCCTCTTCGATAACCTGAGGTGATTTCATCACAAGCCCTCTGTCACGGGGCCATCAAAGACCACAACACCGTCTTTCAGTCGCACAAGACGACGCCCAAACCTTGCGATATCCGGCTCATGGGTCACCAGAACAATCGTCATGCCCTGATCTCGATTTAACGTCTGGATGACTCTCATGATCTCTTCAGAGGTCACGGTATCAAGATTTCCCGTCGGCTCGTCTGCAAGCAAAATCGGTGCGTGCATGGCGAGGGCGCGGGCAATTGCGACACGCTGCTGTTGACCACCGGAGAGCTGGTTCGGCAGGCGATCCTCAAACCCTGCAAGCCCAGTTTCTGCCAGTCGAGCCCTTGCCTGGACGGCCGCGTGATCACGCGATAACCCACCATAGACCATGGGAAGCGCTACGTTATCTAAGACATTCATCCGCTTGAGCAGATTAAATCCCTGAAAGACGAAACCGAGCTTCTGGTTTCGCAGCCGTGCGAGATCGTCTGAATTCATTGTGCTGACATCCTCGCCGTCCAAAAAATAAGATCCGCGTGTCGGCATGTCTAAACAGCCAAGAATATTCATTAAGGTCGACTTTCCTGAGCCTGACTGCCCCATGAGGCAGACAAACTCCCCCGGCGCAATTGACAATGAAATGCCGTGCAAGACGGGCACAGGAGGCGCCCCGGGTGGTTCGTACTGCTTGTGAATATCCACAAGCCGAATCAACGGCTCAGCCATCCTAGAGCATTCTGAATCGGAAGCCACTCGCGGGACCTAACTGACTGGGCGCCGCACGCGTCACCACCGCCTCACCCGCCTCTAGTCCTTCTAGCACCTGAACGTAACGCCCATCGGAGACGCCCACTTTGATCTCTCGTGCTTGAAGCTTGCCATCCGCCCCAACCAGATACACCCGTGGATTGACTGCTACCGATTTCGCCTTCGCCTGATCCGCCTTACCGTTGGGCACCGGCGTGCCCGGCGGCTTCACAGGCTCTGTCGGTGGACGAAACCGCAGCGCACCGGCTGGAATTCGAAGGACATTCTCCTGGCGGTTCGTGAGGATAGAGACCTGCGCCGTCATGCCGGGCAGCAATAGGCCTGACTGATTGTGGACATCAATCACGACGTTATAGGTCACCACGTTCTGCTGCGTCGTCGGATTTAACCGAACCATACGGACTTTGGCCGTGAACTCTTGCTCCCGAAATGCGTCCACCGTAAATCGAACAGGCTGGCCTGGGGAGATCCCACCAACATCGGCCTCTGCAACAGAAGTGTCAATCTGCATCTGCGTCAGGTCACGCGCAATCTGAAAAAGCGTCGGGGTCTGAAAGCTTGCCGCGACTGTCTGACCCACATCGATGCCCCGATTGACGACAATCCCGTCGATTGGAGACCGAATTCGGCTGTAGCCAAGGTTGGTCTGGTCTCGTGCAAGCTGTGCTTCCAGCTGCGCGACCTGAGCGCTCGCTGCAGCCACGTCTTTTCGAACGCTATCGAGTGCGCCATCAGAAACAAAGCCATTACGTTTTAACTGCTCATTGCGCTTTAATACGGAAGAGACTAGCTCGAAATTTGCACGCGCCGAGGCAAGGCTCGCCTCGGTCTGACGGATCTGGGCCTCGAGGTTCGAAGGATCTAGTTCGGCAAGCAACTGCCCCGCCTTCACAGGTTTGTTGAAATCGGTATGGAGTCGGATCACCGTTCCCGAAATCTGAGTGCCGACATTGACCAGAACCACTGGATTTAAGGTTCCATTGGCTGCAACCCTTTGAACGATCTCGCCACGATCGACCGCTGCGGTCACCCAAGAGGGTCCATTGGACTGTGACCCGCGGACCCAGAACAGAACGCCTGCCCCCAGCACGGTGACAGCAAGGAGACCAATAATGAGTCGTTTCTTGGAGAGCGTCATGGGCTTTTGTGAGGACGTAGCGATCAGTTTAAAGGGAAGCAACAACAAGGGTGCACGCCCCATTAGGACTTACACGGAATCGCAATGTTCCCATTTTTGGTACGGTAGCGTTCTTGATCCTTTTTAACACTTGGTTAAATTCATGATTCGAAACACGTTTTACGGTCTCACACTGACCGCTCTTGCCGGATCCCTTAGCCCTGCTGCGGCAGATCAGACCGATGTCGTCGTGTCGGCAAGCCGCTCCGCTCAGACCAGTTTTGATGCGCCGGGATCGGTCCAGACCGTGGGGAGAGACGTGATCGAAGCGAGTGGTCCGCAGGTCAACATCAGCGAGGCACTCGCAGGGGTTCCAGGGCTGAATGCGGCAAACCGAAACAACTTTTCTCAAGACCTACAGCTGTCTATTCGCGGCTTTGGTTCACGGGCGCCATTCGGGGTTCGCGGCGTTCGACTGCTCATTGATGGCCTTCCACAGACGCTTCCGGATGGCCAAGGACAATCGTCACAGTTTGCGCTGACCTCTGCCGAGCGAATTGAGGTTTTGAAAGGACCCATCTCGATTCTCTATGGGAATGCCGCAGGGGGCGTTGTACAGGTTTTTAGCCGCAGCCCTTCCGATAAGCCTGAGCTCACTTTATCCGCGATGTCGGGAAGCGATGGGCTGAACCGTGGAAGCCTGCAGTTTTCCGACCGAAAGGGTCCTTACGGCCTGATGGTCGATCTCGCGTCACTCTCCAGCGACGGGTTTCGACAGTACAGTGCAGCAGAGCGATTGCATCTCAATAGCAAGCTTGAAATGGCACATGACGGAGGGAAAACCTCTTTCATCCTGAATATCTTAAAAAATGAATCGGAGGAACCCGGCTCGTTATTAAAGTCTGAGTTCGATAGCAATCCAACCCAGGCGGTTACCGCAAACGTCACCAATCGTTACGGCAAAACCTTCACTCAGAGCATGGCCGGTCTAGTCACGGAGCGCAAGATGAGCGCAACGCAGACACTTGGTGCCCGGCTCTACTTTGGCGAACGAGCGCTCGACAACCCTTTAGCGGCAGCAAACTCGGCGACTGGGTTCAGCATGATTGATCGCCAGTTCTACGGGGTTGGCGTCTCAAGCAATACGCAGACAAAGGTCGGTGCTATTCCTGTTCGCGTCGCTGCAGGGATTGATACCGACTGGGTTGATGACACTCGTACGGCCAGACGTAACACCGCAGGGGTTGCCACTGGACCGCTGGGGAGGAACGAGGAAAACACCGCCGACAATCTCGATGTCTATCTCCAGTCGGACTGGCGTCTTGCTCCGCAATTCTCTGGGCTACTCGGGGTGCGGATGACGCAGGTCGCACTTGGCGTCAAAGATTACTTTCTGAGTGATGGCGATGGCTCAGGTGAAAAATCCTACTCTGGCGTTTCCCCAGTCATCGGACTGACGCATCACGCCTCCGACGCGTTGAATGTCTTTATCCAGGCAGGTCGCGGTTTTGAAACCCCCACCCTTAACGAGGTGCTCTACACACCGAACGGTACCCGCACGCCGCTCAACCAGTTCACCGGCGCGATCTCTGCAGCAAAGAGCGATCAGCTTGAGCTCGGAATCAAATGGCGCCCGCAGAAAATGACGCGCCTCGACGCGTCACTATTTCGCGCAAGAACCCGCGATGACATTGCCCCCCTCTTTTTGTCGCCGTCCTCATCCACCTGGCAGAACATCGACTCGCTCCGTCAAGGCTTTGAGATCAATGGTACGACCCAGGTTCACCCTCAGTGGACGCTTCGGGGTGCGGCAAGCTGGATGAGTGCGAAGGTCGACAAGAACTTTACCGTCATTCAATCCGGTGCACTTGCGCCTGTGGCCAGCGGCAACACCATGCCAGGTGTTCCTGAGCACAGAGGCTTTCTGGAACTCGCCTGGCGATCGAAGCACTGGGGAAGTCAGCCCAACCGGCTGGGCACAGAAGCAGCGATTGAGTTACATGCCATTGGCCCGATGATGGCCAACTCAACCAATACCGCTCGAGTCGATGGCGCTGAGCTCGCCCATCTGCGCGTCACGCACCAGTTTCGAGTAGGGGCCGCACAGATCAAGCTCTTTGGACGCCTAGAAAACCTGACCGATGAACGCTACGTGGGCTCTGTCGTCGCCGATCAGGCATTTTTGAGATTCTATGAGCCAGGTGCCCCAAGGAACTGGCTCCTCGGGGCAACGATTAGCCTCACACTCTGACAGGTGGCGCTCGAGGGCGCCACCCAATTCAAAACTCTCGATGACCTTAAGCGATCTCTTCGTAGAGCGGCAGCGTCAGAAACTCAGCAAAGGCTTCGGCCGTTGACATTTCTTCGAAGATCTTTGCGGCGCGGTCGTAGGTAGACGTCTCCCCGCCCACAACGGCCTTCACCTTTGCGAGTTCCTCGGGGACCAGGGCGCGAACCATCTCTGCCGTGATCTTCCGGCCGTCCTCGAGCGTCCCTTTAGGAGAGCGAATCCACTGCCATACCTGTGAGCGCGAGATCTCGGCCGTCGCCGCATCTTCCATCAGGTTGTGAATTGGAACGCAGCCGTTACCTGCAAGCCAGGAGCCCAGGTAATGAATTCCAACATTGATGTTCATCCGAAGCCCTGCTTCCGTGATCGGGGTCTCGGGTTCAAAGCGCAATAGATCTGCGGCGGCAACCGACACATCTGGGCGCTGCTTGTCGATCTGATTGGGGCGATCACCCAGAACGGCGACAAACTCCTTCATCGCCGGCTCTACCAGACCTGGGTGGGCGACCCATCCACCGTCATAGCCATCGGTCGCATCTCGACGTTTATCGTTAATGATGCCCTGCATCGCCACGGCATTTTTCTCTGGATCGTTCTTGATCGGAATGAGCGCACTCATGCCACCAATCGCAGGCGCCTGCCGACGATGACAGGTCTTCAGGAGCAGCAGCGCATAAGACCGCATGAAAGGCGCAGTCATCGTGACCTTGCTTCGATCGGCAAGACAGAAGTTACGGTCTACTTTGAACTTCTTGATACACGAGAAGATGTAGTCCCAGCGTCCGGCATTCAGACCGGCACTATGTTGACGTAGCTCATAGAGAATCTCATCCATCTCAAAGGCAGCAACAATTGTCTCGATGAGCACCGTGGCCTTGATCGTTCCCAACGGCAGTCCAAGTTCTTCCTGGACCATGACAAAAATGTCATTCCACAGGCGTGCCTCGAGGTGGCTCTCCATCTTCGGGAGGTAAAAGTAAGGTCCCGATCCGCGTGCCAAGAGCTCTCGAGCGTTATGAAACATATAGAGCGCGAGATCAAAAATACCGCCGGAGACTCGTTTACCATCGATCAACACGTGCTTCTCATCGAGGTGCCAACCACGTGGGCGGACACAGAGCACCGCCACCTTCTCATTCAAACGGTACTGCTTACCGTTTTGATCTAACGAGATCGTGCGACGAATCGCATCACGCATATTGATCTGGCCTTGGATCTGGTTAGTCCAGTTCGGTGTGTTCGAATCCTCGAAGTCCGCCATGAAGGAATCCGCACCAGAATTCAGGGCGTTAATCACCATCTTGCGATCGACAGGCCCAGTGATCTCCACACGGCGACAATGAAGGTCTTTCGGCAGCGGCGCAATCGTCCAATCACCGTCTCGAATCGACTTCGTCTCGGCTAAGAAATCAGGACGCTCACCGGCATCGAGCCGTGCAACACGATCAACGCGTTTGGCCAGCAGCTCCTGACGGCGCGATTCAAATCGGCGATGCAGCTTGGCGACAAGGCTTAACGCCTCCGGGGTAAGAATTTCAGCAAAAGTGGGGGAAATCTCAGCACGGATCTCGACCCCGGCCGGCAATGACTGACTCATGGAACGCTCCTTAGAAGGTTCTCGATTATATTGGATTGTCCTTTTCAGCCCCCTGTCATGACCGCGCAAAAACCCCCTCTCAAGAGCCCTGATTTCTGGCCCACAGCCTGCCGAAGCCTTGCACGAAAGGATCCGATCCTAGGAGCGATTATTCGTCGGCATAAGGGCGAGTTCCTCCAGCGCCGGGGAGACCTCCTTCAGACCCTTGCACGTGCCATCGTCGGTCAACAGATCTCGGTAAAGGCCGCAGACACCATATGGACCAGGCTATCCCTCGCGATCGGTGACCCGGTCCCGCAGGCACTGATGGCCGTCTCAGAGTCGGGGCACGGCCCCCTTGGGTTATCTCGGCAAAAGATCCGCTATCTCAACGACTTAGGGCGACACTTTCTGGAGACCCCGACGCTCGGTCAGATACTCGCATCGCAGTCCGACCAAGAAGTCATTGCGCGTCTCACCCAAATATCAGGGATTGGTCCTTGGACTGCAGAGATGGCACTGATCTTCTCACTGATGAGACCCGACGTCCTTCCGCTTGCGGACCTGGGCCTAATGAAGGCGATTGCTAAGCATTACAACAACGGGGTACCCGTCCCTCGGTCGCAGGCGCTTGAGATCGCCGAACAATGGCGGCCGTGGCGATCGGTCGCCACCTGGTATCTCTGGCGAAGTCTAGACCCGGAGCCCGTACACTACTGAGATGTTCGCCTATCGACACGCATTTCACGCCGGCAATCACGCCGATGTACTTAAACACATCACCCTGATTGAGACGCTGCGACTGATGCAGCAAAAAGAAACGCCGGTCTGGGTTATCGACACCCATGCGGGTGCGGGGCTTTACGCCTTGCAGAGCGCGCTGGTTCGCGACAAGGCCGAGTGGCCGACGGGCATTGGCCGGCTATGGGGCCAGCCCTGTCAGGCAGCGCCAATCGAACGCTATCTCGAGGTGATTGCTGCGTTTAATCCCAAGAAGAAACTGACGCACTATCCTGGCTCACCATTGATTGCGCGTCACTTAATCCGAGAAGATGATCGACTTCGCGCCTTTGAGATGCACCCCTCGGATATTGGTCCGTTGCAGACTGCCCTGAAAGGAGAGCCACGCCGCTTAAAGGCCGAGCGCAAAGACGGCTTTCAACAGCTCAGGGCGCTTCTGCCACCCGCATCGCGTCGCGGACTGATTCTCATCGACCCTCCTTATGAGATGCGCCAGGACTATCAGCATGTCATCTCCGCCCTCAAAGAGGGCATTGCCCGGTTCGCAACCGGTGTCTACATGATCTGGTATCCCGAGATCGCCCGCTTTCAGGTAGAACGACTTTTACGACAAATTGCCGCACTTCCAATCCACGAGGTCTTACATGCACGACTGACCGTGCGAAGTGCGTTAAAGGATGGCCTGGGTCTAAAAGGATCTGGAATGGTCGTGATCAATCCCCCTTACGGACTGAAGGACGCACTCGATGACTGCCTGCCTGAACTGACAAAGGCACTTGGTCAGGACCGACAGGCGCGATGGAGCGTGACACAGGCCGATGCAAAAACGGCGCTCGGGCAGCATAAGCCCGGCGCCGTCTCGGTCTCCGCTGTCAGAAAAACGTCGTCTTCTTAGTTACGCGACTCTCTTTTCTGCAGACTTCTGATCGAAGAACTGTTCGTCTTCGGTCGAGCCCTTCAATGCCGCAGTTGATGCCTCACGCTCAATCGTTGTCGTCACCGCATCAAAGTAACCGGTACCGACCTCACGCTGGTGCTTCACTGCCGTAAAGCCCTTCTCGGCTGCTGCAAACTCAGCCTGCTGCAGTTCAACAAACGCCGTCATGTTGTTTCGGGCATAGCCGTACGCAAGATTGAACATCGAGTAGTTCAGGCTATGGAAACCCGCAAGCGTAATGAACTGGAACTTATAGCCCATTGCGCCTAGCTCGCGTTGGAATTTAGCGATCGTGCTGTCGTCAAGATTCTTCTTCCAGTTAAACGACGGCGAGCAGTTATAGGCCAGCATCTTGCCAGGGAACTTCTTCTGAATTGCTTCGGCAAATGCACGCGCAAATTCAAGGTCCGGTTTACCCGTCTCACACCAGATGAGATCCGCATAGGGCGCATAGGCAAGTCCACGAGAGATGGCCTGCTCGAGACCTGGCTTGGTGCGATAAAAACCTTCGACGGTACGCTCGCCGGTTAAGAAGGCGCGATCATTCTCATCAACGTCCGAGGTAATCAAATCAGCCGCTTCTGCGTCGGTTCGTGCGAGCAGTACGGTGGGGACTCCGAGAACGTCTGCGGCAAGTCGAGCAGACACCAGCTTCGCCACTGCCTCACGGCTTGGCACAAGGACCTTGCCACCCATGTGGCCACACTTCTTGACGGACGCAAGCTGATCTTCAAAGTGGACACCCGCTGCACCCGCATCGATCATTGATTTCATCAGTTCAAAGGCGTTCAGTACGCCACCGAAGCCCGCTTCTGCATCGGCAACAATCGGCAGGAAGTAATCGATGTAACCGGGATCAGAGGGGTTCAGCCCTTCCATCCACTGAATCTGATCAGCACGGGTAAAGGTGTTGTTGATGCGCTTGACCACCATCGGAACGGAGTTAGCGGGGTAGAGCGACTGATCGGGATACATTTCACCCGCAAGGTTCGCGTCACCTGCGACCTGCCATCCAGAGAGATAGACTGCCTTTAACCCAGCCTTTGCCTGCTGAAGTGCCTGATTTCCTGTCAAGGCGCCAAGAGAGTTCACAAAGGGCTCGTGATTGATCAGGTTCCACAGCTTCTCTGCACCCCGTCTAGCGAGCGTGTGCTCCGGCTGCAGGGATCCCCTCAGACGAACGACATCGTCTGCGGTATAGCCGCGCTTAATGCCGCGCCACCGAGGATTTTCAGACCAGTCTTTTTGAAGTTTCTGCGCCTCAAGTTCACGTGTTGCCATCTGCACTCTCCTAAGAATTGATAGAGATATCCTAGAGAGTGCTGCTGCTTCGCAACAGAAATTTTTCAAAATTTTTACAAAAATATTTCTTTTTTTAATCAGCTACTTACAGCTATTTTCCGCATTGCGAAACATTCTTTTCGGCTATGAAAAGAAAATCTGATGCGCCGCAACGCAACCTTTCGTATCACGAAATGATTTTTTCATAATGTGATATCACACAGTTTCACGAAGCGTACGCCAGGCCGGCGTGCGAAGCACTGGACGAAGGGCAATCCAGCCAGCGAGTAGCGAGATTGCGGCCCCAAGTGCAGCCCCAAGACCAAGCGCCTCCCAGCGCACCTCAAGACTGAGGGAAAAGACCCTCTCCGCCAGCGCCGCACCGATCCCTAAGGCAGCCGCCGCCGCCAAGACCCCCGCGACGCCCCCAACCAAGACGAGTTCGATCGCCTGAGCAAGAGAGATCTGCCGTTTACTTGCCCCCAAGGCACGAAAGACAGCGGCCTCTCTCAGGCGAGCATCCCGTGTCGCCAGGAGCGCTGACCAGAGCACCAATACGCCACTGGCCAGGGCAAACCCAAAGAGCATCTGCACCGCTGTAATCACCTGCGACAGAATTCGTTGTAACTGGTCCGTTAGCGCACTCAGATCAAAGACCGTTAAATTTGGAAAGGTCGGTAAGAGCGCCCGATTTAAGTCAATGGTGGGCAGCCCCTGGGCGTCGTTCGGAATATAGACCGAGGTGATCCAGCTCTGCGGCGCATTTTGAAGCGCGGCCGGCGTCAGAATCATGAAAAAGTTCACCTGCATCGAGTCCCAGCGCAAGGTGCGAAGATTCTGAACTACAGCCTCAATACGCTCCCCGGCAACATCAAAGACAAGCCTATCGTTCAACTTCAATCCAAGCGTCTTCGCGATACCGGTCTCTACAGAGACCTGTCGCTGACTAGGATTCATGGGCTCACCCGCAACGATCTTGTTATGCGTTGGAAGTTCAGACGAATACGTCAGGTTGAACTCACGATCCACAAGACGCTGGGCACGATCCTCGGAAAAATCGGTGGGCTGCACGGGTTGCCCGTTAATCTCAATCAGTCGCCCTCTCACCATGGGGTAGACCACTGGACGCGAGATTCCTTGGGCTGCAATGGTATCCGCAACGGCGGCCTGCTGATCCGTTTGAATATTGAGAACAAAACGATTGGGCGCATCACTGGGCGTCGAGAGTCGCCATGCGGTGACGAGATCTGCCTGTACAAGCGTCAACAGAAACAGGGCCGTCAGGGCCATCGAGACGCCCTGAATCTGTAACGCCATGGCACCTCCGCGACGTTTCAGATTAAGACTTGTGTTCTGCCAAGCCCATCGAACAAGATCTGCAACGGATCCCCGGCGCCCCGTAATCCCAATCGATGGCGGTAGGAAGCGAAAAATGATCCATGCGACCGCCGAAAAAACCAGGCTCGCCAATAGAAAACCGATTGCAGTGACCGCAGAAAGCGTCGCGTTACCAGTCCCAAGCCAGAGCAACAGCCACACCGCTGCAATCATCAGGATCATCCAAAGCCGCGCCGACGTCGACACTGCTGGACTGTCCTGACGCAGCACGCGCACTGCAGACACACGTCGTAGGCTCCAGAGCGGCGGAACAGCAAAACCAAGCACCATTGCCGCTGCAACCCCAGCCGCCTGCGCCAAAGGTGCAAGCGACACTCCACCTAGCGGAAGCGACAACAGCTTCGCAGCAAGCTGCGCAAGTACCGACTGCATCAGCCACCCCAGACCTAGCCCAATGAGAATTGAGACCATGGTCACGACGAAGAGCTCTAGTGCCCACCAATAGTTCAGTCTTGATTGGGTTGCGCCTATGGACTTCAGCACCGCACAGGTCTGAAGATGCCTCAGGACAAACCGCTGCGCTGCGAGTGCGACCGCGGCGGCGGCCGTCAGTGAGGCCAGCATGCCGGTCAGTGATAAAAACGCATAGGCGCGATCAAGCGCATTACGCAGTTCGGGGCGGGCATTCTCAAGACTCTCGATCCTTTGGCCGCGACCAAGCCGCGGCGCGAGTTCATCATTCAGCTGCTGAACCGAGAGCAGAGCGCTGCCGGGCTGTGCCGCAACCCAGAGGCGGTAACTAATTCGACTACCCGGTGCAACGAGCCCACTCTCCTGCAGGCGCTCATGTCGAATCATCACTCGTGGTGACAAGTTGACAAAGTTCATCCCTCGATCGGGCTCTTGAATAATCAGTGCCGCTACACGGAGCGACAGTGCACCGATCGTTAGGCGATCGCCAATCCGAACATTTAACGTTGCTGCTAATGCTGGATCAATCCAGACCTCGTCTAGGCCGAGTGTGCCATTACTGATTCGACCCTTTTCCGTCTGTAATAACAGTGTGCCGCGTAACGGATAGCCCTGCGTCACAGTCTTGAGCGATACCAACAGCCCACGCATGTTGTCGCCCGCTCCGGCCTGCGCCATCGTTGGAAACTGGCTCCCTTCAACAAGACGTAATCCACGCTGCTGAACCTGCGCCTGCCACTCAAGGGGTGGCGGACGGTCGGAGACGAGGACTAAGTCGGCCGCAAGCGTGGCCTGGGCATCGTTCGCTAACGCCTGGCGTACGCGATCCGCGAGCAGACCGACGGCACTCACCGCGGTGACGGAGATCACCAACGCTAGACAGAGAAGGGTTGCACCCCCCTGTCGAATATCCCGCCACGTTAAAAACCAGGCTAACCGCATCGCAATGCCTCAACAATTCCTATTCGAGCCGCCCGAATCGCCGGGACCATCCCCCCCGCGACCCCCATCCCCACCGAAAAGAGCAGCGATGCGACCACGATCCCCGGTGAGAGTTCAAATCCGAAGGCAAGTTCAGAGAAACTCTGGAAATTTGTGGTCGAAAACTCAACAAACTGCATTCCCGCTGCCAGGATCAGCCCCACCACGCCACCGAGCAACGCCAAGGCAATCGATTCCCCAAGAAAGGCCATCAGAATCGCACGTCGCTGAAATCCCAACGCGCGCAGCGTCCCAATCTCCGCCGTCCGAGTGGCGACAGCAGCCTGCATCGTAATCGTTGCGCCAATAATTGCCCCAATTGAAAAGATCGCAGCGAGCGTCAGACCAAGAATCTGAATAAATCGAGATAGTCCCGCCGACTGCTCGGCATAAAAGTCGCTCTCACGACGCGCAGACAACGAGATTCGCGGATCCGCACTGAATCGGTTCACCAGTGCGTCATAGCCGTTTTGAGGATCCGTGAGTCGAATCACAATGGTGGAATAGGCATTTCGACGAAATGACTGCATCAGCGCATCCACATCGCCCCAGATTTCAGAATCAAATCCGCTGCGTGCCCCATCAATGACGCCCACAACCAACCACTGTCGTCCCCCAAACCGGATCGACTCGCCAGGCTCGACACCAAGAAACTGCGCGCGAACACTTCGACCGATCACAATCTCATTCGAACCAGGACGAAACATCCGCCCTTCAATCAGCTGGACTTTGCGCCGAAGAACAACCCCTGCGGGGTCCATGCCACGGATGACTGCATTCGAGATTGCCCCAGTACGCTTTTTAGTCAGACTAATCAGCATCACCACTTCTCGAGACGCAAGCGGCTCCCCAATCACAGCCACCTCGGGGAGGGCCGCCACCAGTGCTGCCTGCGATCGCTCCACTGCACTCTGCACCTCGGTCGTCGAGCCCTTTCGCGTCACCACAACATTGTCTGGCTCTCCGGTTGCGACGAGCGTCCGCTTCAGTCCTGCATCCAACATCAACGATGTCGCAAAGACGAAGACCACCAAGGCCATGCCCCCGGCAGTCAGAAACGTCGTGACGCGCCTCACCCAAAGGTTCCGGACGCTGTAATGAATGGGAATCGCCATGAGCGACCCAGATAACTTAGATTGCACGGAGCCCCTCGACAATACGAATCTGCGAGTAACGCCAAGCCGGTACGGCGGCGGCTGCAAGTCCTACCGCGGACACCAAGACCATCTGCATCACAGTCGTGCTTCGTGCCACCTCGAACACGGGAAACAGGGTGCCCACCGACCCACTAAATGCCTGGGCAACCGGGAATGTGAGCAGCACGCCCGCGAGACCCCCGAATAAGGCGAGCACCAAAGACTCTCCTGTGATGAGGCCGGCAACAAACAGTGGAGAAAATCCAAGCGCCTTGAGCGTCGCATATTCACTGGTGCGCTCACGTGCTGTCATGGCCATGGTATTGGCCATCACCGCCATGATGATCAGAATGACCACGTAAGAAACAATCTGAATCGCCAAGACAATTGCCTCTGTCATCGCGACGAACCCGAGCTGAAAGGCTTTCTCGGTTTCTGTCAGTGTTTCATAAGCGGAATTTCGAAACAACGCGTCGATCTGGAGACTGATCTCCGCCGCGCGCTGCGGTTCAGCGATCTCGACGACAAAAACGCCCGTGTTATTGACCGCTCTCGGAAGCCCACGTCGCTTTGCCTCCTCGTTCAGGTAGTCCCAATGAAAAAACATCTGGGCCGTGTCGGTTGAACGGTCTTTCCCCTGATAGACCCCTACTACCTTGAACTCCCAATCTCCTGGGTAGATCTGGCCTTTTAGGGTCATCATGT
>CAYPCG010000035.1:0-15359 GCA_964409175.1 uncultured Burkholderiaceae bacterium
CAATCATCAGGCGCGTCTCTGGCGCGCCCGCAAAGAACTGGGTCAGCACTGCGCCAGCCTCAACCTCGACCATCGATGTCACCGGCGATCCATCGCCTCGGGCGCCGGGTAGGCCCCCGACAGGGATCGCATAGCTTCGCCCTGTCGATGACAGTGCGACCAACGTATCAATGGTTCGGCACTCAAAAGTCCCATAGAGCCCATCACCCGTCTTAAAGGTGAACTGGTCCGGGGCGTGACCATGCCCTTGGCGTGAGCGTACCCAGCCATTGACCGACATGATGACGGTGACCGGCTCATCCACCACGGGCACCTCTGCAGTAGTCTTCTCCGCAGCCTTGATCAAGGTGCGGCGGCGATCTCCAAAAGTCTTGGCATCAGTTGCGATCTCTTTCGCAACCAACTTTCGTAATGCCTTGTCGTTATCGAGCAGATGCTGAAGCGCGGAGGCCTCTTCGCGAAGCTGACTGAGCTCTTTCTCAATCTTGATCGCTTCGAGTCGCGCAAGCTGCCGAAGGCGAATCTCTAAAATATCCTCCGCCTGAATCTCGGACAGACCGAACGTCTTCATCAGCGCCGGTTTAGGCTCGTCACTCTCGCGGATTAGCTTGATCACGCGATCGATGTGTAACAACGCAATCGACCGCCCCTCCAGAATATGGATACGACGCTGCGCCTGTTCCAGCCGATGGGTCGTTCTTCGGAACACCGTCGCAATCCGATAGTCGACCCACTGCTGAAGAATTTCCCTTAGCGCCAGTGAACGAGGTCTACCGTCAGCATCCACCGCGACCAGATTCATCGCCACAGAGCTCTCAAGCGGCGTGTGGGCCAGCAGCACCCGAATAAACTCGTCGCGGTCTTGGCGCGATGACTTAGGTTCAAATACCAAACGCACAGGCGCATCTTTGCCTGATTCATCCCGCACAGTATCGAGTACCCCCAAGACCAGCGACTTCAACTGTTGCTGATCCGCAGTAAGACTCTTCTTACCCGTTTTGACCTTGGGATTCGTGATCTCTTCAATCTCTTCGAGCACACGCTGCGAGGACACACCATGAGGAAGCTCGTGGACAACCACCTGCCACTGACCCCGTGCCATCTCTTCAATCGTCCATCGCGCCCGAGTCTTCAGAGAGCCTCTGCCCGTCTGATAGGCCTGGGCGATCTCGCTCGCCGTCGAGATGATCTGACCACCACCCGGAAAGTCAGGTCCGGGAATCAGTTCGAACAACGCCTCATCTGACAGCGCTGGCTTCTCAATTAACGCGACCGCTGCCGCCGCGACCTCGGTCAGGTTGTGAGGCGGGATCTCGGTGGCCATGCCTACTGCAATGCCAGAGGCACCGTTGAGTAACACCACAGGAAGACGCGCGGGCAGTCGCAGCGGCTCCGTAAATGACCCATCGTAGTTCGGCCCAAAGTCAACCGTTCCCTCGTCAATCTCATCGAGTAGCAGCGAGGCAAACGCAGTGAGTCTGGCCTCGGTGTAGCGCATCGCCGCCGCACCATCGCCATCTCTTGACCCGAAATTTCCCTGGCCGTCGATTAAGGGATACCGCACGGAAAAGCCCTGCGCCAGACGAACCAGCGCGTCGTAGGCGGACTGATCGCCGTGAGGGTGATATTTGCCGAGCACATCCCCGACCACTCGCGCGGACTTCACGGGCTTTGCAGTGACGGACAGCGACATGCGATGCATCGCATACAAAATACGACGCTGGACAGGTTTCATCCCATCACACAAATCCGGCAGCGCCCGGCCTTTCACCACCGAGACGGCGTAGTCAAGATAAGCACGCTCTGCAAAATCCGCCAGCGTGAGGGCTTCACCGTCGAACGATATCCCCGCAGGCTTTGCATCAGCAGGGAGATCGAGCGCCACATCAAACAGATCTGGCGTCGCCAGATCTTCTTTAGATTTCTTTGTTGTCATTAAACGTCTACCTCAACCTCGTGGCCCTTTTCCTCGAGCCAGGCGCGACGCGATGCCGCTTCAGAACGCCCCATCAAGAGATGAAACCGCTTCGCCGTGTCGGTGGCATCGACGCTGCCGTATCCGAGCTGCGACAAACGCCGCGTATCAGGATTAAGCGTTGTCTCCCAGAGCTGCTCAGCACTCATTTCCCCAAGACCTTTGAACCGCGAGATGCTCCAGGCACTCTCTTTGAGCCCTTCTTGCTTGAGCTTATCGAGGACGTGGGTCAACTCCCCCTCATCAAGGGCATAGATCTTCCGCGCCGGACGCTTACCACTTGCCGAGACATCCACCCGAAAGAGCGGTGGCCGGGCCACATAGACATGCCCACGCTCTACGAGCTGCGGAAAGTGCTTCAGAAATAGCGTCAAGAGCAAGACTTGGATGTGCGAGCCATCAACGTCCGCGTCCGAGAGAATACAGATCTTGCCGTAGCGAAGATTCGACCAGTTCACCGGCTCCGAGACACCGTGCGGGTCAATGCCAAGCGCAACCGAGATGTCATGCACCTCTGCATTCGCAAACAGCCGTTCCTTCTCGGTTTCCCATGTGTTCAGTACCTTACCGCGTAGCGGCAGGATCGCCTGAAACTCCTTGTCCCGACCCATCTTGGCCGAGCCACCCGCAGAATCCCCTTCGACCAAGAAGAGTTCATTGCGGGCGATGTCCGTGGATTCACAGTCGGTAAGCTTTCCTGGAAGTACGGCAACACCAGATCCTTTTTTCTTCTCAACCTTTTGCGCCGAGCGTACCCGGCTCTGTGCGGCACGAATGGCAAGATCGGCGATCTTCCTTGCGGAATCAAGATCGCGATTTAGCCAAAGCTCGAGCGGTGCACGCACCTGATTCGCAACAAGCCGTAACGCATCGCGGCTGGTGAGCTTCTCTTTTGTCTGCCCTTGGAACTGCGGATCCAATACCTTCGCAGACAGCACAAAACTCACTCGTGAGAAAACGTCTTCGGGCAGAACCTTCACCCCCTTGGGCAGAAGGTTGTGCTGTTCAATAAACCCTTTGACCGCTGTGAAGAGTCCCTCGCGAAGACCTGCCTCATGCGTACCGCCGGCGGTCGTCGGAATTAAGTTCACAAAGGACTCCCTTGGTGTGGCTCCCTCGGCGGTCCAGATCACGGCCCACTGCGCGCCCTCACCTGCAGCAAAGGTGTCATCACCCGCTCCCACATATCCTTCACCGAGCCAGGGATCTACAACCGGCAGCTCTCCATCAACGAGCTCGAGCAGATAATCTTTGAGTCCGCCAAGGTACTGCCATGAATCCTGCTTTCCCGACTTCTCCACCTGTAAATGGGTCGTCACACCGGGCAGTAGCACGGCGCGTGCCTTCAGGCTGCGCGCCAGTTCAGCAACAGGGACCGTGGCGTCATCGAAATACTTTGCATCAGGCCAAACCCGCACCTGGGTGCCGTTTCGCCCCCCAGCACTGCCTGTTTTCTTCAACGACTCAACGACCTCACCGCCGGCAAACACAATGCGATGTTCAGCGCCATCACGCCAGACCGTCACCTCGAGTCGTTGCGATAAAGCATTTGTCACCGAGACACCAACACCATGCAAACCACCACTAAATGCATAGGCCCCTCCCGATCCTTTATCGAACTTGCCACCTGCATGCAGTCGTGTGAAGACGATCTCGACGACGGGGACTTTCTCTTCTGGATGTTTACCGATAGGAATGCCGCGACCATCGTCAGTCACACTGATGCTTCCGTCCTGGTGTGAGATCACGGTGATGGATTTCGCAAACCCTGCAAGTGCCTCGTCCGCTGCGTTGTCAATCACTTCTTGAATGATGTGCAAAGGATTCTCGGTTCGGGTGTACATCCCCGGCCGTTGCTTGACCGGCTCCAATCCCTTGAGCACACGAATCGATGATTCGTCGTAACCAGTTTTTCGCGTCACCGCCATAGAATATTTTTCAAAGTCAAATCAAACGTCGACAACTGACCCAAGAGTTGTCCACAGGTTTTGTGGAAAAGTCAGCCTCAAAATCGTCACAAGATTGAAACAACAAGGCTTACCCTGGACTGGTCAATAACTGACCAGTCTGGAACCTCTAAGTGAGTTTTTTGTCGCTGACCAATATGCCGTCGGCGTCGGCGTAGCACCATTGGCCTGGATGAACCAAGACGCCTGCCATATCTATGGGAGTTTCCTTGCTACCAACCCCCTCGCGCGCTGGCTTTCTCGGGTGCGAGGCCATCGCCCAGATGCCCACTGGGGCTTCCGCAAGCTCCATGATGTCCCGAACGCAGCCGTTCACGACAACCCCCGCCCAGCCGTTCTTTTCCGCCAGAAGGGCCAGGTTCCCGCCGACCAAAGCACACCGGTCGCTTCCGCCGCCATCGACCATCAAGACCCGGCCCTTGCCAGGGGTCTCCAGGGTTTGCCGCACCAGGGCATTGTCCTCAAAGACCTTGATTGTGGCGATTGGTCCAGAAATCGACGGCTCACCGCCGTAGTTCTGGAATACGGGTGGCAGGACGCGAAGGGAGCCAGTCTTTAGGGCTTCTTCATGGGCATCGCAGAGATCTGCCGTGGGCGGAACCTGCGGACGGGAGGGTTTTTGTTTGTTCATCGTGGGCATAAGACTACCAGCGACAGCCGGTCATGCAAAAATGCGGGCGACATGCTCACGCTATTTTCGATCTTTCTGGCGGCCGTGATCCTGGCCTATATCTTGGAACCGATTGCTGATGGACTCCATCGGCTTCGCTTGCCGCGGGCGCTGGCCGCCCTGAGCGCAGTTGTCGCGGGTATCGCTGCGGCTGCAGGACTACTCATTTTGGTGATCAGTGTCGCGAGCAGAGAAATCCCGCTTATCCGATCCCAGTTCCCTGCATGGCTAGAGAAAAGTCAGCTCTGGCTTGGTCCACAGCTGGCGCGCTGGGAGATTGATCTCGACTGGGATCGACTCAAAGCCCAGCTGATCGAGAGGGCATCCGCGCAGTTCTCTGCAAATGCAGACGCACTGATTGGTCGAATTTTGGAAACCGTGCTGGCGTCGACTCAGTCTTTCTTTGCTGTCATCGGGGCCTTGGTATTAATCTTTTTCGTGGTCTTTTATCTGATCGTCGACTGGATGGCCTTTTTCTCGCGTCTTGCCCAGCTGGTTCCGCCAAGATACCGCGACACGGTGACCCAGCTCGCGAAGGAATGTGACCATCTGTTATCGCAGTACCTTCGCGGTCAGCTGATGGTGATGCTGGTCTTGGCGATCTACTACGCCACGGCACTACACCTGATCGGTATGGCCGGTGGCGTGGCGATCGGCATCCTCACTGGGCTCGCCATCTTTATCCCCTACATCGGCTTTGGCGTGGGTCTCGCTCTGGCCGTGATCTCTGCGCTGCTGCAGTTTGGGCCAAGCATCGCGTTACTCGCAGTCCTAGCGATCTACGCGGTGGGTCAGGTGGCCGAAAGCTTTTTCCTCACCCCAAAACTGGTGGGAGACCGAATCGGACTACATCCGGTTGCGGTCATCTTCGCACTGCTGTTTTTCGGAAGTCTGTTTGGCTTTTTCGGCGTGCTGCTCGCGTTGCCCGCTGCAGCGATCCTGCTGGTGACCCTTCGCTTTGCTCGTAGCCGGTACGAGCAGAGCGACTGGTTCAGAAAACAACCGAAAGACTAGTGCTGCTCTTGGGCGATGGAATGACTGAGCAGTCGGTCGATCCAAGCAATGGCAATCGCCGAGAGAATAAAGGTGACGTGAATAATCGTCTGCCAAAGCAGCGCCTTATCCGACATCGAGTCTGCTGAAATAAACGTCTTCAGCAGATGAATCGATGAGATCCCGATAATCGCCGTCGCGAGCTTGACCTTCAGAATATTCGCGTTGACGTGTGATAGCCACTCTGGCTGATCGGGATGCCCTTCTAGGTCAAGACGAGACACAAAAGTCTCGTAGCCCCCAATGATGACCATGATCAGAAGATTGGAGATCATGACCACATCAATCAGAGAGAGCACCATCAACATGACCACAATCTCTTTGCTGATCGCTTTAATCCCCATCACGGCAGCGGTACTTGCGAGCGCATTCGGATCCCAGAGAATCGGCACCAAATGCATAAGCTCTTGAAGAAAGAGCACCACATAGACACCCTGCGCGACGATCAGGCCCAGGTATAACGGCAGCTGCAGCCAACGACTTGCGAAGATCATGGCGGGCATTGGCTTTAAGGGACGAAGGGCCACAGGACGGTTATCCGTCGTCCCTTGCGACCCATCCTGCTGAGGGGAGCTCATAGCTAGTTCGCTTTCGATGCGTTGAGAGGGTTAGATTAGGCGCGAATCACCGACCAACGCCCACCATAGCGACTCACGGCGGCCTCATCAAAACCAAACCCCAATCCAGGGGTCTGATGGAGCACGACATGGCCATTTTTAAATCCGAGCTGATTATCCACGAGACGACGGAAGTTCAGCACCTGATCATCCAAGAAAAACTCCACAAATCGGGCGTTGGGCGTCGCTGCAACTAGCGGTGCATGCAGATCATGGAACCAATGCGGGCTTACGGTCACCCCCCTCGAATCCGCATGGGCAGCAATCTTGCGCCACTCACTGATACCGCCACAGACGGCCGCATCGGCCTGCAGGATCTCCGCGCCGCCAGCATCGATCAACTCCCTAGGCCGCCACCGACCCACCTCGATTTCACCGGTCGCCACGGTGACCGGTGTACGACTTGCCAGACGCGCATGCAGATCAATCGCATCAGGCGAGAATGGCTCTTCAATCCAGTACGGATCATACGGTTCAAATCGACGCATATATTCCAGCGCTGTCGGCAGATCCGACCAGGCGTTATTCGCATCGAGCATCAGATAGACATCCGGGCCGATGGCATCTCGTGCAGCAGCAATTCGGGCTTCCTCGTCTCTGGGAGAAAGACGACCCGTCTTAATCTTCACCGCCTTGAATCCCTTGGCCACGTACCCAGCCACTTCTTCACCAAGCTTTGCCGGCGTCTTTCCATCCAGGTAGTACCCGCCACTCGCATAGGCGATCACCGACTCGCGATGCAGACTACCAAGATAGTCATGCAGCGGAAGACCAACAGAGCGTGCATTCAGATCCCAGAGCGCAGTATCGAGAATTGAGATGCCCCGCATTACCGAGCCTGAACGCCCCTGAAGAATCGACTCTTGGTACATCTTCTGCCAAAGGCCTTCGGTCTGACGGCTCTCCTGACCAATCAATAGCGGCCCCAGGAGTTGCTCGACAGCCTCCTTCACCAGACTGCCTGCACGACTACCCACGTAACAAAACCCGATCCCTTCATGACCATCCACCGAGCGAACTTTGACTAAACCGTAATGGCGGGACGACACCGTGCGTGTCGAAAACGAGGTCACGTGATCTAAGGGGATTTCACAGGCGGTGACCGAGATCGATTCAATTACAGGCATCACGACACTCCAAAAGTTAGGCGCCCTTTGAGGCGCTATTACGATATTCCATACTGTAAACAAAACGGTTTTCCGGATGATGGCTCACCGAGATTTCAAACGGATTGCCGCTGGCATCGAAGTATCGCCGAATCACCACCAGACAAGGCGTTCCCCGAGGAACCTGCAGTGACTTGGCCATCTGGGGACTTGCCCCTGTCGCGGAGATATCGACCACCGCGCGATCAATCGAAATCCCAAAACGTCGCTCGATCTGCTCAAAGACCATCGAATGCGAGTGATCCGGCTCATTGACCAGATCTGCAAACTTCGGCAGTAGGTAAATATCGTTGTACGACAGGATCAGATCGGTACTTAGCTCGCGGCGAATCCCGCCAATGTGATACCAAGACGACCCCATCGGGGCCTGTAATAGCGGGGCAAGCGCCGCATCGCACTCCACGTACTCCTGAATCTCATTGACCCGATAAGTCGCCCCCGAGTACCGCAAGATATCGGCAGGTGAATTAAAACTCTGAATGAACTTACGAGGGCGCTGACGAGAGATGACACGGGTGGGGGCTCCCTGACGGCGCAGGATCAGACCGTTTTCTTCCAAGGTTGCCAGCGCGTGACGCAAGGTGTGCCGGCTGACTGCGTACTGGCGACAGAACGTCGCCTCCGACGGCAGCGCGGAACCGACGCCCCACTCGCCTTGTCGAATTCGATCCGCGAGCGCGTTCGCCACATACTCGTGCAGCACTACCCCTTGAGGGTGCAACTTTCGATCCTCTCCGGTTTCACGTCTGTCAGACATCTGGCTCTCCTACATTTGTACGGATAAGTTAGCTTAGCATACTGAATTGATTGAAACAAAATTATCTACATGTACTAATAAGATAGAATCAAAGTTTCGTTTATCCATCAATACCCAGAGACACCATGCCACGACCACTAGACGGAATCACCGTCGTCTCCCTCGAACATGCGATCGCAGCCCCCTTCTGTTCCCGCCAGCTGGCCGATCTTGGCGCCCGGGTCATCAAAGTCGAACGTCCCGAGGTTGGGGACTTCGCACGGGGGTACGACCAGCGGGTGAAGGGTCTCGCATCCCATTTCGTTTGGACCAACCGGTCTAAGGAGAGCCTTGCCCTGGATCTCAAGGATCCGAAGGGGAAAGAAGTCCTGAATCGCCTGCTGGAAAAGACTGATGTGTTAATTCAAAACCTCGCGCCCGGTGCCGCCGCGAGAATGGGGTTGTCTCACAGTCAACTCTCGACCAAACACCCAAGACTGATCGTCTGCGACATCTCAGGCTATGGCGAGGATGGCCCCTATCGCGACAAAAAAGCCTACGACCTTCTAATTCAGAGTGAGGCCGGCTTCTTGTCCGTGACGGGAACGCCCGAGGCTCCCAGCAAAGCGGGCTGCTCGATCGCTGACATCGCGGCAGGGATGTACGCGTATACGAATATCTTGTCTGCCCTCATGCTGCGCGATAAAACAGGAAAAGGTTCTGGGATTGATGTCTCGATGCTAGAGGCATTGACCGAATGGATGGGGTTTCCGCTGTACTACGCATTCGACGGTGCAGCACCGCCACCCCGCGCGGCAGCATCCCATGCCACGATCTATCCTTATGGGCCGTTTGCGGCAGGGGATGGCAAGAAGGTGATGCTCGGCCTACAGAACGAACGCGAATGGCAGAGCTTCTGCGATCGAGTGCTCGAAAAACCCGAACTCAAGTCCGACCCTCGGTTTGAGAGCAACTTCAAACGGAATGAGAACCGCGCTGCACTCGAAGCCATCATTCTGGACGTCTTCAGTGGACTTACCGCAGCGCAGGTGATCACGCGGCTAGAAGAAGCGCCGATCGCGAATGCACAGGTCAATACGATGGCAGATGTCTGGGCACACCCTCAGTTACAGGCACGCGATCGTTGGCGTATGGTGGACTCCCCGGCCGGCGCATTACCTGCGCTACTCCCCCCGGGCGTGAACAACCAATTTGATTACCGAATGGATGGCATTCCCGCCGTTGGGCAGCACAACGCAGCGATTCTGGAGGAACTCGGCTTGCCCGCTAATTTTTTATCGTGAGCTGAGCAATCGCCCCTTCACCACTGTGCAAGGGTCCCTCGTGGATCGGACGCTCTCCGGCGAAAAAGTGATGCACAAGCTCTGGCGGAAAGTCCTCGAGTACCTCTTGTGGGGCTGCAAGCACCTGCGGCTCTTTGGGCCCCCCCGTCCCCTTTCCGAGTTGATCGAGCGTGTAGGCCTCATAGAGATAGACCCCACCCGGGGAAAGTCCGTGCAGAATGCGTTGATGCAGCCCCTGGCGTAACTTGCGAGGCAGGTGAAGAAAGATCGACACAATGCCGTCCCATGCAGCCGGTTTGATCTCGACAGCATTGACGTCTGCCTCGATGAAGGTCACCGTCACGCCACGCTGACTGGCAAGTCGCTTTGCCTTCTCGATCCCCTCACTCGAGAGTTCTACCGCTGTCACCTGAAATCCGTTTTCCGCCAGAAACACGCTATTGCGGCCCTCCCCATCGGCCAGGCAGAGCACCCGACCGCCTTTGGGAATCAACGCCATCTGTGTCACCAGATAATCATTGGGCTCGGTACCGTAGGCATATTCCGATCCCCGGTATCGAGAATCCCAGAACGATTTCAGCTGTGACACTACATCCGACATACTTGGCTCTTATTGAAACAAAAGAACGGCTTGACCGAGGGCTAAACTCATCTCAGAATTTTGCCGTAAACCTGACGTAAAGGGATTTTTCTAGACGCCACTATGTATTTCGAATCGATCATCATATCCGCGACCGACCGCCGTTACGCGGTCTACAACGAAAAAGGCCAGATGATGTTCTACACCACGAGCATTCTTGCCGCGCGGATGTTTATGGCGGGCAAGAACACTAACTTGTGGAGCGGGGGCTAGGTTACATCCCCTGAACCTGAGGCATTTGAGACTTCAGGTCACGCGCGAACACGGCGCAGGACGTCCGAACGGTGTACCACTCCGAGTTCTGCACCAGCTTACGGGCCGATTCACAGGCCTGCAGGGTGTCGTAAGGCACACCAAAATGGTGAATCAGCTGGTTATTTGCATTCAGATTGATAAAAACCACCAAAAGAAACTTCATTGACTACCCCTTCCTTGTATGTCGTCCCGCTCTTCAAAAGTTCAACTCGTGACAAACCCAGCCGAATGGGAATACCAAGAACGCGAACTATTCGATAAGACTTACGGCACAGAGACCACAACCCCTTTAGCCAAGATCGGCTTTCATGACACCGCGAACCTCGCCCATGGAAAGCCGTATATGGCCTCCTGGACCAGCGAGATCAACCGATCTTTCGCCTGGCTTGAGACACGGCTTGGCGCTCGATTCAGTCACTATAGCTTCATTGATATCGGCTGCGGCAAAGGAAAGGTCCCGATCGTCTGGCGGCTCGCCTGTCAGGCCAGGAGCATCAGCCCCAGAATCATCGGACTTGATTACTACCCCCCGTTTATTCCGATTGCTCGCGCTAACCACCAGAAGGTCTTTGGGCACCCGGGAGAATTCCTCGTCGCAGATGCCTCAGAAACCGACTACGCGAATTTTGGTCAGGCACTGATTGCCTATCTCTACAATCCGTTTGATGCAGTCATTCTAAATGCCACGTTAAAAAGACTGCGTGTTATTCCGACAATACTGATCTACAACATCCCGACTCATGCAGATCAGGTTTCCCAGCACGGCTTTAACTGTGTCCACGAACGGACTGGCCCAAACCAGAACCAGTCCACCAAGATCTATTGCAATCACCCCATCGGATCGAAAGACTCAACGCGCAGCTAGACGGCAGTGCGCGCAAGCCAGACGAAGGCGACCAGAATCGCCAAGATAATGAGCGTTCCGACCTTGTTCTGCATCATCGAGGCGAACAGTGCCTGTTTCTGCACCATGACGCCTTGCAGAAACCCATGCCTTGCAGTCCCCTCGGAAGCGGAGCGGCGACTGACCATGGCGCTTGACATGATGATCAGAAACAAAATGGCTCCCAGCGCTGCTGGAACACCGAAGCCGCCGGTCTGCGCACCGGCAAACAGGACCACTGAAAATACAACGACCGCCCAGAAGCTCAGCTGGACCAGACGAATTAAGTTATCTCTTGCCATAAACCACCCGTGAGAAATAGGGTTTTGAACCCTTTTGTGAGCTCCCTGGTTAGGATTGTTGTCCGGAAGGGCGATGCGGAGCAAGTCCGTCGCCTTCTAAGGCAACCCTCAACATCCAAGACTGCCCAATGCCCGCTGAAAACTCGTCATCCGTCTTTGAAAATGCCGCAGAAACCCTGCCCCATTGGTCAATCGATCGGGATGCAGGCGGGTCGATACAGCGGGAATTTAAATTCTCGGACTTCACCGAGGCATTCGCCTTCATGAGCAGAGTGGCACGCCACGCCGAGGCGATGGACCATCATCCCGAATGGCAGAACGTTTACAACCGAGTGTCTGTTCGCCTCACCACGCACGACGCAGGCGGCCTGACCGAAAAAGACCTGAAACTGGCCCACGCCATCGACCGCGAGGCGGAACGGCGCTAGGTCATCCTAGGGTAGAATTCGACCCTTCGGAGAGGTGGCAGAGTGGTCGAATGTACCTGACTCGAAATCAGGCGTGGGCGTTAGTCCACCGTGGGTTCGAATCCCACCCTCTCCGCCATTTCAAGCACTTATGAACCCCGCGGCTAGCCCCCCCAAGGTTCGAACAAGATACCAGTAGCAATGAGGGGTGCTGTGCCCTCGAGGTTCTCAGCACTCTCACTGAAGTCCGCTAGTACTTTCGCCCTAGTTTTCTCAGGATTGGTATTCATCTCGTTGAGCCACCAATCAAAGCCACCCTGATCGGGCGCCCGCCCCAACACATTGGTGTAGACCTTGGTGAGAAAGTCTGCGTTGGTCGGTGCAGAACCATACATATCTCTGAATTCTTTTGAATCAATAAAGCGAGCGGAGACATCCACTAGCGCCATTCCAAGATCCATCTGCGCGATCCAATATCCCAAACCTTCAGTGTCTGGTGAACGGTTAAATGCAGCCTTATAAATCCGATACGCCTGACCCGCGCCCCCCGATATATCGAGAGCCACTGAGATATCCGAAAATATCAATCGCTCGAAATTCTTTAAGGTATCAGAATAGATCTTGGGTACCGCGCCCGATATAGACTTAATCAAGGTCTCCGTCGTGGATAAGACCTGAACCTCGTAATCACCGCGTTTCCCAGAATACTGACTCACATCCAGTCCAAGGCCGCCGTCGATCAGTGCTCCTTTAAGAGCATTTGCCCCGCTGTCGTAGAGCTTGTCATTACCCGCCCACGTTCTCATCAGTACGCTCTCATTCCGATTCGATATCGAGACATCAAGCTCGAAATCGTTCTTAGGATCAAGTTTTAATGGGAGCTCAACAATCAACCGACGATCGGGCTGATTGTCTCGCTCCTTGATGAGTGACATCTCGACCGCAAAAGAAATCCGTCCAGCGCCATCCAGATAGGGGTGAAACTCGGCGAAGCTTGCCTGGTAGCCCTGAGTTCTCGCAAAGGCTTTAACGTCAGACCAATAGTCAATGAATTCTTTTCGTTTGTACTCATATAACTTTCCGGTGCCGTCATTGAGCAAGATGAAATTTTGCTGCCTTGACTCACCCTCGTAGGTCGGTCCACTCGACAAATATGAGTTAATTCCAGATCGATCGATATCTCGAATCTGTAAGTTGTAGTCGACCTCCGCCGAATGGACTGGAAAATCCTTGTTAAAACTGTCAGTTACATCAGCAAACTTTAGACCTCCAGAGTTCTGAAACATTTGAAGCATGCTCGGATACAAAAATGCACCCGATGGTTCCTGCTTCCACATCGAGGTTCCCGCCAAGATGTCTGGCTTTCCATCATGGTTAAAGTCATCTACCCATAGTCGGTAAACATGGGTCACGCCAACACCCCAGTGTGAGGAGACCGACTTAAATTCATCTCGACTCGTCATGTAAGGGGTGAGCACTCCTAGAGGAGTCGTGCCGCTCAGGTCAGTACCGTCAAATTTATAAATTCCTATATAAAATTTTTCATCACCAAAGGGTCCACCCTTGATCTTTACATCCCCCGCGATTAACTCTAACCCCGGTTGCCCGTCAAAATCCGCGACAGCAACGGACATACCTCCGACGTTCTCTCGCAAAATAGGCTGAGGCGAAATTGCAAAAGATCCGGAGTCGAATGAATAAGAGTTATTCATTGGCCCAAATGACTGAATGATGACCCTGGGGTTTCCATCTGCGGCGCGATAAAGTTGGGCATCGTGGGCCATAACCTGATCATTCAGCGTCACCACCTTAAACTTACTTGGTCCATCACTTAAATAAACTGTACTCGCTGCGGTAACAAATGGGCTCTCATTATGAGCCGCCAAAAAGATATCGTCTCGCCCGTCACGATTAAAGTCAGCAACAATCACTGATCCGCCACCGTTCGTTCTCGAGGTAGACAGATAGTCTTGATTCGCAATCCTGAGGCTACCGCCTGCCGTCTGCTCGATTAGCAAAGAATTTACGGGAGTAATCGAGGTGGACTTGTTATCAAATCCTGAATATGCCCAACCAACAGCGACCATCCCCTCAAGGCCCGCTGAACCAAACGTAAGGTTCCCCCAAAATGAATTCGCAATATTCGGATTGTAAGTATCGGTATGTAGACTAGAGTCGATAGGTTGCCATATACCTAAGACCTTGGCGTTGAGTGCATAACCAGTTTTGATCGGCGCAAAAACACTTCGGTCACCAAACTCAATTTGATCAATATCCTCAAAAACTTTTACGTTTTGAGGATACTTAATCTCAGTCAGTCTAAATCGAACTCCTTCTTCAAGAACTTCAATCTTGAAATCCGTCGACGGCTGAGAATAAAACGTGACCCTGTCCCACCCTCCTCCACCAATAACGGTATCAGCGCCACCGCCTGTGTAAAAAATTTCATCCTTGCTCGAACCTCTGAAATAGTCCGAGAAACCGCTCCCCTGGTAACCCGTTATTCCCGAAAAGTAGTCTGTACCGCCCCAGCCATTCTTTACAAAGCCCTTCACAGCATCTACCGTTATTCCACTTGGACTTTTAAAGTACTGGAGTAAATTGTATTTATCTATTCCATAAATGTAATTCGTCCCGAGAGAGGGGGCAGCAGCGACTGAATCGCCAAGATACATCGTATTCGATGCCCCCTCAGAATAAATCGTTGAAAGCGGGGTAAGTCCAAGCTTATCCGAATAGACCGTTTGATTTGACTCCTTTATCGTGTACTCCATGTTCTCCCCTTAGCAGAAATCGTTTTTGGTCTAGGCATAAGGAGCCCCTTTAGCTCCATGAGAGTCTGATAGGAGACTCTGAGGCTTGATTGACGTTACGACGATCAGTTTAAGCACTCTGTAAAAAGTCTGCTACAGCCGCGATCAGTAGAATTTCTTCTGGCCTACCACGGCTATCTCCCGTGCTTAGCGGATCGAGCTATTTGACCTAGTCATCCCTGAATTCAGATAACAGAGCCAATTATTTACCTATTTCTCTAGGGGCTATCCAATCGCACCCCCCTCCCAGGGAACTTGTCCAGAGATTTTGGATCTATCTGCAAGTTTTCAGCAAGGAGCGCCCTATGCAATGTCCCGTGTGTAAAGACCCACAGCTCGTGATCTCCGAGCGCCAAGGAATTGAAATCGACTATTGCCCTTCGTGCCGGGGGGTCTGGCTTGACCGTGGCGAACTCGACAAACTTATTGAGCGCGCCGCCGTCAGCGCTGCGCCCGCACAGGCGCCGCAGCAGCCCTATCGACAGGATTCAAGACCCTATGCAGATTCTCGTCCAGGCCACTACAAGAAACACAAGTCCTGGCTGAGTGATATCTTCGATTGAACCCTGCG